>DATKCJ010000250.1:0-47797 GCA_035513275.1 Opitutaceae bacterium
GACTCACAGCCAGGTGACGCTACGCCATCTCGGCGCCACGGATGGGGAGGCGCAGCTCTTCGACCGGCTCGCAGCATCGCTGATCTACGCCGATCCTTTGCGGCGAGCCGCGACTGCGATACTGCGTGCAAACCGCCGCGGCCAAAACGGACTGTGGAGCCACGGCATCTCGGGCGACTCGGCGATCCTGCTGCTCACCGTAAGCGATCCGGCGAACATCGACATCGTGCGCCAGGTGATTCTGGCGCACGCGTATTGGCGCACGAAGGGACTGGCGGTCGAGCTCGTCATCGTGAACGAGGATGTTTCGGGCTACCGCCAGTCGCTGCACGACACGATCACCAGCTTGATCGCCTCCGGTGGCGAGGCGCAGATGTTGGACAGGGCAGGGGGAATCTTCATCCGCAGGCTCGAGCAGCTTCCAAACGACGACCGCATCCTCCTGCATGCGGCGGCGCGTGTGGTCCTCTCGGATGAGAGCGGCACACTCGCCGAACAGCTCGAGAAACGCGCCGCCGCGGAGCCGGTCATCCCGGCGTTCACACCTTCCGGTCCGAAGTGGGCGGAGGAGATCTCCTCGGTCCCACCGCGCGAACTGATTTTCAAGAACGGGCTCGGCGGGTTCACACGCGACGGCCACGAGTATGTGACCACGTTGAAGCCCGGCGAGGTGACGCCCGCGCCGTGGGTCAATGTGATCGCGAACCCGCACTTCGGCACGATCGTCTCCGAGGCCGGCAGCGCCTACACGTGGCTGGAGAACGCCCACGAATTCCGCCTCACGCCGTGGAGCAACGACGCTGTGCGGGATCCGACAGGCGAGGCGCTCTACATCCGCGATGAGCAGAGCGGCAAATTCTGGTCGCCCACGCCGGGCCCCGCGCGCGGCGCGACGCCCTACGTAATCCGCCACGGCTTCGGCTACTCGGTGTTTGAGCACACGGAGAACGGCATCGTGTCGGAGTTGTGGGTCTATGTGGCGATGGACGCGCCGGTGAAGTTCTCCGTGCTAAAGCTGCGCAACATCTCCGGGCGGCACCGCCGGATCTCCGTGACCGGTTATTGGGAATGGGTCCTCGGCGATTTGCGCCAGCGAAGCATGTTCCATGTGCAGACCGAGGTAGACCTGAAGACCGGCGCACTGCTTGCGCGCAATCACTACAGTCCTGAGTTTCCCGGTCGGATTGTCTTCATCGACGTAAACGAGACCTCGCGCACTGTCACCGGCGACCGCAGGGAATTCATCGGTCGCAACGGAAACCTCGGGCAGCCGGCGGCGCTGAAGCGCACGCGCCTGTCAGGTAAAGTCGGCGCGGGCCTCGATCCATGCGGCGTGGTCCAGGTGAGTTTCGAACTCCCTGCGGGGCACGAACGCGAGGCGAGCTTCCGGCTCGGCGCCGGCAGGAACCTCGCCGACGTGCAGGCGCTCGTGCAGCGATTCCGCGGAGGCGATGCCGGCCGTCGCGCGCTCGAGGGTGTCTGGGAATTTTGGAACCGCACGCTCGGCGCCGTGAATGTCGACACTCCCGATCCCGCCGTGAACGTAATGGCAAACGGCTGGCTGCTCTACCAGACGCTGTGCTGCCGCGTGTGGGGCCGCTCGGGTTTCTACCAGTCCGGCGGCGCGTTCGGTTTTCGCGATCAGTTGCAGGACACGATGGCGCTCGTGCACGCCGAGCCCGCCGCGACCCGCGAGCATTTGCTCCGCGCTGCGGCGCGCCAGTTCCGCGAGGGCGATGTGCAGCACTGGTGGCACCCGCCGTCGGGTCGTGGCGTGCGCACGCGTTTTTCAGACGACTTCCTCTGGCTGCCCTACGCGACGTGCCGCTACGTGTCGTGCGTCGCAGACACGGGCGTGCTCGACGAGCGTGTGCCGTTCATCGAGGGCAGGCAGGTCAAGCCGGGCGAGGAGGCCAGTTACGATCTTCCGGGCCGCTCCGATGAATCGGCCACGCTCTACGAACATTGCGTGCGCGCGATCGAGCGCGGATTGAATTTCGGGACGCACGGGTTGCCGTTGATGGGGTGCGGCGACTGGAACGACGGCATGAACCGCGTGGGCAACGAGGGCCGCGGCGAGAGCGTGTGGCTCGCGTTCTTTCTGCACGACGTGCTCAAGCAGTTCTCGCCGGTCGCGCGCGCGAGAAACGATGTCGCGTTTGCAGACCGCTGCGAGCTGGAGGCGCGGAAGCTGCGCGACAACATCGAGACGCATGCATGGGACGGCCAGTGGTATCTGCGCGCGTGGTTCGACAATGGCGAGCCGCTCGGCTCGGCCGCGAATTCCGAGTGCCAGATCGATTCACTGCCGCAAACCTGGTCGGTGATCAGCGGAGCGGGAGACCCCGCGCGATCGAGCCAGGCGATGACCTCCGTCGACCGCCGGCTCGTGCGGCGCGACGCCGGGTTGATCCAGCTCTTCGACCCGCCCTTCGACAAGTCGGCGCAGGACCCGGGCTACATCAAGGGCTACATCCCGGGCGTGCGCGAGAACGGCGGGCAATACACCCATGCTGCGATCTGGACTGCGATGGCCTTTGCGCTCAAGGGCGATCACGTGCGCGCCTGGGAGCTCTTCGACATGCTTAATCCCGTCAACCACGGTGCGACGCCCGGGCAGATCGCGACCTACAAGGTAGAGCCTTACGTGGTCGCGGCCGACGTCTACGGCGCGCCGCCGCACACCGGCCGGGGCGGATGGACGTGGTATACCGGCTCGGCCGGCTGGATGTATCGGTTGCTCGTCGAGACGCTGCTCGGCATCCACCGCGAGGGCGACCAACTGCGGCTCGAGCCTCGCATGCCTGCGGACTGGAGCTCCTTCAAGGTTCACTACCGTTTCCGGCAAACGGTCTACCACATTATCATTTCGAGACTACCGGCCGACGATGCCGAGGCGAGCCGCCTGCAACTCGACGGAAACGAACTGCAGGGAGCAACCGTGCCACTCCAGAACGATCACCGGGATCACTCGGTGGAGTTCAGGGTGCGGTGAGGGGCGAGTTGGCCGAGCATCATGGGCGCCGCAGCGCCGGCTTGCTTCGCCGCAGCCCCGCTGAGCGGGATGAAGGCGGGTAGCCCGGCCTCTCCGAGGACGGGTGAGTCACGGACCCGCGCTCGGAGATCGCGGGCTACCCAAATTCACTGAGCTTGGGAATGGCTCGTCCTTCGGCGTTGCAGGCTCCGGGGTTTTTCCACGCCCCGCGCCGGCAGATGCTGCCGAAAGCGGAGTAGTATTTCACCCCATAGTAGCGAGAGCACAGACGGGGCAAACTGACTGGCCGCGCGGGACTCTCGGTTCACTCAGGCCGCGCGCAAACACACACCATTTCAGCCATGCAGAATTCCCAAACAAACTCGGCATCGCCGCTGCGCATCCTCCTGTGCGATGACTTCGCGGAGATCCGCGAACTTCTCGCCACCATGCTGCGGCGGGATGGTTTTGAAGTGGATGCTGCGGGCGACGGAGCCTCGGGGTGGGACGCCTTCTGCGCCCGGCCCTACGACTTGTTGATCACCGACAACGACATGCCACTTCTCACGGGATTGGAGCTGGTCCGCCGCGTGCGGGCGATACCGCATGAGCTTCCGGTGATTGTTATCTCCGGCTTTGCGCGGTGGGAGGATTCCGACGTGAAGTCGCTCCTCGAGCCGGGAGCGTTCATCGAGAAGCCTTTTGCATTTCCCGTCCTTCGCGCAAAGGTCGAGGAACTCATGAACGGCAAGCTGGCGCGGGCCAAGCGCGGTGCACCCGCGGACACAAGGCCTCTGCCACTTCAACCGGAGCACGGTTTGAATGGCAATGGCGTGAACGCCGGACACCCGCGGGCACATGCGACGCCTTTGAGCGCGGCGAGCAAATCGAATGGCTGAGAGAACGGGCCATGAGGGCTCTGCTGCTCTACCCCGGGTTCCCCGACACATTCTGGAGCTTCAAGCACGTCTTGAAGTTCGTGCATAGGAAGTCGTCGCTGCCGCCGCTTGGCCTGCTGACGGTTGCGGCGATGCTGCCTCGCGAGTGGGAGAAACGACTCGTCGATGTGAACGTGCGCGCCATGCAGGACACGGACCTCGCTTGGGCGGACATCGTGATGATCAGCGCGATGATCGCGCAACGGCACTCGGCGAAGGAGTTGATCGCACGCTGCCGTGCCGCGGGTAAGACCATCGTCGCCGGCGGCCCGCTCTTCACACTCGAGCATGAGCAGTTTCCCGAGGTCGATCACTCGTGCTCAATGAGGCCGAGGTGACACTGCCTGGATTCCTCGAAGATTTCGCGAGTGGCTGCGCACGGCGTGTCTACACGTCGGCCGAGCTCCCCGACCTCAGCCTGGCGCCGGTTCCGATGTGGGAGCTGGCCGATCTGAAAGCATACGCCTCGATGTGCGTGCAGTATTCGCGCGGGTGTCCGTTCGATTGCGATTTTTGCAGCGTCACCGCGATGTTCGGGCACCGCCCGCGCATCAAAAGCACCGCACAGGTCATCGCCGAGTTGAACGGGCTGCGACGCCTAGGCTGGAAGGGGAACATCTTCTTCGTCGATGACAACTTCATCGGCAACAAGCGCGCGCTGAAAGAGGACCTGCTCCCCGCGCTGATTGAGTGGCAGCGCGACAGCCGCGCGGTCGCGTTCTACACCGAGGCCTCGATCAATCTCGCGGATGACGGGGAGCTGATGGACTTGATGGCACGCGCGGGCTTCGACCAGGTGTTTGTCGGCATCGAGACGCCGGACGAGGGAAGCCTTGCCGAGTGCAACAAGCGCCAGAACCGCAAGCGCGACCTGATCGCCGACGTGAAGCGCATGCAGCGCGCGGGCCTCCAGGTGCAGGGCGGGTTCATCGTCGGGTTCGACAACGACACGCCGACAATATTCGAGCGGCAGATCGAGTTCATCCAGAAGAGCGGAATCGTCACCGCGATGGTGGGCCTACTTCAGGCGGTGCCGGGCACCAAACTCCACGATCGCATGCTGGAGCAGGGCCGCCTGCTGGGCGACACGACGGGCGACAACGTCGACGGCACCACAAACTTCGTCCCTCGGATGGACAGCGAGACGCTGCGCGATGGTTACCGGAAACTGATGAAGAAGCTTTACGCGCCCGGCCCGTATTATCGGCGGATCCGCACGTTGCTGCGCGAGAGCCCGGTGCCGAGCATCCGCACGTCGCTCAGTTGGAGGAATCTCATGGCCTTCGCCCAGGCGGGCGTGCGCCTCGGAATCTTTGGACGCGAGCGTTTCGAATACTGGCGGCTGCTTCTGTGGACTTCGTTCCGGCGGCCGAGGCTGGTGCCGTTGGCGGTGAGACTCTCGATCTACGGTTTCCACTTCCGCAAGTGCTCCGCGGCGCTGGGCTGATTCAGATTGCACCCAATGACGTGGTGTCGGAGGTAGCCCGCGATCTCCGAGCGCGGGTGCCTTGGCCGTCGGGCGAATGTCCAAATCTCACTGGATGTCACGTTTGGTCGGGTAAGACCCCATGGAGGCGCCGGGAGGTTCAAGCTACCATCGTGTTATGCCCTTAATGACCGTGGTTATCACTTTGATCGTCGTCGGCGTGCTGCTCTGGCTCGTCAACACCTACATCCCGATGGCTGGCAGCATCAAAAGCATTTTGAACGCAGTCGTTGTGATCGCCGTGATCATCTGGCTGCTGTTCGCCTTCGGAGTCCTCGACAACTCGGGCGACATCAAGCTGCCGAAGGTGAACTGATCGGGCGGGAAGGTGGTGCTACTAACGGGCGCGGATCCGCGCGCGCATCCTTGGGCTCTCAGTCGGCTGCCCGTTCGTCATCGCCGAGGCGTTCCCCTAGACGCTGTGGCAGCAGACCTGTGGCGCAAACCAAACCAATGTCACCTAATGGGTGACATGTTTGGATGCCGTTTTCTCCGAGGGGATGTCACCTAATAGGTGACATGTCATCTGAGATGCCGGAGCGACAAGACGACGTTTTGGCCGTCCTTCCTCATAGCCCCAGAAACTGAATCGCGCAGCCGGCGCTCAGCACCACCGCGCCGGCCATTGCGTGTGTGTAGTGCTCGATGCGTCGGAGTGGGAGCAGGCGCAGACCCTTCACGGCGAACAGCACCGTGGCCAACATCGCGCCGATCGTCAGCGCCGTGAACACTGCGGACACGACCCACATCTCGCCCCAGTGGCCCTGCGCGGCGGGATACATCACGAGCGGGATCATCGGCTCGCACGGGCCGAGCACGAAGATCGTGAACAAGATCCAGGGAGTGAGCTTGAATCCCATCTGCGCGCCGTCACCCGCGGCACCGTGATTGTGATCGGCATCGTGGGCGTGCTTCCGCCGATACAGCGCGTGGTTCACGCCCCACGCAAAATACACCGCGCCAAACGCGATCATCGCCCACGCGGCGAGGTTGCCGCGAAATTCCTCGATCACCTGCACGCGCTCGAGCCCATGACCGAGCGCGACGGCACCGACGGCAATGACCACGGAGCTCGCGACGTGGCCGACGCCGCAGAGACTTGTCCAGAAGATCATCCGGCGCGTCGTCCACTGGCGCGCCTTGCCCATCACGATGAACGGCAGGTAGTGGTCGGGTCCCGCGAGCGTGTGCAGCACCGCGACGCCTGCCGTGCTCAGGAGGAGGATCGAGAGGGCTGCGAAACTGGTGGGAAGCGCGTCGATCATTTGCGGACACCGTGAATCACACGAGGGCGGCCAGCTGCTTCGCGAGCGCGCGAATCGAAGCGACGACGCGCGGCACCGCGGAGGCGACCTCAGGCGAAAGCTCCATGCACATCGGATTCACACTCTCGACCGAGACCGTGTAGAGGTGGATGCGCGGCAACCGCCCGATGAGCGCGGCGGCAGCGAAAAGATCCTTCAACCCGAAATCGTGTGCCCCCAGTCCGCGGGGCAGTTCTCCCACTGTTTCGGGTTGAAGGAAGGAGATTGAGCCCGCGGCGAGTCCGTCGCGCGTGGCGTCGATCATCACAATGTCCTCCGCGCCGTCGAACTCCGTGAGGAGGTTCACGCCGCCGGTGCCGCCGTCGAGCAGTCGCACGCCGGCGAGCGTCGGAAGATCCTCGAGGAGACGCATCACGTGCACACCCACGCCCTCGTCGCCCATGAGGATGTTGCCCACGGCGAGCACGAGGACCCTTTCGCCCGCCGCGCATAGGGGCGCGGCGGGCGAGGGTTCACCCACGAGCGTGGAATCGATCAAGCCAGCCATGGGAGAGGGAGTCGCGTTGGCGCCACAACCCTGACTCTGTCATTGCGAGGAGTTCCCGGCACAAGCCGGGGACGACGAAGCAATCCAGCAAGGATGGATCGCCGCGGCGCGAGGACGCGCCTCGCGATGACAAACATTGGGATCATGTCGCTGGTTTCGACTTCGGTGCGGACTCGGGAACTTGCCCGCTCTTCCGGTGCCGGAACTCCGAGAAACCCGTGGCCTCCTCGGCGGCGATCTTTTCCTTTTCCATGAACTTCCACCCGCCGACCATCGACGAGAGCACGCCGTGGCCCTCGACGTAGTCGTGGTAGAAGACGAGGTAAATGTGGATGATCGTGAAGACGATGAATGCCCACAGCACCGCGTAGTGGAAGATGCGCAGGTTCTGCTCGCTGCCGAACAGGGGCACCATCCACGTGAAGAGCTGCGGGAACCATGACTCGCTCATCGGCGCGTAGAGCGCGAAGCCCGAGAGCACCTGAAACACCGTCAACAGGCCCGTGCCCATGTAGGTGAAGTAGGCGACGGAGTTGTGACCGAGCGTGTGCACGGGCTTGCTCGTCGACTGCAGGATATCGACCTTCAGCACGGCTGCCACCTCGCGAAGCTGCGGCTTCGAGATTGGGAAGAAATTCCGCCAGTGCGTGTATTTGTTTCCCACCGAAGCCCAGTAGAGCCGGAACACGAAGTTCATCATGAACACGTAGGCCGTGGCGAAGTGCACGAAGCGGATCGTGCCGAACCAGTAGCTGTGCGACGCCTCGGCCGAGCTCACCAGCGCGGGTGGATTTGCGATGAGCCAGCCCGTCGCGCCGAGCACGATGATGCAGACGGCGTTGATCCAGTGGAACCAGCGCACCGGCTGCTCCCACACGTAGACCCGCTGGTAGTCGTGAGAGTTGTTTTTCATGGCGCGGGGTGGGTCACCTCACCACGAGTTCGTGCCGCGCGATCTCCTTCTTGTCCTCATAGAGGTGGACCGCGCAGGCGAGACACGGGTCGAACGAGTGGATGGTGCGGATGATCTCGAGAGGCTGTTGCGGGTCGTGCACCGGAGTGCCGACGAGCGATGCCTCGTAGGCCGAGCGCTGGCCCTTGCCGTCGCGCGGTGAGGCGTTCCAAGTGGACGGAACGACAAGCTGGTAGTTCGCGATCTTGCGATCCTCGATCACGATCCAGTGTGCGAGCGCGCCGCGCGGCGCCTCGCTGGCGCCGACGCCCTTGCAGACCTTGTCCCATGTCGACGGCTCCCATTTCTCGCGGTTGAACGTGCGCGTGTCGCCCGCCTTGATGTTCGCGAGCAACTGGTCGTAGAACTCGAGCGCCCAGCGCGCGACGAGCTGCGACTCGATCGCGCGAGCCGCGGTGCGGCCGAGCGTCGAGAAGAGCACGGCCGGCGGTGCCTTGAGCGCGCCGAGAGCTGCGGTGACGGCATCCTTGATCTCGGCGTTGCCCGCGGCGTAGCCGACAAGCATGCGCGAAAGCGGGCCGACCTCCATGGCGTGGCCCTTCCAGCGCGGCGTCTTGAGCCACGAGTATTTGGCGTCGACGTCGAGGAAGTCGTAGGGCGGCTTCGGGCCGGAATACTTGAGCTTCGTCTCTCCCTTCCACGGATGAAGGCCTGCGTCGACGTCCGCATATTCATACCACGAGTGATCGATAAACTCTTGCACGCCCGAATCGTCGCGTGGGTCGACATCGTGAACGGTCGAGAGATCGCGACCGAGGATCGCGCCGCGCGGAAACTTGAAGCTCGCGACATCAGCGAAGCCGTTCGTCGGCAGGTCGCCGTAGCAGAGGTAGTTCTCGAGACCGCCACCGATGCCGGCCCAATCGAGGTAGAACGGCGCGACAGCGAGCACGTCGGGGATGTAGACCTGCTCGATGAACTCCTTCGCCTGCGCGAGGAGACGGCCGACCATCGCGAGACGCTCGGCGTTGATCGCGTTGGACTCGTTGATGTTGATGGAGCAGGGGACGCCGCCGACGAGATAATTCGGGTGCGGGTTCTTGCCGCCGAAGATCGTGTGGACCTTCACGATCTCCTTCTGCCACTCGAGTGCCTCGAGGTAGTGCGCGACGCCCATGAGGTTTGCCTCGGGCGGGAGCTTGTAGGCCGGGTGGCCCCAGTAGCCGTTGGCGAAGATGCCGAGCTGGCCGCTCTCGACGAATTTACCGATGCGCTTCTGGATGTCCGAAAAATACCCAGGCGAACTCTTCGGCCAGTGCGAGATGCTCTGCGCAAGTTCGGAGGTCGCCTTCGGGTCGGCCTTGAGCGAACTGACGACGTCGACCCAGTCGAGCGCGTGCAGATGGTAGAAGTGCACGACGTGGTCATGCATGTATTGCGTGCAGAACATGATGTTGCGGATCAACTCCGCGTCCGGCGGCACTGCCATGCCGACCGCGTCCTCGACGGCGCGCACCGACGCGAGCGCGTGCACCGTGGTGCACACGCCGCAGACACGCTCGCAAAACGCCCACGCGTCGCGCGGGTCGCGGCCTTTGAGGATGATCTCAAGTCCGCGCACCATCGTGCCGGCGCTCCAGGCGTCGACGATCTTGCCGTCCTTCACCTCGGCCTCGATGCGGAGGTGGCCCTCGATGCGGGTGACGGGATCAACTACGATTCGTGAATTCATGTCGGTGAGGGCTCAGGATTGTGAATCGGGTTTGCTGCCACCGTTGTGGCGCTCGTCGTGCTCGCGCTCGGCGGTCTCGGCGTGCTCGCCGGCCTGCTCGCCGATGCCGTGGCGTTTGCGGACATTTGTCATCACGGCGTGAACCGCCGCGCCCGCGACTGCCGCGGCTCCGGCGACGATGCCGATCTTGTCGGCGGTGGACTCGATGCCGAATCCGGGGAAGTTCGGCAGGCGTTGGTAGAACGGCCCGTTGTCCCAGAAGTTCGCCTCGGAGCAGCCGATGCAGCCGTGGCCGGACTGAATCGGGAAGCTCACGCCTCCGTTCCAGCGGATCGTGCCGCAGGAGTTGTAGGTGGACGGTCCGCGGCAGCCGACCTTGTAGAGGCAATAGCCCTTGCGCGCGTTCTCGTCGTCGAAGGTCTCGACGAAGAGTCCCGCGTCGTAACTCGGGCGGCGGTAGCACGTGTCGTGCACGCGGCGCGAGTAGAACGCCATCGGGCGGCCGAGGTTGTCGAGCTGCGGGATCGTGTCGAAGGCGAGCAGGTGCACGAGCACGCCGGCCATCACCTCGGCGATCGGCGGGCAACCCTGGACGTTAATGATCGGCTTGCCAGCGATGACCTTGTGAATTGGCTTCGCGGAGGTCGGGTTTGGCTTCGCGGCTTGCACGCAGCCGGAGCAAGCACAGTTGCCCCACGCGATGATTGCCTTCGCGTCCTTCGCGGTTTCCTCGGCGATCTGCAGGGCGGACTTTCCGCCAATGCAGCAGTAAACGCCGTCCTCGGCGGTGGGCACGGAGCCCTCGATGCAGAGCAGATACTCGCCCTTGTATTTCGTGATCGTATCGTGAAGGGCCTGTTCAGCCTGGTGACCCGATGCGGCCATCAGCGTCTCGGTGTAGTCGAGCGAGACCTTGTCGAGGAGGATGTCCGCGACGATCGGGTGCGAGCTGCGGATGAACGACTCGCTGCAGCAAGTGCACTCCTGGAAGTGCAGCCAGATCACAGGGATTCTCTTCTTCGTCTCGAGGGCCTCGGTGACGCGCGCGACACCTGTTTGATCGAGCCCGATGCAGGCGCTCATCCAAGCGCAGAATCGAAGGAAGTCGCGCCGGCTCACGCCGCGCGCCATCGCTTGTTCGTATATCGTCCCTGTCGCAGCCGGGGTTTGGACCGGATCGTTTTCCTTTACCATAGGATGGGTGCGGCGTGCCGGGGAGAATCCATGGGACGTCGCTTTCGAGGGTTTGAGGGTAGGGGGTAACTGACCTCTTGGTGAGGCTGCCATCTTACGCCACGGGCAAGCGCGCGCATACGCACCTGTTGCCACATGCTGCGCAGCACTTGGCGAACGGGTGTTGTGCGCTGGACTGCGATATTTGCAGGGACGTATAAATCTTGTTATGCACGAGGCCGGCATCATGGAGTCAGCGCTGGCGATCGTCGGCCGTGAGGCCGGGGCGCACGGTGCAACGCGCGTGGAGCGTGTGACCTTGCGCGTCGGCGCGATTTCCGGAGCCGAGCCCGAGGCGCTGCGCTTCGCGTTCGAGGCTCTCTCGCCTGGCACCGTCGCCGAGGGCGCGGAGCTCGTCATCGAGCAAGTGCCTGCGCGCGCACACTGCGCGGAGTGCGACACGGACTTCACGATCGAGAGCGGCTTCCTCTTCGAGTGCCCGGTGTGCCGCGCCTTCTCAGGCGACGTGCGCTCCGGCCGCGAACTCGATCTGGCCCGCCTTGAGTTTTTCGAGTCAACCACCCCGAACCATGTCCACCAACATTGAAGAAATCCCCGCCGAGGGTTTCCGCATCAACGCCCTCAGCCGTGCTGCGGGCGCATCGCCCCGCAACCTGAGCGCTCCGCTGTCCGCCGAGATCAACGCAGCCCTCGACGCGAGCCCGGGCGGCGAGGTCCGCGTGCAGTCGGTCGACCTTAACATCCCGCTCCTCGAGAAGAACGACATCCTCGCGGAGCGGAATCGCGGTTACTTCCTCGGCCGTGGCCTGCTCGCGCTCAACATCGTTTCATCGCCCGGCTCCGGGAAGACCACGCTCCTCGAGCGCACGCTCGACGAGTTCGGCAAGGACGAGCGCTGCGCCGTGCTCGTGGGCGATCTCGAGACCGACAACGACGGCCGCCGCCTGGAGCGACCGCACGCGGCTGTCGCACAGATCACGACAGGCACTGTTTGCCACCTCGACGCTTCGATGGTCGCCCGCGCCGCGGAGGAGATCGATCTCGACGGCGTGCGCGTGCTCTTCATCGAGAACGTCGGCAACCTCGTGTGCCCGGCGTCGTTCGATCTCGGCGAGCAGGTGCGCGTCGTGCTCCTCTCGTGCACCGAGGGCGAGGACAAGCCGTTGAAGTATCCGCCGATCTTCAAGTCCGCGCACCTCGTGCTCCTCACGAAGACCGACATCGCCGCCGCGCTCGGCTTCGACCGGAAGCTCGCCGTGGAGAACATCCGCCGCATAGCGCCGCAGGCGCAGATCATCGAGCTCTCCTCGCGCAGCGGCGAAGGCGTCGCTGCGTGGTATGAGTTTCTCCGCGCGCGTCTTCCCCGCAGGCGTTAAGCGCTTCCCGCCATGCGCGTGACGCCGACCTTTTCTGATTCGCTCATCCGCGTGCGCGGCACGGTGCAGGGCGTTGGCTTTCGTCCGTTCGTGCATCGCATCGCGTCGCGTCTCGGCCTCCAGGGCTGGGTGCGCAACGACTCCGAGGGCGTGCTCATTCGCGCCGCTGGCGACACGGGCAGGATTGGACAACTCATCGCGAGCCTCCGCAACGAGGCGCCGCCTGCCTCGCGCGTTGCGGCGATCGAGTGCGCCGCGCCCGGCAGGCGCGAGCATCCGGCAGAGGTGCGCTTCACAATCATTGAGAGCGCTGGGACCGGGGGCCCGGCGAGCGCGGGCATACCTGCGGACCTCGCGATCTGCCCCGAGTGCCGTCGCGAGCTTCTGGATCCGACCGACCGCCGTCACCGCTATCCGTTCACGAACTGCACGCAATGCGGCCCGCGCTACTCGCTCATCGAGCGGCTTCCCTACGACAGGCCGCGCACGACCATGCGCGTGTTTCATATGTGCCCAGACTGTGAGCAGGAATATTCCGAGCCTACGGACCGCCGTTTCCACGCCGAGCCCAACGCCTGCCCTTCGTGCGGTCCGCAGCTCGCGCTCCGCGATCGCGAAGGCAACTTCATCGCGTTTGGCGACGATGCGATTCCCGCCGCCGCTGCGGCGCTGCGCGCAGGAAGGATCGGTGCGGTCAAGGGCGTCGGCGGTTTCCACTTGATGTGCGACGCGACCGACGAGGCCGCCGTGGCGGAACTGCGCCGTCGCAAACATCGCGAGGAGAAACCGCTTGCCGTCATGTTCGCCGACCTGCGTTCGCTGCGTGAACACGCGCAAGTGTCGCCCGGCGCCGAGGCGTTGTTCAACTCGCCCGCCGCGCCCGTCGTGCTCGTGCCACGCCGCGCGGGCAGCAACCTCGCGGCCTTGATCGCCCCGGGCAATCCGTGGATCGGTGCGCTGCTGCCGTATTCGCCGCTGCACTTGCTTCTCGCGCGCGACGCCGACCGGCCGCTCGTCGCCACGAGCGCGAATCTCTCCGAGGAGCCAATCTGCACCGACAATGACGAGGCACTCGATCGCCTTTCGGGCATCGCGGATTTCCACCTCGTGCACAACCGTGACATCGCGCGGCCCGTCGACGACTCGGTCGTGCGCGAGACCGCGAGCGGTCATCCAATCCTTCTGCGACGCGCGCGCGGTTACGCACCCGCGCCGCTGAAGCTTCCGGGCAAAATCTCCGGTGTGCTTCTCTGCACCGGTGGGCAGATGAAGAACACGGTTGCGATCGCGTCGGGCGACCAGGTCGTCGTAAGCCCACACATCGGCGATTCGGGCAACGCCGCCACCGAGGCCGTCTTCGAGCGCACGATCGCCACGCTGTCGGAACTCTATGGTGCCAAGCCCGCAGCCGTGGCGCACGACAAACACCCCGACTACGAGTCGACCCGCTACGCGCGGCGGACTGGTCTCCCGATGATCGGCGTGCAGCATCACCTCGCGCACGTGCTCGCGTGTCTTCTTGAGAACGAGCATCCAGCCGACGGCGTGCTCGGCATCTCATGGGACGGCACTGGCTACGGCGAGGACGGCACCGTGTGGGGCGGTGAGTTCATTCTCCTTCGAAAACAGCAGGCAACGCGATTTGCGCGGCTGCGGCCCTTCCGGCTGCCGGGCGGCGATGCCGCCGCGAGGGATGCACGGCGTGTCGCACTCAGTCTTGCCGCTGGTGTCGGGATGTCTGAGGCGGTTGCGTCCCGACTCGGATTCGACGACTCGGAGCGGAAGGTGTTGGGCGAGATGATCGGTCTCGGCCTCAACTCGCCGCTGTGCTCAAGCGGCGGCCGGATTTTCGATGGCGTGAGCGCCTTGCTCGGGCTGTGCGCGCGCAACGCATTTGAGGGCCAGGCGCCGCTCATGCTCGAGGCTGCGGCGACGCGCGCAGGTCCGTCGCGACGCGCGCTCCCGTTCGACGTCGCTCCATCGGAAACTCCCGGCGCTGTGCTTGAAGTCGACTGGCGTCCCGCCTTGCGCGAGTTGCTGGCGTCGAAGCGCGAGCCAGACGAACTCGCCGCCGAGTTCCACCGCGGTCTCGCCAACGCGATGACGTTCACCGCGCTCAGATCCGGCGTCGGCACGGTCGCGCTCACCGGCGGCTGTTTCCAGAACGCGCTCCTTCACGAGTTGGCCGTCACCGCCCTTCGCCGCGCAGGGTTGAAAGTGCTGGTGCACCGCCAGCTCTCGCCCAACGACAACTCCATCGCCGCCGGCCAGGCCCTCGGCGCACTGTGGGGCCTCACCGACGTCGCACTGCCCCAATGAACCCTTCAATCGTTCTCGTAATCGTAATCCTAATCGTTCTCTCCCTGAAACGAGAGAACGAGAACGATTAGGAGAACGAGAACGACTCGAACCCTAGACCCCAGACCCGAAACCCTAGACCCCATTCCCCATGTGCCTCGCAGTCCCAGGAAAAGTTCTCGAAATCACGGGCGACGACCCGTTGCTTCGCTCGGCGAAGGTCAGCTTCGCCGGAGTCGTCAAGGCCGTCAGCCTCACGTGCACGCCCGAGGCGCAGGTCGGCGACTACGTGCTCGTTCATGTCGGCCTCGCCATCAGCGTCGTCGACGCGAAGGAGGCCGCGGAGACGTTCGAATATCTCAGGCAGATGGGCGACCTCGACGGGATTGAGTTTCCTGACAGTAGCCCTGCGCGTGAGCGCAGGGACGAATCGCCGACCAGTCCCGCCGCTCACGCGGCGGGCTACGCGAAAGGAGAGCCATGAAATACGTCGACGAGTATCGCGACGCTGCGCTCGTGCGGAAGCTTGTCGCGGCGATCACGCGCGTGACGACCCGCGAATGGACACTCATGGAAATCTGCGGGGGCCAGACGCACGCCATCGTGAAGTTCGGCCTCGACGATCTACTGCCGCCCGGCATCCGCCTCGTGCACGGCCCGGGCTGCCCGGTGTGCGTGACCAGCGCCACGATCATCGACCAAGCCGTCGAGATCGCGCTGAAGCACGGCGCGATTCTGTGCTCTTTCGGCGATATGCTGCGCGTGCCGGGCAACGGCATCGATCTCCTGACCGCGAAGGCGCGCGGGGCCGACGTGCGGATCGTCTACTCGCCGCTCGATGCGGTCGGCATCGCGCGCGACAACCCCGGTCGCGAAGTCGTGTTCTTCGCCGTCGGCTTCGAGACAACCGCGCCGGCGAACGCGCTCTCCGTGCTCCACGCAGCGCGCGAAGGACTCAAAAACTACTCAATACTCACGTCGCACGTGCTTGTGCCGCCAGCGATGCGCGCGCTCCTCGGCTCGCCCGACAATTGCGTGCAGGGTTTCCTCGCCGCAGGCCACGTGTGCACGATCATGGGAACTTCCGAATACGGCCCGATCGCGCGCGTGCACCATACGCCGATCATCATCACGGGATTCGAGCCGGTCGACATCCTCGAGGGAATCCTGATGTGCGTAAAGCAACTCGAATCGGGCCGTGCCGAGGTGGAGAATGCCTACTCGCGCGCCGTGCGCACTGAAGGCAACGCATCTGCCCGCGCGATCGTCGAGCAGGTTTTCGAGATCGCCGACCGCGACTGGCGCGGGATCGGTGTGATCCCGAATAGCGGGCTCGCCGTCCGTCCGGAGTTCGGGGCGTTCGACGCGGTGCGAAAGTTCGCGCTCACGCCGTGCGCCGAGTGCACCGCGACCGAGTGCATCAGCGGCTCGATCATGCGAGGCGTGAAGAAGCCGCACGACTGCCCGGCATTCGGCACGCGCTGCAAGCCCGACCATCCGCTCGGCGCTCCGATGGTCTCAAGCGAAGGCGCCTGCGCGGCCTACTACCGCTACCGTGCCCGTGAGGTCCTCGCATCCTCGTAGGGCCGTCGCTTGCGCCGTGCCCCTGACCAGCATCACTTGGCGGTTTTCAAATCCAGCTCCCACGTCTCTCCCACGAGATCGTGTCCGAAGCTGTGGTGCTTCTCCGACTTAACCAGCTTGAATCCAGCGTGCTCGTAAATGTGCCGCGCCGCGGTGAGCACGCTGTTGGTCCAAAGCAAGATCTTGCGGTAGCCAGCCTCCCTCGCGAAGCCGATGCACGCCTCCACGAGCTTGCGGCCGACGCCACGGCCGCGCGCGCTTGGCTCGACGAGGAGCAGTCGAAGTTTCGCGACCGTATCCGTTTTGCGCACGAGGAAGACGCAGCCCACCGGCTGGCCCTCGATCTCGGCTATCCAGCATTTGTCGCGCTTCCCGTCGAAGTTCTCCACGTATTCGCCCACGATCGTCGCGACCAGGCCCTCGAATCGCACGTCCCAACCGTACTCCTCGGTGTAGAGCGCCCCGTGCCTCTGCACCACCCAACCGAGATCGCCTGCCGCGGGAGAGCGCAGGGTGACCTCGCTTGAACGTTCCTCCGGTCTCGACAACACGTGGCGCACCGAAGTCATGAGGTCCGTAAGCTGCCTCTGCTGTGAACCATCGAGATGGCCGATCAACTCGCGCGCCTGCCGGTTGGAGCGGTTGTTCAACGACGCAAATTTCTTGCGACCTACCGCGGTCAGCCTCAGGTGGCTGCGCCGGCCGTCTTCCTTCGAGCGCTGGCGCTCCACGAGCTTGAGCTTTTCGAACCGCGCCAACATCCGGCTGAGGTATCCCGGGTCGAGGTCCAGCTCGCGCAGAATGTCGGTCGCCGTCGCATCGTCGCGGTGCGCGAGTTCGTAGAGGACGCGCACCTCGGTCAGCGAAAACGGACTGTCGAGCAGGCCGTCATTCAGCACGCCGATCTTGCGCGTGTAGAACCTGTTGAAATGCCGGACGGCATCGACCGGCGATTCAGGAACGGAAAGGGCAGGTGAGGGCATTCCCCACGGAATCGCAAAGTAGTTGACGAAGTCAAGTAAGAGGTTTTCGCACAGCGAAAACCTCAGCAAATCCGCGGCAACTGCTCGCCGCTGAGGCGGTCGACGATCCGCTCGGCGCCGATCACGCTGCGCTGCGTCACGCGGCCGGGCGGGCCGGGCTTCACGTTGCCGATGACCACTGCGGCCGCTTCGGGCGTGCTGGCGTTGATCGCGGCCACGGCTCGGGCGGCCTGTTCGGCGGGAAGGATGCAGATGAAGCGACCCTCGTTCGCCACGTAGAGAGGATCGAGTCCGAGGATCTCGCACGCGCCGCCGACAAGTTCGCTCACGGGAAGCTTCGCGGCGTCGATCGCGATTGCGAGTTTCGCGGCTCCGGCGATCTCGACGAGCGCCGAGGCGAGTCCACCGCGCGTGAGGTCGCGCATGCAGTGGATTTCGAGCCCGGCGTCGAGCAGCGCGCGCACGGGTGCGACAAGCGGCGCGCAATCGCTTTCTATCGCGCTCTCAAATGAAAGATTCGCCCGCGTGGCCATGATTGCCATGCCGTGCCGGCCGATGTCGCCGCTGAGCACGACCGCGTCGCCCGGCTCGACGCTTGACGGCGAGATGGTGAGCGGAGTTCCGACGAGACCGACGCCCGAAGTCGTGATGTAGATGCCGTCGCCCTTGCCGCGCTCGACGACCTTCGTGTCGCCTGCGACGATGGCGACACCCGCGGCGTCGGCGGCTGCCTTCATCGACGCGACGACTTTTCGAAGCGTCTCGATCGACAGCCCTTCCTCGAGAATGAAGCCGGCGCTGAGCCACCGAGGGATCGCGCCGCACATGCACAGGTCGTTTACGGTGCCGTTGACAGCGAGCTTGCCGATGTCGCCGCCGGGAAAAAACAGCGGGCTCACGACATGCGAGTCGGTCGTGAACGCGAGCCGTGCACACGTGCCGGCGTTGAGCAGCGCGCCGTCGTGCTGCGCCTCAAGCGCTTCGTTCGCGAAGGCCGGCCGGAACACCGTGTCGATCAGGTCCTGCGTGAGCGTGCCGCCGCCGCCGTGCCCGATCGTGATCTCCTTGCGGTGGGGCAGAGGCACGGGGCAGGTGGTCATTCCGGAGAGGGTGGAGCCGGATTCGGCCATGCGGAAAAGCTAGCTGCGCCCTCGGGCGAACCCGAGTCGAAACACTGTGCGAAGCGTGGCAGCCTTTGCGCATCTTTTGCCGTCTGTCCCCTGCGCAATTTCCGCACGGCGCATGGCATCTCAACTCTTCGCGACGAGCACCCAATTCAAGTTGTAACGTAATACGTTACAAACCGGGATTGGCATTGAGAGGAGTCCGTTGCTTCCGTCGCCAACGGCTCGCGAGAGCGGGCGCCGTGCCTGCGATAGCTATGCCTGACGGTAGCCACGCGTCGGGCGCGTGCATCGCCCAGAGAGTTAATCCGCTGAACAAACTCCAGCCGACCGGGATGGTCCAAAGGAACCATGGCGCGCGACGCGCGAGGAGGAGCGCACCGATCGTTGCGGCAACTGTTGGATCAGGCGCGAGCCCGAAGACTTCGGACTGCGCCCATGGCCTTCCGAGTGCGCGGCCGAGGAGCGGTTGCAGAAGGAGTCCGTAGGTGAGGATCGCTGTCCCGGCCCAACCGAATGCGCCCGTGGGACGCGCGATCTCGAGCCGCGATCGGATCGCGCCGAACCAAAGAAGCGCGAGCCCTTCGAAAGCAAACGCCGCGGCCATGATCGACGCGCCGGTGTGGATCGTGGAGAATCGCGTCCAGAACCACGCGAGCGCGACGACCATCCATGCAAGCGCGAGTGCAAGCGCGATCAAGCGCCCCGACTGCGCGGCGCGACGAAACAGCATCACGAAAACCACGGCGGCCGCGAGCACCACGGCGAGGTGAGCCGGCCAGAGCGCGGCGTTGTGGCTCTCGAACAGCCGCCGATACGTGCGCTCCGAAAACATCAGGAACGTTTCGGGCGTGTAGGTCAGCCAGTCCGACATCAAGAGCCCTCGACGTAGGCGATCATCCGACGGCGCATCGCCTCGTCGGGCATCGGGCCGCGCGCGGCGCCCATGTTCTCGGCGACGTGCTCGACTACGCTTGTGGCCGGGATCGCGCAGGTGACGGCCGGATGCGAGACGACGAACTTGAGGAGAAACTGCGCCCAGTTCTCGCAGCCGATCTCGCCGGCCCACGGTGGCAGCAGGCGGCGCTCTACGCCGCGGATGAGCGCGCCCTCCTGAAATGGACGGTTGATGATGACGGCTATGCCACGATCCTGCGCGAGCGGCAGCAGGCGCTCCTCGAGTTCGCGGTCGCGGATGTTGTAAGTCACCTGCACAAAATCGAGCTGCTCCGTGCGCATGATCTGCTCGGTCTCCTCGGTGCGGCGGCCGTGCGACGTGGTGATGCCGACGTAGCGCAACTTCCCCGCGGACTTCATGTCGCGAAGCATCGGCAGGTGCTTCTCCCAATCCTGGAGGTTGTGCACCTGCAGAAGGTCAAACCGCGGCACACGCCAGAACTCTCGTGTGCGCTCGATCTGGTCCGCGCCTTCGCGCACCGACGTCCACACTTTCTCCGCGGAGAATACTTCGCCCGTGCGACCCAGCTTCGCGAGGCCCTCGCCGATGACGTCTTGCGACGAGCCATACATCGGCGACGAATCGATGAGCCGGCCGCCGCCTTCGAAAAAGCGTCGCATGACCGCGGCGCACTCCGCGCGCGCGACGGGATCGTCGCCGACGTTGAACGTGCGCCAGCTTCCGAGGCCGATGACCGGGATGCGTTCGCCGCTCGACGGAATCGCGCGGGTGATGACGCCGACCGGCGCAGGTTCAACGGTGCCGAATGCGCGTCCGAGGAACGTGGAGGCGCCGGCGGCGGCGATCAGCTTCAGAGCGTGGCGGCGTCCGATATTTCCCTGCGGATTGCTTCGATGCTTCGCTCCGGCGTTGACGGTCATTGCTGGCGGGTGGTCAGGAGTCGCGGCGCGGGTAGTCCGGGATGTTATCGCCGAGGATGAGGTCGCGCCGGACCGTGAGCGATCCGGATTCGTGGTGTTCAGGTTTCGCGACGCCGATCCCGCCGCGAGCTCGCGAAGTGCGGCGCCGATCCGTGTCGGTCAGCCGCGGGTCATCCTCAAAGACGATGTCGTCGATGTAGTAGGTGCAACGCCCGGGCTCGATCACGTGCATGTGGATGTGCTCCGGAATGCGCGATAACGGATAGCCGCCCGGCCGGACCGTTTCAAAAACGTAGCGGCCCGCGTTGTCACTCCTTGCCCAGCCGCGAAGCATGCCATGCCGCTCGGCGGGTGTACCCTGCGTGCTGCTGTCGCGCGGGTAGCGACCACCGATGTTGGTGTGATACGCGTAGACGATCACTCCGGCAACCGGCGAGCCCTCGGTATCGCGCACCGTGCCCTCGACGCGAAGGGGAGTGCCCGGCTCGTCAGGCGGCGCGATGCGCGACTCCGATGAAATCGACTCAGGGATGCCGATGAAGACCGCCTCGCACCCGTCGCAGGGTCCGCCGACGACAGGCTCGCGGTCTGCCGCAAGTGTGACCGAAGCGATAGCCAAGGTTGCGACAATGCGCCACCCGCCGAGGGTCGGGAACAGGTGACGCCTGTAGTTTTGCAAAAATGGCACAGATGCGAAGATGCACGAGAAAGGGGATTCCTCAAGGGTTGGGAGTCGTGAAACCCGGTGGCGGGAAGTCTGGCATCTGGGGTTCTTCCGGACGCGTCCGGCAGGCGCCGGAAGGGCGCGGTCAAGCCGCGCCCCTACGATGAGGACTCAAAGCAAGCGGTGAATGGTATGACCTCCAGGTAGCGCGCCACTCTCCGAGGGGAGCAACACTCCCGGAAGTGCTGCAGCCGTTCTCGCGGATTGACCGCTTGAGAGCGCGCCGGTTTTCTCCTCGCGGATGAAACCCCTCGATCCCCCCGCGGATTGGCGCGGCATCGTGCGTCAGCTTGGTCCCGGCGTGATCATTTCCGCGTCGATTGTCGGGTCGGGTGAACTCATCGTGACGCCGAAGCTGGGCGCGTCGGTGGGGATGACGCTGTTGTGGTTCATAATCGGCGGATGCGTGCTGAAGGTGTTCATCCAGCTCGCTCTCGGTCGGTACACTGTCTCGAGCGGCAAGACGACTCTCGAGGCGCTCGATCTCGTGCCGGGTCCGAGGCTTCGAGTGTCTTGGGTGTTGTGGCCGTTCTTCCTGATGTTTGTCGCGATGATTTTCCAGGTTGCGGGAATCATGGGCGGCGTGGCTAGCATCGCGCACATCATGGGTGTGCCGGTCTCCAAGCAAGTCGCGGCGATCGTGATCGCGATTGTGACTGCGGCGTTGCTCGTCGTCGGTCGCTACAAACTTGTCGAGCGGGTCTCGTTGGTGTTTGTGGTTGTGTTCACGCTCTGCACGATCGCGGCGATGTTCGCGCTGCAATCGACTCCCTATGCGATCACGTGGGCGGAGATCGGAGAAGGGATGTCGTTCAACCTGCCCCCGTCGACCACGGTCGCGTTTGCGGCGTTCGGCGTCATCGGTGTCGGCGCGGTCGAGCTCATCTACTATCCGTATTGGTGCATTGAGAAAGGCTACGGAAAACATGTCGGACCGCAGGACGGCACACCCGCATGGACGGCGCGTGCGCGCGGGTGGCTGAGGGTGATGCAGGTCGATGCGTGGGTGGCGTGTGTGATCTACACGGTTGCGACGATCGCTTTCTACCTGCTTGGCGCGGCGGTCTTGCACAAGGAAGGGCTGGCTGTGGAGAACGCCGACATGATCGTGACGCTCTCGGCGATGTATCAGCAGACGTTCGGCGAATGGAGCCTATGGCTTTTCCTGTGCGGCGGGTTTGCGGTCCTCTACTCGACGCTCTTCGTGGCGACCGCGGCGAACGCACGGCTTCTCGTCGATTCGCTCTCGGTGCTTCGGGTGAAGCAGTATGCCGACGATGCCGAGCGTGCGCTGTGGGTGAAGTATGCGTGCGTGGCGATCCCGGTGGCGTTCACAAGCGTCTACTTGATCTGGGAATCGCCGGTCACGCTCGTGCTGATAGGAGCATTGAGCCAGGGGCTGATGCTTCCGTTCCTTGCGATCGGCGCGATCTACCTGCACCATCGCAGGACGGAGAAGTCGATCCTGCCCGGACGCGCGACGGTCACCGCACTCTGGCTCGCCGGGTTGGCGATGATCGCCGTCGGCGCCTACCAGTTCGTCACGGAAATTCTGAAGCGCGTGTGATCGGTGCCACAGCGCTCACTCACTGCGCCGCGTGACGAGCAGCAGTTCGATGCGCTTCAATTCGCGGAGCACGCGGTTGCTATGCATTTCCAACCAGAACCACACTTTCATGAAGGCGATGAAGATCAGGAAGTAGAGGCACAAGCCGCCCCACAGCATCTGCTCGCGGACGACCTCGGCGACGTAGAAGCGCCACGCCGACCACACGAAGAGGGCGAGCGACACAATACTCCAGAAGAGCGCCATCATGTTGGTGAAGCGGTTGCGGCCACGAAAGGCGGTGATCACCTCCTCGGCGAGATTTGGTTCCTTGATGATGTTTTCGCCCGCGCCTTCGCGACGCAGAGCGGCCTGGATTTTTTGATCGATGTTGTTCATGGGAGTTTTCCTTCGAGTTGTTGCTTCAGAGATTCACGCACGGAAAAAAGCCGCGATTTCACGGTGCCCGTCGGAATGCCGAGGATTTCGGCGATCTCGCCGACGGAGCGTCCGAGTTCGTAGAAGAGGTGCAGGAGATTTCGCGCCTCGGCGGGCAGGCGTGAGACTGCCGAGCGGAGCGCGACAACCTCGTCGCGCGGCTCGGCCGCTGAGGCGTCGTTGGCCGGCACGGGCGCAAGCTCGTGCGCCGCGTTTTCCGCATCCAGTTCGCGGCGACGCGCGACGGTCGTTCTGCGGATCCAGTCGGTGCACCGTCTTTCGACGATTCGAAACGCCCAGCGCGGAAAACACGCGGGGTCGTCGAGCCGGTGAATCCCGCGCGCGATCGCGAGCCACGCATCTTGCAGCACTTCTTCAGCCGCCTCGGGTCGCTCGACGCGCACGAGCGCCATCCGGCGCAAGTCGGCTGTCCAGAGCCCGTGCAAATCCCGAAACGCCGCCTCGCTGCCGCCCTGGGCGGAGAGGACGAGTAGCTCGGTGAGGACTTGTTTCGGCTCCGGGTTCATCCGTGTTCAACCAAAGGTCGCAGGGCGGGGTGGGGCGGTTCACGCGATTTGCGGCGCGAGGACTCGGTGATTTGAATCCGCGGACATGGAAAGCGCAACTTGAGGTAGCGCGCCCCTCGCCGAGGGGCGCGTGGTTCGTGCCTCTCGGCGAGAGTCACGCTACCTTCAAGGCAGCCTTCTTCGAGGTGAGGTTCGTTGCCGCCCACGCGCTTGGTGGCACAGCCACCCATGTCTTTTCGGAACGAGAGAACGAGAACGATGACGAGAACGAGGCGGGCGGCTCTATTCGTCCCACAGCGTCGCCTGAGTGTAGGGCGAGCCTTCGGTCGTCCAGAGTGCGCCCTTGAGGAAGCGGTAGTGCGTGTCGATGCCGGCGATCGCAGCCATCTCAGTTTCCGAAAGCGTGAGCGATGCGGCTTCGAAGTTCTGCGCGAGGCGGACGGGGTTCGTGGATTTCGGGATGAGGGACGTGCTTCGCTGGATCGCCCATGCGATGAGTACTTGCGCGGGCGAGATGCCGCGGCTCGTCGCGATCGATGCGATGACCGTGTCTTCCATCAGGACCGGATCACCGGCTTCCCGGACCCGCGCGGGCCGGTCACCCGAGCCCAGCGGGGCGAACGCGGTGAGGACGATCCCGTTCTCGCTGCAGTGTCGCACGAGTTCTGCCTGCGGAAGATACGGATGCGACTCCACCTGATCGACGACCGGCGTGATTTTCGCCGAACCCGCGAGACGTTTGAGCTTCGCGACGCTGAAATTGCAGACGCCGATGTTGTGGCAAAGTCCGAGTGAAAACGCGTCCTCCATTCCGGCCCAGGTTTCGGAGAGCGGCACCTCGTCAGGTCCGCGAAAGTCTGCGGCCGTTTGTGGATAGCCGATGCCGATCGAGTGCTGGAGCGAGACGGGCCAGTGAACGAGGTAGAGGTTGAGGTAGTCGAGGCGCAGGTCGGCGAGCGTGCGTCGGAGCGCTGGGACAACATTCTCGCGGCCGTGGCATGAGTTCCAAAGTTTCGAGGTGATCCACAGGTCCTCGCGCTTCACGTCGCCCGACGCGAACACCTCTGCGAGCGCGCTTCCGATCTCGGCCTCGTTCCCGTAGATGGGTGCGCAATCGAAATGCCGGTAGCCGATCCGGATCGCCTCGCGCACCGCCGCGGCGACTTCACCGGGCGCTGATTTCCAAGTGCCGAGGCCCAGCGCCGGCATGCGGGCGCCACTCTTCATCGCAAACGATTTCATCGGCCTGATGCTACGGCAACGAATGAGCCGGGCAAGGTTCGCGAGAGTTTTTCTCCGTCCGGGCGCGAGTGATCGTGAGCGACTTGCAGACGTGTCTCGCCGACTGCAAGAGCGCCAGGAGTAACAAACCGTGGAACCACTTGTGGGCAGGTTAGGTCACAATCCGTATCCAAATCACATGCATCGGGGCTGCACTTGACGGTCGGTGAAACTCCGTTTGTGCAGCCGCTCGAGAACATCCCGCGCGACGGGCACGGAGGACCAAAATCATGAACCCGAACCCCTCACTCAGTTCAACTTTTCCGGCGACGGATGCGACATGTGTCGCAGCGCGCCTGACTGCAGCAACCGCGGTCGCGCTGCTTGGAGTTCACCTGCTCCTCACTCCCGCTCGCGCCCAGGAGGCGGCTTACGACGACGAGGACGCCGAAGTGATGACGCGCGGTCCGGTGCATGAAGCATTCGCGACAGTCGTTGACTATAATCCGGGTCGCGGGCTCGTGACGCAAACGCAGCCGCCGGATCCCATCGACGAGTTGCCCCCTGAGGAGCGGCCCGAAGGCGATGATGTCGCTTGGATTCCCGGCTACTGGGCGTGGGACGACGACCAGTCCGACTACATCTGGGTGAGCGGCACGTGGCGCGTGCCGCCTCCTGGGCGCGAGTGGGTTCCGGGTTATTGGTCTGATTCCGACGGAGAGTTCATCTGGATCTCCGGATACTGGGCCGAGATCGAGACGAGAGAGACCACCTATCTGCCGCCGCCGCCCCAGTCACTCGAGTCGGGGCCGAATGTCGATGCTCCGTCGAATGACTATGGATGGACGCCGGGGACATGGATCTGGCATGACGCCCGCTATGCGTGGCGACCGGGTTATTGGGAACGCGGCCGGGGTGACTGGATTTGGATTCCTTCCTATTATGTGTGGACGCCGCACGGCTACATCTTCGTCGAGGGCTACTGGGACTACGTGATCGCGCGGCGCGGCGTAGTCTATGCGCCGGTGCATTTCAGCTCACGCGTCTATGCACGCCGCGGCTACCACTACTCGCCGAGGATCGTCTTCAATCTTGGTCTCTTCAGCGACCACTTGTTCGTGAGGCCGCGCTGGAGCCACTACTACTTCGGAGATTACTACGCGCCGCGTTATGAGAGTGCGGGTTTCTACTTCTCGTTCTCCTACTACAACAGCCGGCGCGGCTATGATCCGTTCTATTCGCATTGGCGCTGGGAAAATCGCCGTGATCGCGACTGGGAGAGGCGCTACCAGGCCTCCTATCGTTACCGCCGCGACAACGAAGTGGCGCGGCCGCCGGGAACATGGTCGGCGCAGGTTGCGATGGCTTCATCGGGAACCACCAGCACGCAGACCCGTATCATCGTCGCGGGCACGACCTCGCAGGTGACATCGACGAGAGATTACCCGGTCAAGTTCAGGAGGGTTGAAGAAAACGAGCGGCGCACGCTCTCGACCCGCGGTCAGGATGTCCGCGTGGCCCGCGATCAGCGACGCACGACCGAGAGCCGTTTCGCAAGCACGGCAGGCGGGCGATCCGCTGAGATCTCCGAGCCCAGAAGGATCGAGCGCCCGAGGTCGCCGATCGCGTCGAGACCACAACGGGAACTGCCGAGAGATCTCACGCCGCCCAAGGCGCCGAGATCTCCGAGAGTCGATCTCAATGCGGCGGCGAGAACCACCGGCCGGCCCGATCGCGCGGAGCGGCCGCGGACAGAGGGAGCGTCGCAAGGGCGGCAAGGACCAACCGGGGAACGTCAGGGACGCGCCGAGGACAACGCCGCGCGCGCACGAACGGACGCGCAAGCGATCCCCAGGAGTGAAGCAGAGACACGCGCGCGCAATGAAACCGAAGCGCAATCCAACCGTGAAGCCAGGCAGCGCGAGCAGCCTGCGAAAGCAAACGAACAGAACGAGGCGAGGCAGAGGGCCGCGGCGCAACGGAACAATGACCACCCGTCTCAGGAGCGGCGCGCCAAGGAAGAGACGGAGCCGCGTGCCGAGAGAGACGGTCAGGCTCAGATACAAAACGAATCTGAAACACGAGCGCGCAACGAGGCCCAGGCGCAGGCCAATAGAGAAGCAGGCCAGCGCGAACAAACCGCAAAGGCGAAGGCGCAATCCGACGCAAATGCTCAGGCCGATGCGCAAGCGCAGGCGAAAAGGAACGCTGACGCGCGTCAACAGCGCGAGCAAGTTGCGAAGGCACGGGCTCAGGAAGAGGCACAAGGGCGAGCCCGAGCCGACTCCCAGGCGCGCGAGCGGCAGGAAGCCGTGCAACGCACAGGCGAAGCGCAAACATCGGAGCGGCGCGAAACTGCGCAGCAACCCAACGACGAGAGAGCGCAGCGATCAAAGCAACCTCCGCCGAAGCCGCAGAAGCGTCTACCGGAAGAGGAAGAAGAATCTACAAAGGGCGGGAAGGGAAAAGGCCGGCCTTGATTCCACGCAATTGTCACACGACATGTTGAGTGACTGCACCCGATTCAGCGGGCGCTTGTGGGGAAAATCCGGCGACTGAATTTCGGGCGGCACGCAGCAATTTGCGCACCGTCGAAATCATCAGGTGGCGTCGATAATTGTGCCCCTGATTTCGATCGAGTGGGGAACTTCGCTTGGCACGCATTGTCTCGCTCTCCGACGAATTATTTTCGATCGGACTATCTCGGTTGCAGCTTTGAGTATCATTCACGCCCGCTGGCGGGCGATCGGTCAGCACAAATGGCAGTCCCGAGCTACTCGACACAACCCGCAGAGATCTTCCCGATGAGCGCACTACAACTGATTGAGGCCGCACCAGAGAGCCGCTTTGGAATGGGTTCGCGACCAGTATACAACCGACAGGCATACAACGGACAGGACGACGAGTCCTCCGGCCTGATCCGCGTCTTCATTGCGGAAGACCAGCCGTTGATCCGCAAGGGCCTCGAGACATTGATCAACGAGCAGCGCGACATGGAAGTTGTCGGCCAGGCCTGGGAGAGGAACCAGGCGCTACGGGCGATCAAGCGCCTGAAGCCGGACATTGTTGTCATGGAGCTATACCTCTGTGACGACGAGACGATTGGCATGATACGGCAACTGAACGCCCTGAACCGCAGTATCCAGATTGTCGTCCTCTCAAGGCATGACGAGCTCGTGTATGCCGTCCCGGCGTTCAAGGTCGGCGCGAAGGCGTTTGTGATGAAGCAGGAGGAAACGGAGGCGGTGGTCGACGCGATCCGAAAGGTTCACCGTGGCAAGATCCGCTTCAGTTGGAACGTAAGCGCGCAAATGCTCAACCGGATGTCAGGACTGCGTTCAGAGGGAAGAGGCGTGAAAACTGTCTCACTGAGTCCACGCGAAGTAGAGGTGGTCGCGTTGATCGCCGCGGGGCTGACATCGCGCGAGATCGCCAACCGGCTCGAGGTGAGCATCAAGACGATCGAGGCGCACCGAGCCCACATCAAGCAGAAGGCGAACCTCGAGAGCAGCACCGCGCTCGTTCGTTACTCGATGGCGGTCGCAAACGAGATTTCGCCACTTCCAGCGGCTTGACGGGAGTTGCCGCGCTCGCGCGATCGGTGTCGGGTACTATCGCGCTCGCGCGGGAGCCGGACTGCGTCCACAGCGGGTTCGCACTAGAAAGCCGCGGTGCCCGGCGTGCGCGCGAACGGAATCACGTCGCGAATGTTCGCGACGCCGGTGACGAACATCAGCATTCGCTCGAAGCCCAAGCCGAATCCGGAGTGCGGAACGGTGCCGTAGCGGCGCAGATCGAGATACCACCAGTATTCCTTCTCACCGAGGCCGTGGCGCCGCATGTTGTCGAGGAGCACCTCGAGCCGTTCCTCGCGCTGGCTGCCGCCGACGATCTCGCCGATGCCGGGCACGAGCACATCCATCGCAGCGACGGTCTGCCTGTCGTCGTTGAGCCGCATGTAGAACGGCTTTATCTCCTTCGGGTAGTTGTAGAGCGTGACCGGGCACTTGAAGTGCTCCTCGGAGAGGAAGCGCTCGTGCTCGGACTGGAGGTTGAGTCCATAGGCGACGGGATGTTCGAATGTCTTTCCGCTTCCCTCGAGGATCGCGATCGCCTCGGTGTAGGCGCATCGCTGGAACGGCCGGTCGAGCACGAAGTCGAGGCGCGCGATCAGCTCCTTGTCGACAAACTTGCCGAAGAGCTCGAGGTCGGCTGCGCAGTGCGCGCGGATGTCGCGGATGAGGTGCTTCACGAACTCCTCGGCGAGATCTATGTTTCCCGTGAGATCGCAGAACGCCATCTCCGGCTCGATCATCCAGAACTCGCTCGCGTGGCGCGAGGTGTTGGAGTTCTCGGCGCGGAATGTTGGGCCGAAAGTGTAGACGTTCGACAGCGCGCACGCGAAGACCTCGGCCTCGAGCTGGCCGCTGACGGTGAGGTAGGTCTGCCGCGCGAAGAAGTCCTGCGCGAAGTCGACCGAGCCATCCTCGCGAAGCGGCGGCTTCTTCGCGTCGAGTGTCGTCACACGGAACAGCTCGCCCGCGCCCTCGCAGTCGCTCGCTGTGACGATCGGCGTGTGCACGTAAACAAAACTCTTCTCCTGAAAGAACTGGTGGATCGCGTAGGCGAGCCGGCTGCGCACGCGGAAGACGGCACCGAAAAGATTCGAGCGCGGGCGCAGGTGCGCGATCTCGCGGAGAAACTCCATCGTGTGCCCTTTCTTCTGGAGCGGAAACGTATCGTCGGCCGTGCCGATGACCTTGAAGCCGTCTGCCACGACCTCCCATTTCTGCCCGCCGCCCTTCGAGGGAACGAGCTTGCCGCGGACCTCGATCGAAGCGCCGGTGGTGACACTGTTGATGTTCGCGTAATCGGCGAGTCCGGCGTCGGCAATCACCTGGATGTTCTTCAAGCAGGAGCCGTCATTGAGCTCGATGAACGAGAAGGTCTTCGCGTCGCGTCGGGTTCTAACCCAGCCCTGGAGGAGAATCGCATCGGCGGGGGCTTCGCTTGTGAGGGCGTCTTTGACGAGGGTCCGTTTCATCGTATGTAAGGGAGACGATTAAGGGGCGGGAGCCGCCGGAGGCAAATCCGGAAGGGAACGGATGCGATTTCGGATTGCGGATTGCGGAATGCGGACTCCAGCAGTGAAGGGATTCTCAAGGGCCGCGGCAGCGTCTTGGGGTGCGACACTCCTGTGTCGCTTTTCTTCAGAATGTCCGCCCGGCGGCGTGTCGAAAGCGCCGCGGGAGCGGCGCACTCCAAGGCGCCTACGGCGCGCGGAAACCTGTAGATTGCGCGCTTGCCACGCAACTCCCGGAACAGTGGCGCGGTTCTGCTGGCCGGCAGAACGCCACCTACATCTCCAGAATCCGTTTTCTCTCATCCCTGTCCGCCCGCTTCATCTTCTTTCTTCGCCTCGCGGGTGGCGTCGACAAAGATGCGGATGTCGGCGCTGCGGCCACCGAGGAGTTCCTTGGCCCGCTTGAGCGCGTTGCGCGTGGAGATGGTCGGGTTGCCCGGCACCTCGGGGAAGAAGTTCTCGCGGCCGAGCTCGAACAGGAGCCCGGAGTTTCGGAAAACGCGGAAGACTTCGGGCTTGGCGCCGGAGACAAGGAGGTGGCGTCCACGCGCACGCAGCACGCGCAGAAGCTCGCCGATTGCGAGCACGCAGGTGGCGTCGAGGTGGCGCGCGTTCTTAAGCCGCAGGACGATGATCTTGAGATTGGGGTCGTTGATCACCTGGCGCGTTTGCTCCACGAATATCTCGGTGGAGCCGAAGAAGAGGTCGCCCTCGGCGTGGAGGATCGAGATACCAGGCGTGTCGCTCCTGCCGAGGAGGTTCACGTTCGCGAGGCGGCCCTCGGCGTTGAAGCCGACTTCCCGAAGGTCCGGGATGCCGGCCTTGCGCAGGAAAAGCAGGATCGAAGTGAATGCGCCCATGTAGATCGCCGTGCTCAGGTTGAAGAGCAGCGCAGAGCCGCATGTGACTATGAACACGATCGCGTCGGAGCGCGTCGTCTTGAACGCCACCTTGATCGCGTGCAGGTCGAACAACGAGACGGCGATGCAGATGACGAGCACGGCGAGCGCGGCTTTCGGGATGTAGCCGATCAGAAGGCCGACCGTGAGCATCAGCACGAGCACGTAGGCGCCGCTGAAAATGCTCGCCGCGGGCGAGCGAGCGCCGCTCTCCGCATTGAGGACAGAACGGGTGAGCGATCCGGAGGCGTTCATCCCGCCGAACACTGCGGATCCGATGTTGGCGAGGCCTAGGCTATACATCTCCTGGTTTACGTTGATCCGCTCGCCCGAGCGCGCAGCGAGCGATTTCCCGATCGACGCTCCCTCGAGGATCGAGAGAAACGCGACGGCGATCGCCGGGCCGGCCATCTGGCCGATCAGGTCGAAATCGATGATCACGGTGGCGAGCCCGAACTCCTCGAGCGAGAAACCGGGAAGGTAGAGAAAATGCCAGCCAAGCCAGTGCTTCAGCCCGAAGGCGAGGCCCGCGGCCAGCGCGAGCGCGACAGCGATGTTGGGCAATCGCGGCGCGAACCGCTTTAGTCCGAGGAAAACCACGAGCGTCGACACGCTCATCACCAGCTCTGGAATCCGCGTGCGGGGGATCTTCTCGATCGTCTCGAACATGATCGCGAAATACGTCGAGCTCGCCGAGAGCCGGAATCCGAGGAGGTTCTGGACCTGGTTTGCGATGATCAGGATCGCGGCGGCGCACACGTAGCCGATGAGCACCGTGCGCGATACGTAGTTCACGAAGAGCGAGAGGTTGGCCACCGCGCCGAGCACGAGGAAAAGGCCCACGAGGCACAGGAACAGCGGCAGCGCGATGATACGCTCCCGGTCCGTCAAGCCCATCGACATGAACGCGCTGAAGATCAGAATCGCCGTGCCGTTCGTCGGGCCGACGATGATGAATCGCGATCGCGTGAACAGCGGGGCAATCATCGCGGCGAAGCCCGAACTCAGGAGGCCGCACTGCGCCGGCAGCCCGGCGATCAGCGAGTAGGCGATGCTCTGCGGAAACGCCAACAGCGCGGTGTTGAGGCCGGCGCGGGCGTCGCCTTGTGCGTCGCGCCGCGTGTAGCCCCGAAACATCGTGCGGAAGGGCGCCCATTCGATCTGGACGTTTCTAGCCGAACTGCGGGCGACCTTGTGCCCGTAGCGCCACCACTTGTCGCGGCGGACCTTGCTGAAAAGTGCCTTCAACACGCGGCCCCGACTCTCCGGGGAGGAGGCGGCGAAATCCACACTTTTGATTGGTGAAATACGTGCGCGCGCTCAGCGCGACTTGTTCGGCGTTGCCAACGACGGGCACCTCCCGATGCTATCGCGCCATGGTCAAAATGACTGCCGAATACACCGGCGGACTGCACTGCATCGCGGTGCACGGGCCCTCGGGCAACCGGATCGAGACCGACGCCCCCGTCGACAACCAGGGCCGCGGCGAGGCTTTTTCGCCCACCGACCTCTCGGGTGCATCGCTTCTCACATGCATGATGACGACGATGGAGCTCGCCGCCCGGCGCCACGGAATCGATCTCACGGGAATGCGCGGCGAGGTGACCAAGGAAATGTCCGCCACGCCGCCGCGCCGGATCGTGCGGCTCGCCGTGCAAATCTGGATTCCGCTTCCGCGCTCGGTCGATCCGCAGGGAATCGTCGAGGCTGCCGGGCTCGGCTGCCCGATGCACCTGAGCCTGCACCCCGAAATGGACCGCCCCGTCGCTTTTCACTGGAAGGAGTAACCCATGCGACTCAAGCGCAAGGAGCAGCCGACGGAGGACTTCGCCATGACGCCGATGATCGACATGGTTTTCCTCCTGCTCGTCTTCTTCATGTGCGTGAGTTCTCTGGCGCAGGCCGACAAGAAATTGAAACTCGACCTGCCCGAGTCCGCCGAGTCGAAGGTGCCCGAGGATCTCACGGGCCGCGGCGTCGTATCGGTCGATGCCAACGGCCGCGTCTATCTCGGTGCGACGCCCGTCGAACTCGAGGGGCTCACCGACGCGGTCCGCGTCGAACTCGCACGCCGGCCCGGGTTGCGTGTGCTTGTGCGTGCCGAGCGCTCGGTCGCGTTTCGCGATATCAAGCGCGTCCTCAAGGCGTGCGCCGAGGCCGGTGCGGGCGAAGTCATCTACGCGACGTTTCAAGCCGACTGACCATGGCCGTGCGACTCAAGCCCCGGCAAGAGGAGAAGCCGCAGATGCAGATCGCCCCGATGATCGACTGCGTGTTCCTGCTGCTCATCTATTTCATGGTCTCCTCGACGCTCGACAAGCAGGAGGCCGACCTCTCCTTTCAACTTCCCGGAGTTGTCGAGCAGACCGAGTCGCTCGACATGCCCGACGAGCAGATCATCGAGATACGGGCCGACGGGCAGGTCATCGTGAACGAGTTTCCCTACGACACGCCGGGCGCGCGGCGCTTCTCGGAACTCGCGAACATGCTCAAACGCTTCAAGCAGGCCAGCGAGTCGAACAAGGTCGAGGCCGTCGTGACGATCGCGCCCGACGAGGCGGTGCAGCACCAGACGATCGTGCGCGTGATGGACGCGGTCGGCGCAGCCGGGATCAAGGCGGTGAATTTCTCACTAGGCGAGGACGAGGGGTGACCGGAGTGCGGAGTGCGGATTGCGGATTGCGGAATGGGATTGCGAGGTGTAGCCCTGCCCGGAAGGGCAGGGTCGGCTGGGAAGTCGGTCCGACATGGACGGGGGTCGGTCACACATGTTCGTCCCTGCGCTCCCGCGCAGGGCTACACGGATCGAGTGTGGCCCGCTCCGTGAGGAGCGGGATCCGAGGGGCGAACGATTGATGCAGAGTCCCTGCGCTCACGCGCAGGGCTACACGGATCGAGTGTGGCCGCTCCGAGAGGAGCGGGATCTCCTCCAGCTTTCGCGTTGCGGTCCCCGGGGGGCTCTCGTTGGTTCGTGGGATGGCGAAGTCATCCCAAGCGACCTGGGGCGGCCGGTTCACGGCAGGCCCCGCAGAGCTTATGCTGCGGTTCAGCGAGTCCGTCTCGTTCGACCGCAGGCTCGCGCCGTTCGACATCTGCGGGAGCAAGGCCCACTCGGCCATGCTCGCGGCGTGCGGCCTTATCAGCGAGCGCGAGCGAGCGGCGATCCACAAGGGACTCGACGCCATCGCCTGCGAGATTGCTGCCGGAAAATTCGAGTGGGACACGTCGCTTGAGGACGTGCACATGAACATCGAGCATGCGCTCACGCAGCGCGTGCCCGCGGCCACGAAGCTCCACACCGCGCGCAGCCGCAACGACCAGGTCGCGACCGACATGCGGCTCTACTTCAGGCACGCGTGCGCCCAGATCGCGGAGGCGCTCGCGCACGTGCAACGCACGCTCGTCGACCTGGCCGACGCGAACCGCGCCGTCCTCATCCCCGGGTATACCCACATGCAGCGCGCGCAGCCGGTTTCGGTCGCACATCATCTGCTTGCCTACGTGGCAATGTTCGCGCGCGACGCGGGGCGGTTCACGACCGTCGCCGATCATGCGAACTGGTGCCCGCTCGGCAGCGGTGCGCTTGCGGGCACGACGCTTCCGATCAACCGCGAACTTGCCGCGAAGCTGCTGGGCTTTGTCGACGCAAAGGGCAGGCCGCGCGTGACGGCGAACAGCATGGACGCTGTGAGCGATCGCGACGTGCACATCGAGTTTACCGCGGCATGCGCGATCGCGGGCGTGCACTTCTCGCGCCTTGCCGAGGATCTCATCCTTTGGTCGACCGCGGAGTTCCGGTTCGTCGACCTGCCTGATGCGTTTTGCACGGGCTCCAGCCTGATGCCTCAGAAAAAGAATTTCGATGCGGCCGAGCTGCTCCGCGGCAAGGCGGGCCGGCTGCACGGCAACCTCACGTCGCTTCTCACAATGGTGAAGGGCCTGCCGCTGACCTACAACCGCGACATGCAGGAGGACAAGGTGCCGGTGTTCGACAGCCACGATCAAGTCGTGCTCTGTGCCGAGGTGCTCGCGGCTGCGCTCACGGGTGCGAAATTCCTCGAGAATCGCTGCGCGGCTGCGGTCGCCGATCCGTTGTTACTGGCGACGGATGTCGCCGACTACCTTGTCGAGCGCGGCGTGCCGTTTCGCGAGGCGCACCATGCGGTCGGCGTCCTCGTGAAACAGGCCGAGACTGCCGGCGTGCCGCTGCCGCAGCTTCCGCTCGGGGCCGTGCAAGGTGTGAACAAGGCGTTCGCGGCGGATTGGACGGAGTGCTTCGACCTCGGCCGCGCGATGCGCATGCGCGAGCACACGGGCATGCCAGGTCCGCGACAGGTCGTGCGCGAGATCGCGCGGTGGCGCAAGGCGCTCGCCAACCAAGCGGGTTGAGAGGGTCCGTCCGATGACGGCCGACACGATGCAAACCCAGGAGGGCGGGTCGCTGCGCCCCTATCGCAGCGGGCTTGTCTTCGGTTTCTTCAACGCGATCAACTGGCAGGTAGCGCTGGGCACGCCGATGGTGCTGCTCGCGGAGGCCCTCGGTGCGAGCCCGTTCCAGGTGGGGATGGCCTACGCGTTTGTCTACATTCTCACGCCCGTGCAGGTGCTCGCAACGCCTCTGCTGCACCGGTTCGGATTCCGGCAACTCATGAGCGCGGGGTGGGGCTTGCGTTCGCTGTTCCTTCTGCCGGCGATTTTCGTGGCCGTGCTCGCGCGTATTTCGGGACCGGAGCCGTGGATGGTAAACGTGCTCATCGGGAGTGTGTTTCTGTTCACGTTCATGCGCTCGATCGCGAGCTGCGCGTGGGTGCCGTGGCTCTACGCAATCCTGCCGCCGGGCATCCGCGGTCGTTATTTCGCAAGCGACCAGGTGATCTCGGGCATCGGGAGCATCGGCATCCTAGTGACTTGCTCTGTGCTGTTCATGACGCTGCCGCTCTTCGACGCGTTCATCGTGATGTATTCGATCTCGTTCGCCGGCGCGGTCGCGAGTTTCTTCTTTCTGCGCCGCATGCCCGACGGCGAGAAGCCGTCGACGATCAGCCTGCGCCGCGTGTTCCAGGAAACGCCGGCGTTCCTGCTGAAGCCGTCTCCGTTCCGGCGATTTCTCGCGGCGTCGGCAGGCTTTGCGATCCTCACGACACCGGTTGCGCCGTTCTGCGCCTATTACCTGCGCGTGCAGGACGCGCTCGCGCCGGGAAACATCCTGCTTTTCACCACGATGCAATACGCCGGCGTCGTGCTCGGCTCGCTGATGCTGCGAAACCAGATCGACCGCATCGGGCCGCGGCCGTTCTTCTTCCTCGCGTTGATTCTGAATGTCACGGTCTGCGCCTATTGGATCGGCGAGCTGCAGTTCGGTGTCACGGACACAGCGTGGCTGCCGTTCATCTACCTATTGTTCGGCATGGGCGCGGCGACATGGGTGTCGGCGACGCTTTCATTCCTGCCGCACGTCACCGGTGGTCCGAGCCGGCCGCTGCTTCTCTCGCTTCATGGCGCGGTGACTTCGCTGATCGGCGGGCTTTCACCGATCGTGTGGGGATACTTCCTGAAGGAGCCCGGCGACGTGCCGGCGATGGATCCCGTGATGTTCCAAGTGTTCTTCGTCGTCGGCATCGTGGGGCTTGTGGCGATCGCATTCTGGTTGCGCACGATGGAGATACCCGCGACCACGGGCGAGCGCGTGGAGCTCGGAAGCGTCGTCATGAGGCCGCAGCGCGCCTTCACCTACCTCATCAACCTCGTCGATGTCTCGTTCGCGCCGCGCAGTGGCAAACCCGAGGATCGCAAGGACTGATCCCGCATGGCGACGATTCACATTCTCCCCGACAAGGTTGCGAACCAGATCGCAGCGGGCGAGGTCGTCGAGCGGCCGGCCGCGGTGGTGAAGGAACTCGTCGAGAACAGCCTCGATGCGGGCGCCACGCGGATCACGGTGGAGTTCGCGCATGGCGGGCGTTCGCTCATGCGCGTGGAAGACGATGGCCGCGGGATGGACCGCGAGGATGCTCAACTCGCGCTTCAGCGCCACGCGACAAGCAAAATCACCGTCGCGGCGGATCTCGACCGGCTCGGCACGTTCGGCTTTCGCGGCGAGGCGCTGCCTTCGATTGCGAGTGTCTCGAAGTTTGAGCTGCGCACGCGGCCCACGGCGCTCGACTCGGGCGTGGAGATCGCGATTCACGGCGGGCGCACGGTGCACGTGAAAGACTGCGGCATGCCGGCCGGCACGCGGATCACGGTCTCACAGCTTTTCGGCCCCGTGCCGGCGCGGCGCAAGTTCCTGAAGAGCGACACGACCGAGTCGGCGCACATCATCCAATGCGTCCGGTTCTATGCGCTCGCGCATCCGGGCGTGGCGTTCACGCTCATCGAGGACGGACGCGTGATTTTCCAATCGCCGGCGTGCGAGGCGCTGCTCGATCGCGTGACGGAGATCTTCGGCAAGCAGATCGCCGCGGCGCTGATGCCGGTGAGCGCAGTCGGGGAGGGGATTGCACTGCGCGGATTCATCGGCAGGCCGGGCGCGAGCCGGTCGACGCGGCACGACCTGATCACGTTCGTCAACCGCCGTCCCGTCGACAGCCGCACGCTCACCTACGCGGTGATCGAATCGTATCAGGCATCGCTGCCGCGCGGGCGCTATCCGCTGGCGTTTCTTTTTCTCGAGATCGATCCGACGCAGGTCGACGTGAACGTGCATCCCGCGAAGCGCGAGGTGCGATTCCGTCACGACCCGACGGTGCGCTCGTTCGTGATCACCGCGCTGCTCGAGACGCTTCGGGGCGGCGCCGAGCCGAAGCCCGAATCGCTTCCTCCTCAGCCCGTGGAAGTGCGGCCGGCGATTGTGCTGCCGCCGCCGATGCCGGCGTTCGTGGGATCGTCACGATCGTCTGCGAGCACGCGGCCAGTCGGATCCATGCCGATCGCGCAGTTTCCGGCGACGGCGTCACCGCCGGTTGCAACAGCACCGACTGCCGCCGGGCTCGATGGCTGGCGTTTCATCGCGGAAATCGCGGCAGGCTATTGGGTGTATGAATCTCCGAACGGACTTGTAGTGCTCGACGAGCGTGCGGCGCTCGAGCGAATCCTGTTCGAGAAACTCGAACGCGAGTTCGCCGACGGTCGCACGGAGAGCCAGCGGATGCTTTTCGCAGTGCCGGTGGAACTCGATCCTGTCGCTGCTGCGATGCTCGGCGAGCATCTCGCGTTTCTTGCTCTGCATGGACTCGAGGTCGCGGCGTTCGGCAGAAACTTCTTCCGGATCGAGGCTGTGCCGGTATGGCTCGATCCAGCCGACGCGGAACCGTTCTTGCGCGACATCCTGGGCTCGATGCGCGAAGGACGGCTCGACCCCGCCAAGCCGGCGCTTGCCCGCGAGAGTATCGCACGCATCGCGGCCGTCCGGGCGATCGCCGCGCGCAGGTCCGCGGGTCGGGATGACCCGGCGGGATTGATCGCCGCGCTGCTTGGCTGCGAGCGGCCGCTGCTTACGCCAGCGGGGCGTCCGACTTACATCGAGATCTCGGCCTCCGAGCTGTCGCAGCGTTTTCAAAAAGAGCATTGCTAGGCGCCGGTGGCCGCGGAAGTGTGGCGAAGACAGGTTTTTCGAGGCTCCCGACGGGCCGCGAATTCAACGCAAACCGCCTTTTCCGCATGCCACGCAAGACTGCTACCAAGCCGGGCGTCGCCGGGTTCAAGTTCAACACCGGCATGACCGTGGAGGGTTTCAAGACCTCCATCCTCAACCATCTCAAGTTCACGCTTGCGCGCCATCCCTCGACGGCGACCAAGCGCGACTGGTGGACCGCCACCTCGATGGCCGTGCGCGATCGCATCCTCGAGCGGTTCATCCGCACGATGGCGACGCACAACGACGCCAAGGTGCGCCGCGTGTATTACCTCTCGCTCGAGTATCTCATGGGCCGGCTGCTCATGAACAACCTCTACAACTCCGGCTTGCAGGACATCGCGCGCGACGCCCTCGAGAGCCTCGGCCTCGACATCGATGAGATCCGCGAGGAGGAGGTCGACATGGGCCTGGGCAACGGCGGCCTCGGCCGGCTCGCCGCGTGTTTCCTCGACTCACTGGCCACACTCGATCTGCCCGCGGTTGGCTACGGCATCCACTACGAATTCGGCCTGTTCCGGCAGGAGTTCGTCAACGGCGCGCAGATCGAGCACCCCGACAACTGGACGATCAGCGGCATGCCTTGGGAAGTGCCGCGCCCGGAGTTCACGCGCGCCATCCAGCTCTACGGCGAGGTCGAGATCCGCTGCGACGACGCGGGCAACGCCACGCGGCACTGGGTGAACACCAGGACCATCCTCGGTGTGCCCTACGACGTGCCCATCGCAGGCTACGGCACCGGCACGGTGAATTTCCTTCGCCTCTGGGCGTCGAAGTCGGACCAGGAGTTCGACCTCGATGTGTTCAACCGCGGCGGTTACGTCGAGGCGGTCCGCGAGAAGGCCGTCGGCGAGACGATTTCGAAGGTTCTCTACCCGAACGACCGCACCGAGAACGGCAAGGAGCTGCGCCTCGTGCAGCAGTATTTCTTCGTTGCGTGCTCGCTGCAGGACATCATCCGACGCTTCCGCAACGCGCACTCAAGCTGGGACGAGTTTCCCGAGAAGGTCGCCATCCAGCTCAACGACACGCACCCGGCGATCGCGATCGTCGAGCTCATGCGGATTTTTCACGACATCGAGAGCATGTCGTGGGAAAAGGCGTGGGACATCGTGAGCCGCACCTTCGCCTACACGAACCACACGTTGCTGCCCGAGGCGCTCGAGCGCTGGAGCGTGCCGCTGATGCGCAAGGTCCTCCCGCGGCACATGGAGATCATCTTCGAGATCAACGCCCGCCACCTCAAGCAGGTCGAGGCCCGCTGGCCGGGCGACGTCGTGAAGAAGCGCGAGTGCTCGCTGATCGATGAGAACCACGTGCAGACCGTCCGCATGGCGCACCTGTCCGTCGTCGGCTCGCACTCGGTGAACGGCGTCGCCGCGCTGCACACCGAGTTGCTCAAGAAGACGCTCTTCCCTGAGTTCGACGAGTTGTTCAAGGGCCGGTTCAACAACAAGACCAACGGTATCACGCCGCGCCGGTGGCTTCTCGCGTGCAACCCGCGGCTCTCGGCCGCGATCGGCGAGCGCATCGGCACGTCGTGGGCGCGCGATCTCGACCAGCTCCGGCGCCTCGAGAAATGGGCCGACGACTCGGCGTTCCAGAAGGAGTTCATGGCAGTGAAGCACGCCAACAAGGCCGAGCTCGCAGGGCTCATCCACCGCAAGTGCGGCACGGAAGTGTCGCCCGATGCGCTCTTTGACGTGCAGATCAAGCGACTCCACGAATACAAGCGCCAGCACCTGAACCTTCTCCACATCCTCACGCTCTACCGCAGGCTCCTGCGCAATCCCGACCTGGACATCGTCCCGCGCGTGTTTGTTTTCGGCGCGAAGGCGGCGCCCGGTTACGAGATCGCAAAGACGATCATCCGCGCAATCAACTGCGTCGGCCGCACAATCAACGCGGACGCGCGGATCAAGGACAAGTTGAAGGTCGCGTTCCTGCCGAACTACAGCGTGTCACTTGCCTCGCGCATAATCCCTGGCGCGGATCTCTCGGAGCAGATATCCACCGCAGGCAAGGAAGCCTCGGGTACGGGGAACATGAAACTCGCGCTGAACGGTGCGCTCACAATCGGCACGCTCGACGGTGCGAACATCGAGATCAAGGAAGAGGTCGGCGATGAGAACATTTTCATCTTCGGCATGACCGTCGACGAGGTGAACGACCTGCACGCGAAGGGCTACAAGCCGTGGGACTACTACCACAGGAACGATGAGCTGCGTGCCGTGATCGACTGGATCGGCTCCGACGCGTTCACGCCCGGCGAACACGGTGCGTTCGCGTCGTTGCGCCACAGCTTTCTCGACGGCGGCGATCCGTTCATGTGCCTGGCCGACTACGAGGCGTATTGCGCGGCACAAGCGCGAGTCGACGAGGCGTTCCGCGACAAGAAGCGCTGGGCCCGCATGGCGATCCTCAACACCGCACGCGTCGGCAAGTTCTCGAGCGACCGCACCATCCGCGAGTATTCCGAGGAGATCTGGAAACTCGAACCGATCGCGGTGCCGTTCCAGGCGGAGTGACCGATTGCGGAATGCGGATTGAAGTAGCGCGGGTCTATTGACCCGCGTCGGCAGGTCAAAGACCTGCCCTACAGCTTGCGCGGAGTGCTTGGTCGCCTCTACGCACCCGCCGGCCCAAACATCTCCTGCCAGCGCAACTCCTCCGCGCGCATCGCCCGCTCGGCGATCCACAACGACTGTTGCGGCGGTTTGTGCGCGATATGCAGCGCTGCGAGCAACGCGTGCATTGTTAGCTGCGGATCCATCTCGCGCGGCTCAGGCCAAGTTTCCTCGAAAAATCGCCGGCACCACGTGCGCGCGCCCTCGCGCACGAGCTCGGCGCGCCACCGCGCCGCGAGTCGGCGTGAGTTTTTCTCGTCGTGTTCCCTGCGACCGGGCGAGGAGCTGATGTGGTGAAGCACGCTGCTCCCGAGCGCCACCCAGTTGCGCAGGCCGGCGGCACGCGCGCGCAGGCAGAAGTCGATGTCCTCACCGCCATTCAAGAATTTCTCGTCGAATCCGCCGAGCTGTAGAAACGTGTCTCGCCTCGTGAACGCACAGGCGCCGGTGACAGCGACGACGGATCGGAACCGGCGGAAGCGGGCAATACCTGCCGGAGGTCCGCAGTGCGCGGGCTTGCCGTTCATGTCGATGAAGATACCGGAGTGGTCGACAGCGCCGCCCTTGATGTTGAGCTGAATGTTTCCGACGAACCCGGGTCTGCGGCCGAAACGGAAGATCTCCAGCATTGGGGGCAACCAGCCGGGAAGGAGCACGAGGTCGTTGTTCAGGAGGCCGAGAATGTCGCCGGTCGCAGCACGCGCGCCACGGTTGTTCGACACGGCATAGCCGAGATTGGTTTCATTGAGCAACACGCGCACGGGCGGTTTGAGGGTCGCCAGGCCGTTCGACGGGTTCGACGGATTCGACAAGCTCACCGCAGGCAGGCTCACCGCAGGCGAGCTCAGGCTTCTCAACCATTCGCGTGTGCCGTCGGTCGAGCCGTCGTCGACGAGAACGATTTCGTGTTCGAGCCCGCGCGGAATAGTCGCTTGAAGCGACTCGAGGCATGCCTTCGTCAATTCGAGGCAGTTGTAGAGGGGAATGACGAAGGAGACCTTGAACAAGGGAGGGGGAGTGAAAGTGAGAGTGAAAGTGGAAAGTGGATCGGAGTTCGGAGGGCGGAGTTTGGGGGGCAGTGGTCCCGTGGTCCGTGGTTTGTAGTCTCTTGGTTCCTTGCTCGTTTGGTCCCTTGGTCTTTCGTCCCTTGGTCTTTCGTCCCTTTCTCCATCACTCCCCTTACCGCTCCTCCGCGAGCATGCGCCGCAGGTATGCGCCGTATCCGGACTTGCCGTAGAACGCGATTCGCTCCTCGACGCGCGCGCGGTCGATCCAGCCCGCGCGGAACGCGATCTCCTCGAGGCACGCGATCTTCAGGCCCTGCCGGTCCTCGATCACCTGCACGAAGTTCGATGCATCGAGCAGCGAGGAGTGCGTGCCAGTGTCGAGCCAGGCGGTGCCGCGACCGAGTATCTCGACATTGAGGTTGCCGGCCTCGAGGTAAATGCGGTTCAAGTCGGTGATCTCGAGCTCGCCACGCGCGGACGGCTTCAGGTCGCGCGCGATGGCGACGACTTCCGGGTCGTAGAAGTAAACACCGGGCACGGCGTAGTTGGATTTCGGCGCCTTGGGTTTCTCCTCGATCGAGACGGCACGCCCCTGCTTGTCGAACTCGACAACGCCGTAGGCACCGGGATCGGACACGTGGTAGCCGAAGATCGTCGCGCCGGATGTGCGCGCATTCGCTGCGTGAAGCGATTTCACGAGGTCGTGACCGTAGAAGAGGTTGTCGCCAAGGATGAGGGCCGAGTGGTCGCCGCCGATGAAACCGGCGCCGATTTGAAACGCCTGCGCGAGGCCCTCGGGTCGCGGTTGCTCGGCGTATTCAATCTGCATGCCCAGTTGCGAGCCGTCGCCCAGGAGCTTGCGGAAAAGCGGTAGATCAACCGGCGTCGAGATGACCAGCACCTCGCGAATCCCGGCGAGCATCAGCACCGACAGCGGGTAGTAGACCATCGGCTTGTCGAAGACCGGCATGAGCTGCTTGCTTACGGCAATTGTGAGTGGGTAGAGCCGGGTTCCACTGCCCCCGGCGAGGATGATGCCTTTGCGGGATTGCGGAGTGCGGAGTGTGGATTGCGGATTGGCAGGCACGGGTGTGTTTGAGGTGGGCGACGAGGTTCAGTTTTTCATGCCGCAATCCGAATCCGCAATCCGCAATTCAGCCGGTGCCCAATCGTTCAAGCTTGTAAGAGCCATCCATAATCGCCTTCCACCAGGGCTCGTTGTCGAGATACCACTGGACTGTCTTGCGGAAGCCGGAGGTGTGATCCTGCTTCGGCATCCATCCGAGCTCGCGCTGAATCTTCGACGCGTCGATTGCGTAGCGAAGGTCGTGGCCGGGCCGGTCGGTGACGAACGTGAGCTGGTCCGCGTAGGACTTTCCGTCGGTGCGCGGCTTGAGTTCGTCGAGGAGGGCGCAGAGCAGACGGACCAGATCGATGTTTTTGCGCTCGTTGTTGCCTCCGATGTTGTAGGTCTCGCCGAGGCGGCCTCTTGCGATGACGGCGTGCAGAGCGTCGGCATGGTCGCCAACGTAGAGCCAGTCGCGGATGTTCTCGCCTTTGCCGTAAACGGGAATCGGGTCGCCGCGGAGAGCCTTGAGGATGACGACTGGAATGAGCTTCTCTGGGAACTGGTAGGGGCCGTAGTTGTTGGAACAGTTGGTTACCAGGACGGGCAGTTTGAACGTATCCGCCCAGGCGCGCACAAGGTGATCGGACGCGGCCTTGCTCGCGGAGTAGGGCGAGTGAGGATCGTAGGGCGTTTCCTCGGTGAAGAGACCGTCGTCGCCGAGCGATCCATAGACTTCATCCGTCGAGACGTGGAGGAAACGGAAGCGGTCCTTGGCTTCGCCTTTGAGGCTGTCGAAGTGACCGCGGGCGACTTGAAGCAGCGTGAATGTGCCGACGATGTTGGTTTGGATGAACGCGCCGGGGCCGTCGATCGAGCGGTCGACATGACTCTCCGCGGCGAGATGCATCACCCAGTCGGGCTGGAATTCACCAAACAGTTTTGCGACCGCCTGCGCATCGCAGATATCCACCTGTGCAAAACGGTAGCGCGGGTTGCCAGCGAGGTCGTCGAGCGAGTGCCGGTTGCCGGCGTAGGTGAGCTTGTCGACGTTGAGCACGGCGTGCTCCGTCGTCGCGATCAAGTGGTGGACCAGATTGCTGCCGATGAAACCGCAGCCGCCGGTGATCAGGATCTTTTTCAAGGGAATAAGGGAATGAGGGAGTGAGGGAGTGAGGGAGTGTCGGAATGAGGGTCGGCGATCGTCGCGGCCGGGAGCCAATGCTTCAGGCGTTGCTCGTAGCGACCACGAGTCTCTGTGGCTGAACCGCGTGAGATGATCAGGAAATGAGAGTAGTCCTTTCTGCTTCTGCGACCGTAGCCCTCTTCGATGTTCGCAGAAACAGAATCAGCGCTTGCCACTTGTTGAGACACCAGGCGCATGCACATCGGATTGCGTGCTATCGGACTTAAGTCCGCGACAACGAGATCAAACAGCTCACATGCCTTCCTGTAGGCGCCGAATTGGTGAAGTTTGTCGTTGGTCGCCATTCCGAACCCCTCACTCCCTTACTCCCTCACTCCCTCGCACACTGCGCCATTCGCGCAGCGCGCGTTCGATGCTCTCCCGCACTTCCGTCAGCCGGATGCCGGTGGCTTCGAGTTTTGAGGAGTCGAGGACGCAGTTGGAGCGCGGCGTCTTTGCGGCGACGCTCATGAACTCGGCCTCGGACGCGAAGAACTTGAACTCCTTCGTGCACACGCCACTGCGCTGGATCAGGTCGACAACGTCGCGCGTGGTGACGTGGCCGGGATTCGTCACGTTATAGGTGCCGAACGGCACGTGGCGCTCCCAGCATGCGAAAGTCGCCTCGCAGAACTCGCCGAGATGCGAGATCGAGTTGGCCGCGTCGAGCAATCGCTCGTAGCGCATGAGCTTGGTGAGGTAGTTGCGCGGGCTGTCGACGTTGTCGAACGGGATGCGCAGCCGCCAAAGGTAGCAGCCCGGCGCGTCCTGAAGGACTTCTTCGCCGAGGGCCTTCGTGCCGCTGTAGAAGCTGCATGGCCGCGAGCGAAAACTGAAATTCGGCGGATCAATCTCGCGGAATCCGCTGCCGTCGGCGCGCGCACCGTTGTAGATGCAGCCCGAGGAGACATGGCCCCACGGCACGCCGGCCGCTGCGCAAGCCCCGGCTATGCGGCTGGGCAGCACGGCGTTTCCATCGAGGCAGTCGGCTTTGTGCAACTCGCAGGCATCGACGTTGGGCTTGCCGGTGTAGCCGGCGGCGTTGATGAGGAAGTCCGGCTTGGTCTCGCGGAGCAGGGTGCCAAGCGCGACCGGGTCGGAGTAGTCGACGTCGGCCCTGCGCACGTTGCGAAAAGGCACTCCCTTGCGCGTGAGCATCGCCTGGTAGGCGTGACCGACATATCCCGAACCTCCGAGTAGCAAGATCATGAGTGGCGCAGGTTAGGGTCGGCCACATGGCCGCGCCAAGCTACTTCTGCAATCGCTTCAGCACCATACTAGAAGGAAACCATCAATCGCCGCTGGTTGGTTCATTTGATGCCGCTGCACGGTCCTTCCTCAGGTAAATCCGGATTCCTGCGACATCTGAATGCAGAACGTAGTGCTCTGCCACAAATCCTGCGAGGTCCGGCCATGTTTGATGTCCGGTGCCGGCCCGGTCTTCGAACGCGAATCGCCCGGGACCTGCCGTGTCCAGAAAGACCGGTGGCACGTTTCTGCGAATATCGAACATGAATCGCCAGCGGTAGTAGACTTGGTGATTGCCAGGGTAGAGTTGCCTCACGGTGTTTCCGTCGCGGGTGCCCTGGATCAATCCCGTGCCGACCCACAGATCCGGCTGCCATCCCCAGATCGCCATCATTTCGCCGGGCGTGCCGATTTTTTGGATTTCCTCCACGACGGGCCGAAGTTCATCCGGACCGGGGTAGAGGTGAGCCCATGATCTCCGGTGCGTGGAGAGTCTGACGGTGGCCAGCGGAACCATGGTCACGAGCAGGAAGATCGCGATGATAACTATCCTTCCCGCCGGAGGCCTCTCGATCGAAAACATTCCCCCGAGACAGCATCCGCACAAAACCATCAGCGGCGGAATCAACAGAAGCTGGTAGTGCTCGAACGCACGCCCGGGAATCACGATGCAGATGAACGTCACCATCAGCAGCCCCATGCTCCAGTGCGTCCATCTCCGCGCACTCACGGAGAACGACGGGATCAACCAAATGCACGTCGCCAAAAACCCAAGGGTTCCGAGAAACAGGTGCAGCATTCCCTGGGACGGCACTAGGTAAGGGAGAAACTTGCGCACAAGCTCGAGCGCCGAGAAATCCGCTGACTGCGTGTAGGCGAGATTGTTCTCCACATACGAAATGAAAAAGTGATTCCAGAGATTGTAGATTGAAAGGTAGACGGCAGCGATCGTGGGAACCGTCAGAGCGCCCGCGATCAGCGCGACCAATCGGGACCACCGTCCGGGCTTCTCGAAGCCCAGGATTATGGCAATCACTGCAGTCACCCCGACATACAGCGCCATTGGGGCAACATGCAGTTTTGCAAACGGGACGGCCCCAAGCGCCACGCCGGCGCACGCCATTCGCAGCAAGTTGCGGCCCAGATCATCCTTTCTCGGGAATGCCAGCGCCAGGCCGACGCTAAACAGAAATATGGCCGCCGACTCGTTGCCATACTGGACCATGTCCCAGAACAGGACGAGGCAGCCAAATGTCGCGAAGGGCAGCGCGGAGACGCGGGCTGCCGCCTCGGGGAATCGACTCCGAAGAAAGTGAAACAGCGCGACGAGGGTGCCTGCGAAGAAGAGAGCGGCTGTGAGGCGGGCGCTCAGGTAAGTGAATCCCAGTCCGAAGATTTTCCCGAGCCATAGTGAATAGAAACTGAGCGGGCCGATTGTCGTCCCATCCACCCATTTCCAAAACTCGGGCCTTTGCCAGAGCGTGGCCGCCCCGGCGATGATCTGGGACTCATCGGGATTTCCAAGACGGCCGGCGAAGATCACCGGCCACCGTCCAACGACCACGGCGACCACGACGAGAAATTGAAACAGGATCGCCCACCGCCTTCGCGCATCGGGTAGAAAGCAAGAAGCTACGAGCATTATCAGAATCGGAACGACAAAGAGGAGATGAACGTGCGCGGGTTGCATGGATGGATTGGAGACTGGAGAACGAGATTGGACCGGGCGCCCGCCCGCTTCACTTGTGCCTGTAGTCGCCGCGGCTGAAAAACTTCTCCAGCCAAACGTAGGCGCAGATGAAGAAGTAGCGGCTGCCCATTTCCTTGATCTTGAGCTTCGCAATGCCGTAACGGCGGTTGCGCCACGAAATCGGGATCACTTTGAACGTGTAGCCGCGCACGATCGCCTTGAGCGGGATCTCGACGGTCAGGTTGAAGTGCGGCGCGATAAGGGGCCGGCATCCGTCGATCACAGTGCTGCGGTAGGCCTTGAAGGCGTTGGTGGTGTCGTTGAGCGGGATGTTGAAACCCACCTTGACGAGGAAGTTCGCGATCCGGTTCACGAGGAGTTTCAGCTTCGGATAGTCGATCACGTGCGATCCCTTGATGAAGCGGCTGCCGAACGCGCAGTCGTAGCCCTCGTTCAGGATTCGCCAATACGCGACAGCATCCTCCGGCAGGTCGGAGGCGTCGGCCATCATGATGACGACCGCGTCGCCCTTCATGCGATCCAGTCCCCAGGTGATCGCGCGACCGAAGCCATGCGGTCCGGGATTCCGCGTCGGCACAAGCGTGGGAATGCGTTGCGCGAGTTCCTGCAAGACTTCCCAAGTGCGATC
>DATKCJ010000251.1:0-10579 GCA_035513275.1 Opitutaceae bacterium
CACACGCGCCTTTTCGGTAGCGGCCCAAGGCACATGTCACCTATTAGGTGACATTCGATCAGTTGCTCGGTTGTGCTAGCACTGCAGAAACAAATCTGACGTCCACAGGCGAGCCCACGGAAACAGTGTGTTCCGTCGCAGTGAGGCGTCCTGTGGTCATGTCGATGGCGAACACCGCGACTGAGTTCGACTTCTGATTTCCGACGAGGAGCCAGCGGCCGGTCGGATCGATGCCGAGTCCGCGCGGGGTCTCGCCGCCGCACGGCACGTTCTCGATGAGCGAGAGCGCGCCGTCCGTGCCTGTTGCAAAGACGGACACGCTGTTGTGTCCGCGCACCGTTGCGAAAACAAAACGCCCGTCCGGACTCGCGACGATCGCCGCTGCCGAGAACGAGCTCTCGATCTCGACGCCGGCGGGCAGGAGGGAAATAGTTTCGCGCGCATCGAGCGCGCCGCGCGAAGCGTCCCACGCGAAGGTGGACAGCGTGCAGGTCATCTCATTGACGACGTAGACGCGTGTGCCATCCGCGCTGAATACGAGATGTCGCGGCCCCGAGCCAGGCGGCACCACTGCATACGCGGGTTCGTTTGCAACGAGCGACGCGTCGGCAGGATCGAGCCGATAGTTCATGATGCGATCGGTGCCCAGGTCGCATGCGAGTGCGAAGCCTCCCTGCGGTGCCGTCACGAAGCAGTGCGCATGCGGCCCGCGCTGACGGCTCGGGTTCACGCTGCGGCCCTCATGCTGGGCAAAAGTGCCGTCGGTCAATCGACCGTCGGGCCCGGTGCGAAAAGATTTCACGCTGCCACCGCTGTAGTTCGCGACTAGAACGGTGCGCCCGGTCGTATCGATGCTCACGTGGCACGGACCTGCGCCTCCGGCAAATTTCTCGTCGACGAGTTCAAGCCTGCCGCTCGGGCGGGTGATGGCGTAGCTGCTCACGGCTCCACCCGGACCGTTGGGCCGGGTCGCCGCAAACAAGAACCGGCCGTCGGGCGACACCGCGAGGTAGTTGGGGCTCGGAACCTCCATCGCGAGTTCGGGTGCAGAGAGACTTCCCGTGGCAACGTCCATGCGCGACACGTAGATCCCTCTTGCCGCCCCATCGGTGAAAGTCCCAAAGTAGACAAGGTATTCGGCTGCACCCAGCGCCGAACCCAGCGTCGCTACGACGAGAGGGAGAATCGTGATCTTTTTCACTTCACGCATCTCACCTAGGCTTCGCTCCGTTTGATTCGATGCAAGGCAAAGCAATCGACCAGAGGACAACCCGAATCCGCAAACCTCCGCGAGATACCACCGGAAAACATAATCTTCAGCAGGGCTGGTGTCCCCAATCGGTTTCCTTCAGCTCCTTCTCAAAGCGCTCCATCTGTTCCTCGGGGGTGAGCTCGTTCGCGGACGCCGGCGCACCAGCAGCGCCCGATGCAGGCGACTTCGCATCGCCAGCAGACGGCGTGGTCGCCTTCGGTGGCGCTGGCTTAGGGTCCAAATTGGACGAACTCGTATTCGGGTCGGCGGACATGGGCGAAAAACTCTGAGTCAGGGGATCGAATCGTGGATGGGAGTTCGAAACCCGAAGTTGAGCGAGACGTTAACGCAGTTCGCCTTCCCCGCAACCCTGCCGCGCTTCCTCCCCTCGACCGACGCCCAATCCAGTTTGTCAGCTAATAGCTGACAAACACCGCGCGACCGACGGGGAGGCACAGGCCACTTGTCAACTATTGGATGACAAACTCTCGGCCGCGACGGAGCCATCATTCACGTTGAGTGTCACAGATCGAGTGGCACCGCGGCGCGGCGATCGCGGCTCGCCGTTGTCAGCACGGCCATCGCTGCAACGCAAACGCTCGTGTTCGCGCGCACACTCGTTCACAGACTGCAGCGGCAGTTCGATCCACTCTACTCACCACGTTGTCCACGACGCCCAAGCACACTTACGATCTCACTGCACGCGTCGGTTGCGCCCTCAGCTACAACGTCACGGGCACGGCGTCGCTGTTGCTCAACCTTCAGCCACTGCCCGATCGCAACCACGCCGTGGTCTTTCAGGCGCTGACGCTGGGCGACAACCTCCCGGCGCACGAATTCCCCGACAGCCACGGCAACCGCGTCTGGCAGGTGAAACTCGCCCCCGGGTTGAACTCCATCCGCCACGACGCTATCGTCGCCCTCTCATCGCGCCCCGACAACGCGGGCCTGCCCGCCGCCACGCCGCAGTCGCCCGACGACCTCGCGCCCTCGATTCTGCGCTACGTGTTGCCGAGCCGCTACTGCGACTCCGACAAGCTCACCAACTTCGCGTGGGAGAAGTTTGGCAACGTCGAGCACGGCCTCCCGCGAGTCGACGCGATCAGTCGGTGGATCCACGAGAACATCGAGTATCGCTACATGTCCGGCCGGCCCGACCTGTCGGCATGGGACGTGTTGCAGCGCGGCTACGGCGTGTGCCGCGATTTCGCTCACCTCGCGATCGCCCTCAACCGCACGTTTAACCTTCCCGCGCGCTACGTCACGGGGCACTTGCCCGACATCGCTTTCCCAGATCCCGATAACCACATGGACTTCCACGCCTACGCCGAAGTCTACGTGGCCGGAAACTGGTATACGACCGACGCGCGATTCCACGTGCCGCGCATCGGCCGGATCAAACTCTCATGCGGCCAGGACGCCGTCGATGGTGCGTTCTCGACAATCTTCGGCGGCGCGACTCTCACCTACTTCCAAGTCTGGGCCTACCAGATCGCACGAGGCACAGTGGGTGTCGGCGATCCGCTCGATTTCTCCAAGCGCCTCGACAACCAGTTCACCGTGCAGACTGAGATGCCGTATACGGTTTGAATCGGGCGAGTTCTGCCCCATTTTCGCAACCAGGTTCAACATCCGTGCCCAGCGTTTGATCCGCGGCTACGCCTCTCTGCGCTTCTCCGCCAAATACCAGTCCTCGACTTTCTTTCGCGCCCACGACGTCTTGCGGAGGAACGTCAGGCTCGACTTGACCGACGGATCAAATTCGAAGCACCGCACCGGAATCCTCCGCGCCATCTCCGCCCAGCCGTGCTCCTCCACAAGGTGCACGACGATCGCCTCGAGCGTCACTCCGTGTAACGGATCCCGCGGATGTGAGGACTGAGAAGACATGTCGGATGGTATCGGGATAGCGGAGCGATCATCCCTTGTCACCTTCGGGTCGTTCCCCACGGAGGAGCCGGGCAGGGCCACGGCTCGAGGTTCCGGGCTGGACCACACTCTGAGCTGTCTCTAGGAATGGGTCCCCACCCCACAAAAAATATGTCACCTGTCCTCCTAATCATCCTTGCGATATTCCTCCCGCCCGTCGCCGTCGCCGTCAAGTGTGGCCTCGGAAAGGACTTCTTGATCAACCTGATCCTCACCCTCCTCTTCTTCCTCCCAGGCATGGTCCACGCTCTGTATCTGGTGACGAAGAAGTAGAGCAGTCGCTGGGATCGACACGATTTCCGCGAATCTTCCCGGTTTAAGCTTGGAGACTTGAGCCTGATTACCTCCGGGGGATCTCGTGGAAATTCGTCTAGTTTGAGTTTCTCCGGACTCACACTCACTCCGGAGCGAGCGTGAGCATTGCGACGGTCTTCTGTGCGTTCTTGCCGCCCGTTCCAGTGCCGTGGCTCACGCGCTCGTGACGCACGACGACGAGCCGGTCTCCGCGCGCGGAGAACTCATACGCGTCACTTTCGTCAGACGCGAAACTCACGACGAGGAACGCGCGACCCTTGAACTGGACCGAGCGCTCTGCCGCGAGCGGCACCCCGTCCTTCCCGACCCACACACGCACCGTCGCTTCGAGCTCCTTCAGATATTTCCTTGTCTGCGCATTCACGCGCGGGGTGCTGTTGAAGATGAGCAGCCTCGCCGGAGCACCCTTCCACTCGGCGGCCTCCTCTCTCAACAACTCCGACTGCCCGAGCCAACGGCTCAATTCGATCGCACCGTTGAGATAGCCCGATAGCACGGTCGCGCTTAACAGACCCATGGCGCGCCGCATGGGCGTCTTGACTTCCCCGTCGACCGACGCCGCCCGCACCTCCTCAGCCGCATCCGCGAGCGTGCCGCGACTCCAGGTGACGCGCAACCCGTCGGCGTCCTCCGCGATTCCCACCGACACGGTGCACGTTTCCTCGACCATGCCGTCCTTGTCGCCCGCCTCGCTCCAATACTCGTAGCTCACGCCGGCGCGCACTTCCGATTCACCCGTGAAACGCGCGAGAGCGGCCGTCAGTTCCGAATGGGTGTCGGCGCGCGCCACGGAGATGGCTGCCGCGAAGAAAGTGAAGAGTAGCAAACGCATCAGTGTTTTCGCGATCGGGCTCCGACCCCATTCACTCGGCACTTTCAATTTCACTCTGACCGGCGGCTTTGCACCGATCAGATATGTTTGGAATCGTCCGCCTTCTTCTCGGCGTAGCCGCTGTCCTGGCGCGCGTGGTTGACGGCGTTCTTTTTCACGTAGGCCTCGTAGACGTCGTCGGCGCTCATGCCGAGCGCCTGCGCGATCGAGATGAGGAAGTGGAAAAGATCCACGACCTCCACACGCGCGTTTTGCTGGTCGAACTTCTGGTATTTCGCCCACCACTTCCACGGCACGGAGTCGACGAGTTCGGCGAGTTCCTGCTGCATCGCGCGCGTGTAGTTGAGCACCCATTTGGTCTGCTCGGCCTCGGGGATGTCGCGCAGTTGCACGCCGATCCGGTTGTTCAACGCTTCCTGCATCCGGAAAATCTCCGCGAGTTTGTCCATGCGGAACTGGGTTAGGCCGTGTCCCCGCCACCGGCAAGCAAGTCCTTCAGCGCGTTTGCCCGCCGGCCCGAATCCGTGCCATGCCGGGCCCTTGGCGCCGGTTCCATAAGCACCTGCCGGCCCGCCACAACGGCCTCACCGCACGCACGCGCCGGCCGCGCCTCCCCGGCGCGACGAGGATTTTGACATTGCAACACCCTCCCACCCCGGGGATTTTGCCCGCCTATGGCGGCGCCTGCCGCCGCGCCAACGCGCATCGCGGCGCCGCCCCAACAACACCACGCGCCCAACACATTACCCGGCGCGTTCACAGCAAGACACCATAAGTCAATGAACGACGAGACACCGGCTCTCCCAGAGAGCCAGGCCGGCGCGGACACACCTCCGCCCGCCACGCCACCTGCCCCGGCCGCGCCGGCAGCGTTTGGCTTCGGAGCCGCCAGGGGCTCCGGATTGATGCGCGGCAAACGCCAGACCCCACCCGCAGCCCCAGCCGCCGCTAGCAGCCAGCCCACAGAAGCCTACATCCCGACAGCGATCCAAATCATCGAGCCGGAGCGTGAGACGTTCGGCGGATTTGGCGCCAAGCCCGAGGCGCATGCGCCGGAAATCGCCAAGCACGCAGACTCACGGCCCGAAGTTCCGAGGCAGCACATCGCTGCGAAGGCACCCGAGCCCGTGGCGCCGGCCCGCCAAGTCCCCGCCCCAGCGCCGAAGCCGTTCGCGACCGATGAGCCCGCCTTTTCCGACGAGCCCCTCGAGACGGCCCGCATCAACGATGAGCCCGAGTCCGCGAATGGATCCGACACTCCCGCGGAGCTAAACATACTCCCCACCGAGCCCCGCAAAGTGCAGGAACACCGTTGGGATAGCTCCAGCGCCTCCGAGCCACGCCGCGACGACTCTCGCCGGGACAACGCGCGCCGCGACAGCCGGCCGGGGGATCGCCAAGGTGATCGCGGATACAGCCGCGGCCCGGGCCAGCCTGCTGGACGCGATTTTCGCAAGGACGGTCGCCCAGAGGATCGTCGCGAAGGGCACCGCCCATCGCAGCCTGCACCCATGCCCGCAGCACCCGCGGCACCCGCAAAGTCGGGAGGCCTCCTCGGTTGGATCAAGGGACTCTTCACCAGCAAGCCTGCAGCACCAGCGCCGCGCACAGGCGGCACGCCGGTGCAAGATGGCGGGGACCGCGGCGGCGAACGCCGCAGGCGCGGTCGTGGACGTCGCGGCCGCGGCGGCGACTTCCAAAATCGTGGCGACTTCCAAAGTCGCGGGCCGCAAGAAGCAGGCCCGGGCGGCGAGCGTCGCCCTGAGGGTGGCCAAGGCGGCGGCGAACGCCGTTCCGAAGGCGGCCATGGCCACGGTGGACACAGCGGCGGCGAAGGTGGCGCAAATCGCCGGCGCAGTCGCGGTGGCCGCGGACGTGGCAGCCGCGGACGCAGCAGCGACTACCGAGGCGGCGAAGACCAAGGCGTTCGCGGCGGCGGCGGAATTTAGACATACGCCACGCGTCGCTCCCCCGCGATTCGCAACTCACTTCAAGGGCGCCCCAAGCGGGCGCCCTTTTTTTTTGCGCGCGCTTCACGGTTTTCTTTCTGGTTCGCGGCGCGCCGCGCGGTAGGTTCGTGCGATCCTTATGGCCGACCTGATCGTCAATGGCGGGAAGCCGCTCTCCGGCACCATCCGCCCTTCGGGCAACAAGAACGCGGTGCTCCCGATTTTCTGCGCGTCGCTCCTCACCGACGAGCCGGTGCGCCTCACCAACGTCCCCGCGATCACCGATCTCGAGAAGCTCGTCGCGTTCTGCAACGCGCGCGGCTCGCGCATCCAGTGGGACCGCGCGACCGGCACGATCGATATCGACCACTCGGGCTTCAGTAACGCGCCTCTCGACGAAGGGCTGCCCGAGGGCATGCGCTCGACCGTGCTGCTCTACCCCGCGCTCCTCAACCGCGTGAAGCGCCTCACTGTTCAGTCGAACACAAAGGGCTGCTCGCTCGGCATCCGCGAACTCGACCCGCATTTCGAAACTCTGCGCGCACTCGGTGCCGCGCTCGAGCTCGACGAGATCGCGGCGTGCTCGATCCCGGGCCGGTTCCACGGCGCGCGCCACTGGGCCGACTACATGTCGGTCACCGCAACGGAAAACTTCGCGATGGCCGCCGTGCTCGCCGACGGATCCTCCGAACTCATCAACGCCGCGAGCGAGCCGCACGTGCAGGATCTCTGCAACGCGCTCGTCGCGATGGGCGCACGCATCGACGGCATCGGCACGAGCCGGCTTGCGATCGAGGGAGCCTCTCGCCTTCACGGCGCGGAGATTCACATCAACACAGACCATCACGAGGTCATCACCTTCCTCGCACTCGGCGCGATCACCGGCGGCGAGGTGCGCGTCGAAGGCGCGCAGCCAGACCACATGGACCTGGTTGTTCGTGCGTTCGCGAAGCTCGGCGCTCGCGTGGAGTTCGAGGGCGACACGGCGATCATGCGCGCCGGAGGTCGGCTCGTAATCGAAGAGCCAATGACGGCGAACCTTCTCCAGAAGATCGAGGCCGCACCATGGCCATATTTTCCTGTGGACCTTCTGCCCGTGATGATCGCGCTCGCCGTGCGTGCGCAGGGCGCGATCCAGTTCTGGAATAAAATCTACGAGGGCGGCTTCACTTGGCTGCCCGAGCTCGCGAAGTTCGGTGCGCACGTTGTCGTGTCCGACCCGCATCGCGTAATCGTCTTCGGCAACCGCCCGCTGCGCCCCGCAGTCGTCGAGGCGCCTTACATCATCCGCGCCGCGGTAGCGCTCTACGCCGTGGCTGCGAGCATTCCGGGCCGAAGCGTCGTTAAAAACGCCGACGCGATCCGCCGCGCCCACCCGCGCTTTGTCGAGAATCTCCGCGCGCTCGGTGCGAGCGTCGAGTGGAGCTGACGCGATCGCGGATTGCGCCCATTCGACAGGCTCAGGGCGCCCTGAGCGGAGCCGAACGGGCGGAATGCGGATTGCGGAATGGTCAAAACTTCGAGCAACATCACCGCTCTCGTGAGCCAATCCGAAATCCGCAATCCGAAATCCGCAATGGGCGCGGCCGCGCCCAAGGGCGCCGACTTCCTCACGAGCACGCTCCAGTCGCCTGTGAGCGCCGCCGAGGCGGCGCTCCGGCCCTCCGGTTTCGCCGACTTTACGGGGCAGACCCGCACGATCGAGCGGCTGCGCGTGATGACCGGCGCGGCGAAGCGGCGCGGCGATCCGCTCAACCACATCCTCCTCAGCGGCCCGCCCGGCCTCGGCAAGACCACGCTCGCGCTCATCCTCGGTGGCGAGATGGGCCGCTCGGTGCGCGTGACGTCGGGTCCGGTGATCGAGAAGGCCGGCGACCTCGCGGGCCTGCTCACCAGCCTCGAAGAGGGCGACGTGCTCTTCATCGACGAGATCCACCGGATTCCGAAGACCGTCGAGGAGTATCTCTACACTGCGATGGAGGACTTCCGGCTCGACATCATGATCGACCAGGGTCCGAACGCGCGCAGCGTGCGGCTCACGCTGCCGCGGTTCACACTCGTCGGCGCGACGACGCGCGCGGGCCTGCTCACGGCGCCGCTGCGCAGCCGGTTCACGCTGAACACGCGGCTCGATTACTACGGCCGCGAGGATCTCCTGAAAATCGTCCACCGCTCGTGCGATCTCCTGAAGGTGCCGGTCGACGCCGACGGCGCGACCGAGATCGCAGCGCGCTCGCGCGGCACTCCGCGCATCGCGAACAATCTGATCTACTTCGTCCGCGATTTCGCACAGGAGCGTGCGAAAGGCCGGATCACGCGTGAGGTCGCGGCCGCGGCGCTCGAGCTTCTCGAGATCGACGCGCGCGGGCTCGACGAGATGGACAAGCGCCTGCTGCGCCTCATCGCGGAAAACCACCGCGGTGGCCCGGTCGGCATCGGCACGATGGCCGTCGCCGTCGGTGAGGAGGCCGAAACGCTCGAGGAAGTGCACGAGCCCTACCTGATCCAGGAAGGCTATCTCGCACGCACGCCGCAGGGCCGCGTGATCACTCCGCGCGGCTATGAAGCGGTGGGGTTGCCTTCTCCCTCCATCGACTCGCAGGGCCGGTTGTTCTGAACCCGGCGCGAGTTGCACCGAGAAGTAGGAAAGAGAGACAAAATTCCCCGGTCTCAGACCTCGCGTCTGCCGTCACACTGTGACATGGTGCAACCATGTCCGCGATAAGACCCGACCCAAGGAGGCCGCGCGTCGCGATGGTCTCGACCCACGGCTATGTGGCCGCAAATCCGCCGCTCGGTGCCGCAGATACCGGCGGTCAGGTTGTCTACGTCCTCGAGCTTGCCAAGAAGCTCGGTCAGCTTGGTTTCGACGTAGACATCTGGACGCGCCGTTTCGAAGACCAGCCGCAGCTCGACACCGTGAGCGGCCGCGTGCGCGTGATCCGCATGGCGTGCGGCGGCAAGGAGTTCATTCCGAAGGAATACCTGCACGAGCACCTGATGGAGTGGAGTGAGAACGCCCTGCGCTTCATCAAGCGCCACAAGCTCAAATACCAGTTCATCAACAGCCACTATTGGGACGCGGGCATCGCCGGCCAGCGGCTTGCCGACGCACTGCGCGTCGCACACGTGCACACGCCCCACTCGCTCGGCATCTGGAAGAAGACCCAGATGGAAACCGACTACCCGGACAAGAAGGCTGCGTTCGAGACCGAGTTCAATTTCTCCACACGGATTCGCGAGGAGACGATCCTCTACAACAACTGCGATATCGTGCTCGCGACCACGCCGCCACAGCACGACATGATCATCGACGACTACAACGTGCCGCGCAGCCACGTGGCGATGATACCGCCCGGCTACGATGACAACCGCTTCTTCCCCGTGAGCGAAGCCTCGCGGACCGTGATCCGCAAACGACTCGGGTTCAGGCACCCGACGATCGTGGCGATCGGCCGCCTTGCGACGAACAAGGGCTACGACCTGCTCGTCGACGCGTTTGCGGTGACTGCGAAACGCATTCCGAACGCGGTGCTCCGGCTCGCGATCGGCGGCAAGAAGAAGGACAAGCAGGAGCGCAAGATCCTTGCCGGCATCAAGGCACTCGTGAAAAAGCACCGCCTCGAGAAACGCGTGAAGTTCGGAGGATTCATAAGCGATGAGGACCTGCCTGACTACTACCGCGCGTCGGACCTGTTCGTGTTGAGCAGCCGATACGAGCCGTTCGGCATGACGGCGATCGAGGCGATGGCGTGCGGCACAGCGACGGTCGTCACGGTGCACGGCGGGCTCTTCCGCGCCGTCACCTACGGTCGCCACGCGCTCTACGCCGATCCCTTCGATGCGCAGGACCTCGGAATCACGATGATGAAGCCGCTGATGTTTCCAAAACTCCGCAATCGCATGAGCCGGATGGGTGCGCACAAGTCACGCTCGCTTTTCACGTGGACAGGCATCGCCCAGCAACTCATCGGGCTCGTCGAGGGCCGCCCGAGTCCGCACACGCTCGACGACGACAATTGGGACGAGCCCTGGCACGACGGCGACTGAGGCGGATCGATCAACGCGCACTCTGTCGCGGCTTCCTCATCACATACCATGCGAGCAACACCCATACCGGAATCGCGGGCAATACCTGCGACCACATGCCCAGAACCATGCCCATTGGAAGCAGGAAGGTGAGCAACTGCCACACGAGTCCCACGGCGAGCATCGCGAGATCTTGCCTGTGCTCGGCGCGGTCTGCCGCGCGCCATTCCGCAGGCCAGAGGCCGAACGGTCGCACCTGCTCGTAGAACCGAC
>DATKCJ010000252.1:0-37413 GCA_035513275.1 Opitutaceae bacterium
TCAGGCTGCCAAACTCCTCGTTGCGCGCCGTGACCTCGGATTTCAGGTAGTCGGGGAAAGGGCGGTCGTTGAGCGGGTAAAGGCTCAAGAGCGCCCAAATCACGATCACGAGCGAGATTGAGAGTTTCCAGAAGATGCGTCGGAACATGTGCGTGGAATGCTGGGGAAACAGTTGGTGGCCGACCGCGTCGAGGCGGGCGCGCCTGGGGCCGTCAGTCGGACTTTTTTACGACGGCGTGGACGAACGCCTTGTTGATCTCGACCTTCGTGCCGTCGCCGACGCGGAGGGCGAAGCGGTCGTCCCTCACGTTGGTGATTGTCCCGTATACGCCACCGGCGGTGATGATCTCATCGCCAGACTTGAGCTCTGTGAGCATCTTCTGGTGCTGCTTCTGTTTCTTGCGCTGGGGCGCAATCAGAAGAAACCACATCGCGGCGAAGAAAAGGCCCCAGAAAAGGAGCATGATCATGCCGTTGCCACCGGCGGGTGCAGCCTGGCCGATCACGGCGGCGGATTCGATAGGGAACAGTTTCGTCATTGCGATTGGGAGAGGTTTGGGAAATGAAAAAATCGATTCATTCACCGGCATAGCAAAACGCAAGCCTAACCCTATCCCTTCCCAACCTCGTTGAAGACCCGCTCCACGCCACACTGGACAGTCGAGAAATCGGAGGAATTATTCGGCCTGAAGCGATGGGGCGCGTCCCATTTCAGCGTCGATGACGAGGGCTTCGTCACGGTCCAGCCCGCGGCCGACGGTCGCGAAGTCCGGATCATGGATGTGATCGACGAGGCGCTGAACATGGGCTTGAAGGCTCCGATCGTCGTGCGTTTCCAGGACCTCCTGCGCCACCGCGTTTTCAAGCTTAACGACGTCTTCCGCACCGCCATCGCCGAGGAAGGCTACAAGGGCGGCTACCGCGGGGTCTTCCCGATCAAGGTCAACCAGTTGCGCGAGGTGGTCGAGGAGATCCTCGATGCCGGAAAGGAGTTCAACTTCGGCCTCGAGGCCGGCAGCAAGCCAGAACTCGCGATCGCTCTCGCGATGCACGACAACCCGAAGAGCCTCATCATCTGCAACGGCTACAAGGACCGCGACTTCATCCGGCTCGCCCTACTCGGCCGCAAGCTCGGCAAGCGCGTCATCATCGTGGTCGAGCAATACTCCGAGCTCGACCCGATCATCGAGATCGCGCGCGAGATGGGCGTGAAGCCGCTGATCGGATTCCGCGCCAAGCTCGGGACACGAGGCGAGGGCAAGTGGGCAACCTCGACTGGCGACAACGCCAAGTTCGGCCTCACCACCGCCGAGATCCTGATGGGCGCCCAGAAACTCAAGGACGCCAAGCTCACCCAGAGCCTGCGCCTGCTCCACTTCCACATCGGCTCGCAGGTGCCGAACATCATCACGATCAAGAGCGCCGTCGTCGAGGCCACCCGCTACTATTGCCAGCTCGCGAAAATGGGTTTCCCGATGGGCTTCCTCGACGTCGGCGGCGGCCTCGGGATCGACTACGACGGCAGTCGCACGAACTTCGAATCCTCGATGAACTACTCCATCGAGGAATACGCGCGCGACGTCGTCTTCAACATCCGCGAGATCTGCAACTCGGTCGGCGTGAATCATCCCGACATCGTTTCCGAGAGCGGCCGGGCAATCACCGCGCCGCACTCGATGCTCGTCGTCGAGGTGTTCGAGCGCATCTCGAAACGCGAAGCGATCGATGGCGCGACGATTCCGACGCAGAAACACAAGGTTGTCTCCGATCTCGAGATCCTCCTCAAGAACAAGGCGCGCCTCGGCAGGCTCGAGCGGTTCCACGACGCCATGCAGAAGAAGGAGGAGGCTTCGTCGCTCTTCAACCTCGGGTATCTCGATCTCGAGAACCGTGCCGCCGCCGAGAGCCTGTTCTGGCAGGTCTGCGAGAAGATCAACAAGGAGGCGCCTGAAAACGGCTACCAGCCCGAGGAGCTGCGCGATCTCACGCGCATGCTCGCCGACCAATACGTCTGCAACTTTTCGGTCTTCCAGTCGCTTCTCGACCACTGGGCCCTCAAGCAGCTCTTCCCGATCGTGCCGCTGCACAGACTGGACGAAAAGCCGTCCATCAACGCGATCCTCGTCGACATCACGTGCGACTCCGACGGCAAGATCTCCAGCTTCATCGACCTGCAGGACGTGAAGGACTACATCACCCTGCACCCGCTCAACGGGAAGCCCTACTACCTCGGCGTGTTCCTCACCGGCGCCTACCAGGACATCATGGGCGACCTCCACAATCTCTTCGGCCGCGTGAACGAAGCCCACGTCTTCCTCGAGGAGGACGAGCCCAACGGGTTCTACATCGAGGAAACCATCAGCGGCTCGCGCATCGGCGAGGTGCTCGAAGGCGTCCAATACGACGAGGAAATCCTCTGCCGCGCGATGAAGCGCCAGATCGACCACGCGACCCGCAAGGATCTCGTGAAACCCCGCGAGGGCGTTCGCCTCCTCGAACACTACGAAGCGATGATGCGCAACAAGACCTACCTCGCGATCGAGCCGCCGCCGAAGAAGAGCAGGAAGAAGTGACTCGAGTGCGGATTGCGGAATGCGGAGTGCGGATCGCGAACGTGCATGGACGCTTGAGACAGGAGGCACGCTTTTCGCGACAGCGTCTTGGAGTGCGGCACTCCTGTGCCGCTTTTCCGACGAGCGCATGCCTTTTTGCCGCTCGCCAAAGCGCCAGAGGACTGGCGCACTCCAAGGCCTGCGGCGCTTGCCGGCATCCTTCTCACGCCCCTCGGAGATGCGCGCTACCCCGGATCGAGTCCCAATCCGCACTCCGCACTCCCCAATCCGCAATCAGATCACCGCCACTCATGCCGCGGATACCTCCGCGACAGCGCCGGCTTGATCTCCGGATACGTCTCGCGCCAGAAGCGCTCGAGATCGTCGGTCACCTGGATCGGCCGCTGATTCGGTGCGAGCACCTCGATCTTCACCGGCACGCGGCCGCGACCCAGCGTGATGTTCTTTGCGATCCCGAAGAGCTCTTGGATTCGCGCCGCGATCACCGGCGGACCCTCCTTGTGATACGTGAGCCGCGACTTCCGTCCATTGGGCATGTCGAGCCGCTCCGGCAGGACCTTCTCCATCGCCGCAAGCTGCTCGGGCGTCAGCCAGTCCTTCAATATCTCCCACACCGGCCGGTCCTTCACTTCCTTCGCGCTGTAGGCGCCGTAACAGATCTGCTCGATGAGCAGCGCGCGGTCCGCCTCGCCGATAGGATGCGACTCGTATTCCGGGAACCACTCGGCGAACCGGTTCACACGCGTGATCCACTGCTCCACCGCCTCGGTCCACTCCTTGATCACGATGTTTCCAGCCATCACCTCGCGAGCGAGAATCGCCGCTGCTTTGCCTTCCGGTGGCTCCGCCCCTTCGCGCGACTCGAGCACAAGATCCCGGAAACACTTCTCGCGCCTCGCCACGACCCGACGCGTCGTCGGATCGAGCTGCACGCCCGTTGTTTCGCTGAAGTCATTCGGAAAAAGTTCACCGAGCCACGACTCCTCGATCGCTGTTGCGAGGCCGAGCACGGTTGTCACCTCGCCCGCGCGACCTCCGATCTCGCTGATATCGCCCGCCACGAAAAGCGGCGCCTCCTGGATCGCACTCTCACGCGCGAGCATACCCTTGCGGCCGTGCACGAGTTCGCAGCGCTGCGTGGCCGTGTCGAGCCGGTGGGCAAGTTGATCGACGAATCCGGACAGCACGCACTTGCGGATCTCGGCGCCGTCGACCCGCCGCTCCGCGATGTCGAGCCCCTCGTCCTTTGCAATTTCGAGGAACTGGAAAAACATCGGCGCCACCTGCCGCGCCGACTGAGCGTGGATGCCGAGCCGCCGGCACGCGTCGACCGAGTAGTTCGCCCTGTCCGCGTAACGCCACGCGCGCATGAGCAGGAAGAAATCCGACTCTGTTTCCTGCCCCAGCACGTCTTCCCGCGCTTGCGCGACGGACTTTGACGGATTCCGGAGCAGGAATCCCCTCCCCTGCGTGAGCGACGCCATGAAAGCCGCCGCGCGCACGCACCGTCGCGCATCCGCCTCGAGGAACATCCGTGCATAGCGCGGGTGCACTGGAAACTTCAGCATCCGCCGGCCCATCTCGGTGATACGTAGGGCAGGTCTCTGACCCGCCGGCTCGGGTTCCCGGAGTGGCAGGTCGGAGACCTGCCCTACGGCTCCCAAATCCTCCAACAACGTCTCCGCGCGCTGGAGCGCCTTTGGATCAGGCCGCTCGATCCACGGAAAGTTCACGACGTCGTCGATGCCGGCCGCCTTGAGCGTGAGCACGACTTCCGCGAGATCGAGTCGCTTGACCTCGGGCATCTCGCTCGGCGCACGGTGCGCGTGATCGCGCTCCGTCCACATGCGCAGGCATACGCCCGGCGCTGTGCGTCCTGCGCGGCCCGCTCGCTGGTCGGCCGACGCGGCACTTATCTTTTCAATGAGCAGCGTGTTGATTCCGCGGTGCGGATCGAACCGCGCGATTCGCGCCAGGCCGGAGTCCACGACGGCAGTAACGCCATCGATCGTAAGCGATGTCTCGGCGACGTTGGTCGACACGATGATCTTGCGCCGGCCGTGCCGCGCGACCGCGGCGTCCTGATCCTGCGGCGAGAGTTCGCCGTGCAATGGAAGGATGATGCAGCCCTCGCACGCGACCTCGTGTCGAATCGCATCGATCGTCCGCGCGATCTCGTAGGAGCCCGGCATGAAGACGAGCACGTCGCCCGACGTCGTCCGCCCGACGGCCTCCGAGCACACCCGCGCCGCGGCGTCCCATATCTCCTCCTTGTCGGGATCGACGGCCTTCTCCAGGTATTCGATCTCCACTGGAAACATCCGGCCTTCGCTTCGAACAACTGCCGCCGGCGCGAGGTAGTCGGCAACCATCCCTGCGTCGAGAGTCGCGGACATGACGAGGATCTTCAGGTCGGGCCGCGTCGATTGTTGGATCTGCAGCGCTCGCGCGAGGCCGATGTCGCCGTCGAGATGCCGCTCGTGAAACTCGTCGAAGATCAACGCGCCGACTCCTTTCAGTTCCGGCTCGAACGTCATCTGGCGGAGCAGGATTCCCTCGGTGACGTAGCGGATGCGCGTCTTGTTAGAAACCTGGGAGTCCAGCCGCACTTGGTAGCCGACCTCGGCGCCGACTTTCACGCCAAGCTCCTCGGCCACGCGACGCGCGAGCATCCGCGCGGCGATCCGACGCGGCTGAAGAATGACAACCTGTCCGTCGCCGAGAAGACCCGACGCGCGAAGCATCTTTGGCACCTGCGTCGACTTGCCGCTGCCCGTCGGCGCGCTTACGACAACCCGCCCGTGCGTGCGCACCCCGTTGATCAGTGCATCGGAGATCTCGTAGATCGGAAGTTGTTCGGGTGCGGACATGGGAAACCATCAAGAGCCGCCGCGAGGCGTGGCGAGGTCAAGCATGCGTTGCGTAACTTAAATCGGTCCGCCTCGGTCGAAAGCGGCAGACGACTGCCGCACTCCAAGGCGCCTGCGGCGCTCAAAACAGGACGCGTCGCACTTCGCGGCAGCGTCTTGGAGTGCGGCACTCCTGTGCCGCGTTTCTCCCGGGTCTAGCTGCACTTTTGCGCACAATTCCCGTGAACAACCTGTGAGCAAAGATGTTCACATGCAGCTCCCACCAAAATTTCATGCAACATCTTGTGAAGAACAAACTCGTGACTTTCCCGCGACAGAGGCGGACGCTCTGCACGTTCATTGACAGAACACACGAAAGAGCGCCGGCATGAAAAACCTGGCGCACACCCGTGTGGGATAAGCCCGGGAAACCGGGGAAAGAGGAGTCGAAGCTGGTTCGGCTCTTCCCTGCGCGCGATGGCTTGCCATCGGGCGAAAGGCAGATGTCACCAGTTCCTCTGGCCGGAGTCGTGTCCGGCTGGTGCACGAAATCAGGAACTGTGCGGCGAGGCGCGATTAGAAACCGCGGCCGAGCCCAGTTATGCGCGGGGAACGTTTCGATTCCCGCGCTGATGCAGTCACCCAGAGGGTAACCGGTTGCTACTGCACGACCGGCACGGCAACGGTCCGCTGGATGGGCGAAAGCCTGTCAAAAGGCCCAAGCTCCGCAAGGAGCGGGGCGCGTAACGGTGGATCGATGTCGGGGAGTGGGCGGGCGTGGCAATGCTCGCAAAACCTCCTGATTGGGGCGGTCTCGCAAAACGGGATCACCCAACTGCGAAATAAAAAGCAACCTGAGGGATAAGAGGTCAGACCCGTAACGTAAGGACAACGCCCGGCCAAAAACCGGGGCCGCCCTGACGGAAACCGGCAGCGACGCGAACGCAATTCGCAGGCGTGTCATTGCCCGGTCCGGCGCCGCTCCATCGGCAGGTGGAAGGCGAACCGGGCCAAGAGGCCTCACCCAACAAATCACGGACGGTAACGTCCGGGACGGTCCTGCTATGAGACCGAGACCCTTGCTTGCCGCGAGGAATGGCGTCGGGGAGACGATGGCCAGCGAAAGCTGAGCGCCTAATATCGTCATCTGGGAAAGAGAGTGCGGCGAACTCCCACCCCCCAATTTGACCCCAGGGCTTCGGCCTTGGGGTCTCATTGTTTTTGGATCCAGAGGTTCGTGTAGCCCGCTGCGTGAGCAGCGGGATCATTCTTCGGTGTAGCCAGCCGCGGAAGCGGCGGGACATCGTCGCGCAGCAGCGAGTGATCCGGGAAAGCGGCAGAGGACAGCCGCACTCCAAGACGCTTCCGCGAAGATTCTGTCCTCCCGCCGCGCCGCAGGCGCCTTGGAGTGCGCCACTCCCGTGGCGCCTTTCAGATGGGAGCGATCGCGGCGCGCTCTCGCCGTGGCGGGATCGCGCCTTACCATGAACAGCGCGCCCCCCTCACCCCTTCCCGATTCCGTAGGCCGTGAATCCGATCAGCCGCAGCTTCTGAAGATCAAGAATGTTGCGGCCGTCGAAGACAAACGCCGGCTTCGGCATCGTCGCGTAGACGCGCTCGAAGTCGATCGCCTTGAATTCGTCCCATTCGGTCAGCACCGCGATCGCGTGCGCGCCTTCGAGCGCCGCGTAGGGCTCGCTGCAGATCGTCACATTCGCGCGCGTCTTCGCGTCGCCGGCAACGACTCCAAGGTCATGAAGAATTTCCTCGGCCGGCACCTTCGGGTCGTAGATGGCGAGATTCGCCTGCTCGGCGAGCAGATCGCGGCACACGCCGATCGCGGGCGACTCGCGCGTGTCGTTGGTGTCCTTCTTGAACGCGAAACCAAGGATCGCGATCTTCTTTCCCGAAACGGAATTGAACAACTCGCGAACGATCCGCTTCGAGAAGCGCCCGCGCTGCCAGTCGTTGATCTTCACGACCGACTCCCAATACGCCGCCACCTCAGGCAGGCCGAAGTGATCGCACAGGTAGACAAGGTTCAGGATGTCCTTCTGGAAACATGAGCCGCCGAAGCCGACCGACGAGCGCAGGAACTTCGGCCCGATGCGCGAATCCTTGCCGATCGCGTTGGCGACCTCGTCGACATCCGCGCCTGTGGCTTCGCAAAGTGCGGAGATCGAGTTGATCGACGAGATCCGCTGCGCGAGGAATGCGTTGGCCACAAGCTTCGAGAGCTCCGACGACCAAAGGTTCGTGCGGATGATCCTCTCCTGCGGCACCCAGCGGCCGTAGACCGAAGCGAGTGTCTCGAGCGCGATCTCGCCCTCGGGCGTGCGTTCGCCACCGACGAGCACGCGATCGGGATTCTCCAGGTCCTTCACCGCCGTGCCCTCGGCGAGGAACTCGGGATTCGAAAGCACCTGAAACGTCACCCCATTCGTGTTGGCCGCGAGGATTGCCTTGATCGACTCGGCCGTCTTCACGGGGATTGTGGACTTCTCGACGATAATCTTGGGCGAGGTGGCGTGCTCGGCGATCGTGCGCGCGACGGATTCGATGTAGGTGAGATCGGCAGCACGGCCCGCGCCGTGGCCGTAGGTCTTGGTCGGCGTGTTCACGCAGACGAAAATGATATCGGCCTCACGGATGCCGCCGGCGACATCGGTGGAGAAGAAGAGATTTCGGCCCAGCGATGAGGCGACGACCTCGTCGAGCCCGGGCTCAAAGATCGGCAGCGTGCCGGAGTTCCACGCAGCGATGCGCTTCTCGTTCATGTCGACCACGTGGACGCGGATGTCGGGGCATTTCCGCGCGATCATGGCCATTGTGGGTCCGCCGACATAGCCGGCGCCGATGCAACAAATCTTCATAGGCTGGTATTGGGAAGCCGAAGGTCTTGGCGGAGTTCCGCAGCCGTGTAAACCGCAGGCTTCTCGCGTGCTGCTGTTTACTGAAGCTTCAATGGCAGGCGATTCATCCCGTCGCGCACGGCCGTGAGCTTCTCGCGCGTGCCCAAGCCACTGGCGTTCTCACCTGCAGGGATGCGTGTGAGCACCGGCAGCTCGAGCAAAACGGCGCAGTAAGTCGAGTTAACCATCATGCCCAGCAGCTCGCCTGTCTTGCTGAAGACCAGGTCGCCGGTGGACGGAGAAAACTCGCCGAAAAGCCGGGTGAAAATCTTCGTCTTCATCCGCACGTAGCGCGGCGTCGAGGCATCGAGCTTGAACTCAACCTCGCCATAATACCGGCCGTTGTTGCTCACGAGCACCGCCTCCGGAAACTTGAACGGATCGGCCCCAAGGCTGTAGACGCGCGCGCCGAGCCGCGTGGCCGTCGCCGCATCGACCGGCAGGAGCGCCACACGAGGATCGTGCTGGTAATACGCAACTGCAGTCACCGCGGCCTCGCCGGAAGGCCGGCGCAGTTTTCCGTCGAACCCTTGATACTCGATCGGTGGATTGTAGTTGAGCGGCGCGTCGGTCGCGTGCAGGAGCGCAAAGATGTTCGTGCCATCGGACACCAGGATCGTCTTCACACTTTTCGTGTTCGTGATCTGCCCGAGCAATCCGCTGCGGCGCGTCTCGAGGTCGGCGGCGATCTGGTTGTCGAGGAAGTCCGCAAAGAGCGTGTTGGCGTTGATCGGCCGGTTGTCGCGGATCTCGCGCGTGAGTTCCGTCGAGCTATCGGCAAGTTTCCCGACTCCCTCGGCGAGCACGCCCGCCTGCTCCTGAATCACCTGCTTTTCCTCGCGGATTACCGCGACTTCGGTTCTCGCGTCCTCGAGGTTTTCGCGGAGCAAGATCTTCTCCTGCTCGGCCACCTTCACGGCCACGTTGAGGCTCTCGATCCGGTCTCGCGCGACCGCTCCTTCGCGCTCGAGCCGCTCCACCGCCTCTTTCTGGCGGGCGGACTCCTGTTCGCGCTGCTCAAGGTCGCGCTGGAGCTGGGCGATGCGCAGCCTGCGGGCCTCGGCATCGCGCGCGGCGGCTTCAGCGCGCTCTTCGATCTGCCGGGCTTCCGCGGTCTTGCGCTCGAGGTCGGCGGCGATCGCGGCCTTCTCCTGCTCTGTTTGTGAGAGCTGGCCCTCGCGTGATTCGAGTTGCTGCTGCGTGGCCTCGAGCTGGTCGGCGACTTGCTCGCGCTGCTGCCGCTCGTCCTCTAGCGAGACGCGCATGAGGTCGACGAGATCGTTGGCAGGACCGGGGCTCTCGCCTTCCTCCTGCGACTGCGGCTGCGCATAGGCCCGTGTGCGCTCCGGCTCCACCTGCTCCCACCGCGTCAACGCGAGCAGCGTGAGCAGGAGAAAGTCGCAGAGGATGAGTAGAAGCGTCCGGTTCATCCGACACTTTGCTCCACGCGCAGGATAAGGACTTTCTTGTAGGGCCGCACGTGGAGGATCTTGACGAGCGCCACGCAAGTGATGCCGAAGAGGTTCGAAGAATATGCGGCGAGAAGGTTCGGCTCAATAATACCGAGCACCTGCAGCACCAGCGCGCTGGCGGTGCCGCCGATGCCGACATAGAGGCCTGAGTCGAAAAGGTTCTCCTCGTTTTCCATGAGGCGGAGTTTGAGCAGGACCGGGGCGTCGCGCCGCTCGATCTCGCGGATCTTCATCAGGCAGATCAGGTAGATCAGCACCTGGAGCGCCGCGAAGAACACGACTGTCACGATGGTGGATGAATCGATCGAGGCTGCCGCTGAGGGCGAAGCCTGCAACTGGCCGAGTGTGTTGAGTGCGGGTAGGCTCACGATGATCTGGTAGTCCGGTGGCGGATTGCCACGCAGGAGGAAGGGTTCGCTTAGGATGAAGAGTATGCCGGAGAAAACGAGCGCGATGACGCTGCTGCGCGCGTGCATCAGCATCTTTCCGGCGCCGCGTCCCACTGGACCCATCAACGCGCGATCGAGTCCGCGAAACGCGAGCCACACGCCGGCCGCGAAGCCGAGGTATTTCGCAATCGTGAGGATCAGCGAATAGCGCAGGCTCAGCCCGGCGAGAAACTCGAGCGCCATCGGGACGTCGGGATTCACCGGCACCTGGCGCAACAACACCTGCCTCACCGCTCCCTCGCCATGGCGTAGCGACTCGGCGATGCCGTCTACTCCAACCGATCCATACGACATCGCGTAGCGCATGACTTCGCGCGGCATGCCAGAGACGACGGACGCGGAGAACAGCACAGCGGTCCGGTCGGGTGCGACCTTGAGGAGATGCGCGAATTCCCCGAGCGTCGCGGTGCTGGGGCAGTCGCGGATCCACTCCGTGAGCTGACCCCAGTCGAGCCGGCGGCCAACCGAGAGCAGGTCAAAGTAAAACTCGTCAACCGGCGCGAGATCGCTGTCGCGATTCGCGGTCTCCGCCATCGCGCGAAGTTCGCGCGCAAGGTCGGGCGAAAGGTGGTTGCCCTGCATGAGCATCGCGGCGAGCAGGATGGTGGCTTCGAGCGGCTGACCACCCGCGCGCCCTGCGGGAATGAAGCGGGCGGATCTGTCGATCGACGCGTTGGCGACGATCGCCTTCACCGCAGCCGAGCGCGAATTCGCGAGGTAACTCTTGAGCGCACTCCTCGCGCTTCCGGGGAGGAATCGAACGAGCGCGCCCCGTTCGCCGCCAGCCGGTGCCGCGGACGATCCGAACACAGGTTCAAGAAAAGGATCCCACGCGCCCCAGGCCATGAGTTCCGGGCGTTCTTCAGCGAAGGCCCGCAATTTCACATCGAGGTCGTTCGCGGCCGGCAGCTCCAACGTCACAGCCGCATCGCGGATCAGCGCCGCGGGCCCGGGCCGCTCGGATTCGAGCAGGCGCTCGCCGGATTCGACAAGCGAGATGCTCCCCTCGCCCGCCTCGCGCAGGAGAAGCGGACTGAGTGAGCGAATCTGCACGGGCAGCAGCCACGCGCCTGCGACAACAGCCGCACCTAGCAGGAGCAGCGCAAGCGAACCCGCAGTCCGGGGCGCTGGCGACATTCCGGCTTCGGGGGTCATCGGCTCGAGGTTGTCAGTGTTGCGCATTCAGAACAAAATTAATTTGCGCGTAATTTCAGGCGGAGGCTACCGTGCGGCTCCCGGCGGTCCCGGGCAAATTTAGACACATGGTTCTCCCAATAGTTCGCTACGATAACGAGGTGCTGCACAAGAAAGGTGCGCCGGTGGTCGCTTTCGACACCGCGCTCGCCGAGCTTGCGCGCGACATGGTGGAAACGATGCACGAGGCCGCCGGCAGCGGGCTCGCGGCGCCGCAGATCGGGCGTGCGATGCAATTCTTCGTGATGGACCTCCATGGCACCCAGTCCGATTTCTCGTGGGAACTCGACGGCCGGCACCAGCCGCTTGACCTGATCATGCCGATGTCGATCGCCAACCCGAAGCTCACGGCCGTGCCCGCGGGCAAGAGGATATCCGAGGAAGGTTGCCTGTCGTTTCCCGGGATCCATGGCGACGTAGAGCGGGCCTTCGCGGTCCGCATGGAGTTTGACGACGTGCACGGCCAGCGGCACAGCCTTCTGTGCGACGGGCTGCTCGCGCGCTGCGTCCAGCACGAGACCGACCACGTGAACGGCATCCTGTTCACAGAACGGATGTCGAAAGAGGTGCTTGGCACGATCGACGCGGAGTTGAAGGCAATGAGACGCGAGACCCGCAACGCCCGGAAGCGGCTCGCCGACGAGCCCGGTCTACTTTGACGCTCATGCGCTCGATCGCCACACGCACCGGAGACGACGGCACGACCGGCTTTATCTACGGCCAGCGCGTCCCGAAGGACCATCCGCAGATCGAGGCACTCGGTGCGTATGACGAACTCAACGCCGCGATCGGCGTGGCGAAGTCGGTCGCGCCGCATGATCCCGCGCGCGCGTCGCTCGAGCTCATCCAACACGAGTTGATCGCACTGATGGGCGAACTTGCGTGTGCGGAAACCGACGCCGAGCGCTACGCGAAATCGAAGTTTGCGAAGATCACTGACGAGTCGCTCGCGCGGCTCGACAGCCTGATTGTAGAGCTCGAGTCGCGCGGCCTGAAGTTCGACGGCTGGGCGACGCCCGGCGCGAATCCTTTTGCCGCGGCGTTGGACCATGCGCGCACGATCGCACGCCGGGCCGAGCGACGACTCGTAGCGCTTCCTGCAAAAGGCCGCTCGGTGCGCAGCGTCGTGCGTCACTACGCGAACCGCATCGCGGATCTTTTGTGGCTCCTCGCCCGCCAGGCGGAGAATGACCCGAAAGTGTGAGGAAGAAAAGTAGCGCGGGTCTCTGACCCGCGGATCTGGCAGGTCAGAGACCTGCCCTACGGGTGGACGTGGCCGTTTCACGCATCTCGGCCAAGGATCACCCACTGTGCGACATCCGAAACTGTAGGAGCGGATTTATGCCGCGACCATTATGCGAACAGTGCGTTGCGGTCGCGGCATAAAGCCGCTCCTACAATCAGAGATCGTTGCGATCCTACAGCAAGTCCGCCGCGAGTTCCGCGAGTCTCGAGCGCTCGCCTTTGCTGAGCTGCACGTGTGCGGCGAGGCTAAGGCCGCGCATCTTGTTCCGGCAAAACACGAGACCGTTGCTGCGAGAGTCGACGTAGGGATTGTCGATCTGCGCCGGGTCGCCGATCAGAACAATCTTCGAGCCCTCGGAGATTCGTGTGATGACGGTCTTCACTTCGTGCGGCGTGAGCTGCTGTGCCTCGTCCAGGATGAAAAAGCGCCGCGCGATGGAGCGTCCGCGAATGAAGCAGAGCGCCTCGATTTCTACCATGCCGCTGCGGATGAGCCGCTCGTAGGGCTTCATCGGTCCGGTCACACCGTTGCCGTTGAGCTGCGGCGCTGGCACCGCGTGGAGCGCATCATCCTTCTTCTTCTTTTTCGAAGTCTTGCGGCTCGCGAACTGCGGCTCTTTCTGCGGCTTCGACGGGATGAGCACCTCAAGCGCATCGTAATAGGGCTGCAGCCACGGGCGCATCTTTTCCTCGAGCGAGCCGGGGAGGAACCCGATGTCCTTGCCGAGTGAAATCACCGGGCGGGAGATCGAGACGCCGTCGTAACGGTTGAGCTCGTCGCGCATCTGGTGGAGCGCGCACGCGGTCGAGAGGAGCGTCTTGCCCGTGCCTGCCTTGCCCGAGCACGTGACGAGCGAGATGGAGTCGTCGAGGAGCGCATCCATGAGGAACTGCTGCTCGAGGTTGCGCGGACGAATCGCGATGCCGCCGGGAGCGTGCACCGAGTCTGGGATCCGCAGGCGGCGCAGGATTCCGTTTCCAAAATAGCGCGCGGGCATCGTCTTGCCCTCAGGCGTCTGGAGAAGGACGTAGTCGTTTAGCGCGAGATTCTTCGACTGCTCTTCCGTCGCCTCGAAATGACCCTCGGAGGCGAAGCGCTGCAGCTCGTAGACTGAAATCTGCAACGTGGCGTAGCCGTCGTCGTAGTCGGACGACGGCACCTTGTCGTAGAGATAGTCCTGCGCCTCGAGACCGACCGCGCGCGCCTTGAGCGCGACGTTGACGTCATTCGTGACGAGGATCGTCGGCGGCGGGAAGGTGTCCTGCACGAATAGCGCGCATGCGATGATGCGGTTGTCCTTCTTCGTCATGTCCGGCAGGATCGCGCGGAGTCGCTGCATCGCGGGTGACGACCAGTCGCTCTCGACGAGCCAGCGGTTGATGATGACGGAGAGCGTGCCGCCCGAGGGCAGGTCCACGCCTTCCATCATCGCCCGCGTGTCGGGCAGGAGTTCCTGGAGAATCCTGTGCACGTGGCGGGCATTGCGCCCACGTTCGGTCGACTGCTCTGTCTTGATGCCGTCGAGCTCTTCGAGGACCTCGACGGGAATCGCGAGGTTGTTGTCCTCAAACTTGAAGATCGACTGCGGATCGTGCAGCAGGACGTTTGTGTCGAGGATGAAGGTCTTGGTCTGGACTGAGACCTTCAGCCGAGGGCTTGGGTGCGGGGACCCGATTGGTTGAATCATCGGCAGGTGAATAACCTGGAAGTAACTGTGCAAGAAATGCGGAGGTTGTCGAATCAATAGTCCCGAAGCTGTGTTAAAATCCCGCGCAATTCTTTCGATTTCGCGTTCGCGAAATCGAACCTTGTGCCGCGCCGCGCTCCCGTGCTTCGCTCACCCGATGGACACAACGAAGGAAGAGTTCGCCGTCATCAAAACCGACCGGGGCGAGATGAAGATCAAGTTCTGGCCCGAGGTTGCGCCGAAGACGGTCGCCAATTTCAAGAAGCTCGCGTCGTCAGGTTTCTATGACGGCACGGCATTCCACCGGATCATCAAGGGATTCATGATCCAGGGCGGCTGTCCGAACACCAAGCCCGGTGAAACTGGCATGCCCGGCACCGGCAGCCCCGGTCACACTGTGAAGGCCGAGTTCAGCGACAAGCCGCATGTGCACGGCGTCATCTCGATGGCACGCTCGTCGCATCCCGACTCCGCAGGCAGCCAGTTTTTCATCTGCCTCGGCGAGGCTTCGTTCCTAGACGGCAAATACACCGCCTTCGGCGAACTCGTCGCGGGCAAGGAGGTGCTCGACGGAATCGGCAGCACACCCGTGGCCTTCGGCTCCGGCGGCGAAAAGAGCAAGCCCGTGGAGCGAGTCGAAGTGAAGTCAGTCGCGATCGTCGCGGCGTGACACGCAAGAAGACGGCACAGACTAGGTAGCGCGCCCATCACCGAGGAGCGCGTTTCAGGCCAAATCCACGAGGCTCACGCTACGCGCCTCTCGAAGAGAGGCGCGCTACCTTTCCGGTCTCGCAGACGCTACGTTTTGCTCACTCCTCCGCGTCCTCGACGTTCAGCTCGCGCGTGCGCTCGGCGTAGAAGTCGGCGAATTTGGCGTAGATTTCCTTTGGGTCGCTCATCTTGAGCGCGTCCTTGGCGAGTTTGCGCGCCTCCGAGTATTTCATGTGCCGGATCATGTAGCGCACCGAAGGTAGCAACGGTGGCGTCATGCTCAGGCTCTGCGCGCCGAGTCCGAGGAGCAAAGCCGCGAAGACAGGGTCGCCCGCCATCTCGCCACAGATACTCACGGGGATGCGCGCCTTGCGGGCGTCGGCGAAGATTCGTTGCAGCGTGCGGATTACCGCGGGGTGTGTGGGCTCGTAGAGGTGCGCGATCCGGCTGTTCACGCGGTCGATTGCGAGGAGATACTGGATGAGGTCGTTCGTGCCGATGCTCAGAAACGACGCATGCTCGGCGATGAGGTCGATCGTGAAAGCCGCGCTGGGAATCTCGATCATCGCGCCGACTGCAATCTTCTCGTCGAACTTCTGATTCTTCTTCCGAAGCTCCGCGCGCGCCTCATCGAGGATCTCGCCTGCGCGCACGATCTCAACGGCGCTGCTGATCATCGGATACATGATCCGCACGTTGCCAAACGCGCTCGCGCGCAGGATCGCGCGCAGTTGCGTGCGGAAAAGGTCCTTGTGCTCGAGGCAAAACCGGATCGCGCGGAAACCGAGAAACGGATTCGCCTCGGGATCGGAGATGCTGACCCCGTTCGAGCGCACCTTGTCGCCGCCAAGGTCAAACGTGCGGATGATAACCGGCCGCGGGTGCAGCGTCTCGGCCACCTTCCGGTAGGCGGCAAACTGCGCCTCCTCGTCGGGGATGTCATCCGATGCGATGAAGAGATACTCGGTGCGGTAGAGGCCGATGCCCTCGGCGTTATAGCGGATGGCGAGGTCCGACTCTGTCTCCTTCTCGATGTTCGCGAAGTGCGGCACGCGCGTGCCATCGAGGGTCTCCGACTGCAGCCGGTTCACCGACATCACCCGCGACTCGAATGTGCGCTTCTGCTCCTTGAGCTTGCCGTAGCGAAAGAGAGTTGTCTCGTCGGGGTTGACGATCACGACGCCGTCGTAGCCATCGACGATGAACATGTCGTCGCTTTCGACCGTGTCGGTGAGAGCACCGATGCCGACAACCGCGGGGATTCGCATCGAGCGGGCGACGATCACCGCGTGGCTCGTGCGGCTGCCCGCCTCCGTGACGATGCCGAGCGCCGAGCTACGATCGATGCTCGCGGCATCGGAGGGCGAGATGTCGTTCGAGATGACGATGCGGTCGGTGATGAGCTCGCCGAGCTTCGCCGCCGTGCGGCCGAGCAGGTTTGCGAGCAGCCGGCGCGCGACGTCACGGATGTCGGAGACGCGTTCGCGCAGGTAGTCGTCGTCGATCTTCTCGAAGACAGCCACGTAGCGCTGCGAGATGCTCATGAAGCACGTCTCGATGTTCATCGAGGTCTTCTCGAACTCCCGGATTGTCTCACCGATCAGCGCCTGGTCCTCGAGGACCAGCAGGTGCGCATCGAAAATCCGCGCCTCGTCGGGGCCAAGGTTTTTCTCCACCTCCGCGTGGACCTTCGCGATCTCGTGCCGCGTGGCTACCAGCGCCTTCTCGAAGCGCTCGACTTCCTCACGATAGCGCGTGGGTTCGACCTTGTAGTGCGGGACGTCGAGTTCGTCCTGGACGAAGAGGAAAGCCCGCCCGTAGGCGATGCCGTTTGAGGCGGCGATCCCATGAATTGTTTTCTCGGGCTTCTTCTTCTTCTTCGAATCCATGCGGCGCGAACCGGGCTGGGTCCCTGATCCGATAAATGAGACGGTCGGCAAGCATCCAAGTCAATCGCGCTGCGGCTTCGTATCGTTCGCGAGGCGTGTCCGCTCGATGAGGCAGTCGTTGCCGAACGCATCCTGCACGTCGGCGACGATCGCAGCCCAGTCGATCTCCGGCCGAATCCATGCGAAACACGCGCTGCCGCTCCCGCTCAACCGAAGCGCGAGACCGTGGCGGTCGGCGAGCCGGCGGCTGAGCACCGGATAGGCCACGAACTTTCCAAAAACAACCGGATCAAAGGAGTTGAATGAGAGCGCGTCGCTCGCGCCGCCTGCGATCCACTCTGCGACCCGCGCCTCGGCTTCGTCCGCCGCGAGGTAGGAGTCCGGAGCGCCCTTCGCGAGTCTTCCATACGCCCAGGCGGTCTCGACGCCGACCGTCGGCCGGCAAATGAACAACTCGCCTTCGCGCAGCCGTGCAGCCGCCGCGGCAGGGAGCCGTTCGACCCGCTCGCCACGGCCGCGCATGATGACAGGTCCATCGCTCAAGAACATCGCGCAATCGGAACCTAGCCCGGCTGCAATCGTGCGAAGCGCATCGTCGCCGAGCGGCCGGGTGGCAATGCGCTCGAGCCCGCGAAGCGCCGCCACGGCGTTGCTGCTTCCGCCGCCGAGTCCGGATTGCGGCGGGATCCGCTTCTCGAGAACGAATCGAACAGCCGGCGCCGCCCCGCCCGCCGCGCGCCACGCCTCCGCCGCGCGCAGGACGAGATTTGTCGAATCCACCGGCACCCCGGGCATCGAGCACGCGAGCGAATCGCTCTCCCCGACCGCGGGCTTGATCCGCAGCGTGTCGCCGAGTTCAAGCTGCGCTGCGACGGACACGAGGTCGTGATACCCATCCGCCCGCTTGCCCGTGACGGCGAGGAAGAGATTGACCTTCGCGGGGCTGGAGACGGAGCAGGTTTGCACGTGCGTTCAAAAAAGTTGGCGGCATGGCGGGCAATGGTCACGCTCAGTTTTGCGCCATGCCCTGCGAACTGATTCTTGCCCTCGACGTCGAAACCCGGGCGGAAGCCATCCGCACTCTCGAGCCGCTCAAAGGGCGACTCCGCTGGGTGAAGATCGGCCTCCAACTTTTCACTGCCCACGGGCCCGAATTGGTCCGCGAGGTCGGAAGCATGGGTTTTCAAATCTTCCTCGACCTGAAGCTGCACGACATCCCGAACACGGTTGCAAAGTCCGTCGCGTCGATCGCGCCGCTGCCCGTCGGCATGCTGACCATCCACACCTCGGGCGGACGCGAGATGATGGCTTGGGCGCGCAAGGCGCAGGCCGACCATGCGCACGACCTGCTCCTTCTTGGTGTGACGGTGCTCACGTCGCTCGACACAGTCGGGCTCAACGAAACGGGTGTGCCTGCCAGTGCCGCCGACCAGGTCGCGCGCCTCGCTTCGCTCGCGGTCGACTCCGGAATGCAGGGCCTCGTGTGCTCGCCGCAGGAAACACCGGCACTGCGCGCCACCCTCCCCGCGGGCATCCGACTCGTCACGCCCGGAGTCCGGCCTGTGGGTTCCTCGGCCGATGAGCAGAAACGCGTGATGACCCCTGCCGACGCGGCAGCCGCAGGCGCAGACTACATCGTCGTCGGCCGGCCAATCCTGAAGGCGCCGGATCCCGCGGCAGCGGTCGCCGCGATTCTCGCCGACCTGGGAAGGTGAAATGACCGGCGCGCTCATACTTCTTTGCGCCGGACGCGGAAAGCGAATGCGGCGCGCCGTCGCCGACAAGACGCTTGCGCGCGTCGCGGGCCGCACGGTTTTCGCGCGCGCCGTCGGCGCGTTTGTTCGCGCGAAGGTTGTCGGTCAGATCGTCATCGCGCACCGCTCGCCCGCGCAGAAACGCCGGCTCGCTGCGGAACTCGCGCGTGTGAAGGGCTCTGCGCGACTCACCGTCTCGTGGGTGCGCGGCGGTGCCGAGCGGCAGGACTCCGTCGTGGCCGGAATTGCGGCGCTTACCGACGACAAGGGACTGGTCTTCATCCACGACTGCGCGCGTCCGCTCGTCGCGCCACTGCAAATCCGGCGTCTCGCAGCGGCTGCGCGCAAGCACGGCGCGGCAGTTCTCGCGCACCGGGTGACCGATACGATCAAGAAGACAAAGAAGCCGCCGGGCCGCGCAGTCCGGCTCAAGACAATCAACCGCGACCATCTTTGGGCTGTCGAGACACCGCAGGCTTTCGACCGACGACTCATCGTGCGCGCCTATGACCTCGTGAAGCAGCGCGGCGTGCGGGTAACCGACGACACGCAAGCAGTCGAGATCGCCGGCGGATGGATTGCCATCGTCGAGAACCCCGATCCGAATCCGAAGATCACCTCGCCCGCGGACATTGCACTCGTCGAGCACCTCCTCGCGCACCACAAAGCGACATGAGCCTTCGCATCGGACACGGCTACGACATCCATCGCACCACAGCGGGCCGGCCGCTCGTGCTCGGTGGCGTGCAGTTCGATGCGGACTTCGGGCTTGAGGGCCACTCCGACGCCGACTGCCTCACACACGCAATCTGCGACGCGCTGCTCGGCGCCGCGGCGATGCCCGACATCGGAAACCTGTTTCCAAACACCGATCCGGCCTTCGCAGGGATCGACTCGCAAGTTTTGCTCGAGCGCGTCGTCGGCAAACTCCGCGCCGCGGGATTCACGCCGGTGAACATCGACGCGACGCTCATCGCGGAGCGACCGAAGATCGCACCCCGCATCGCCGAGATGCGCGCCGCACTTGCGCGCTCGACCGGACTGCCACACGACGCGATCGGCATCAAGGCCACCACCAACGAAACCGTCGGCGACATCGGCCGCGGCCTTGCGATAGCAGCGCACGCTGTTGCGCTCGTGGAGAAGGAATGAGACGGACCGGCATCGCGTTGCTCTTCGCGGCAGTGGTCCTTGCGTTCGCGGGCTGTGGATCGCGAGAGACCGCTGTCGAGCGCGGCAATCGCGAGGGTGTGCTCCATCGCGGCATCGGCGCCGACCTCCCCGTGCTCGACCCGCACCTCGCGAACGGCGTGAGCGATTACACCGTGCTCTCCGCGTTGCTCGAGGGACTCGTCTCCGAGGATCCCGTCACGCTTGCACCGGCGCCCGGCGTTGCGGAGAGCTGGAAAGCTTCCGACGACGGACTCACCTACACTTTCACTCTTCGCGCCAACGCTCGTTGGACGAACGGCGATCCGGTGACGGCGTCGGACTTCATCCGCTCGTGGCGTCGCGCACTTTCGCCCGCGCTCGCATCGGACTACGCGTATCTGCTGCACATCGTCGAGGGCGCGCAGGCGTTCAACACCGGTGCGCTCGCCGACTTCTCACAAGTCGGTTTCACAGCGCCCGACGAGCGCACGATCGTGATCCGGCTCGTCCACCCGGCCGCGCACTTCCTGTCGATGCTCAACAACCCCGTATGGTTTCCGGTGCACATGGACACGGTCGAGCGTCTCGGCGCCGCGGACAGTCGCGCGAATCCGTGGGCGCGCCCGGAGAATTTCGTTGGCAACGGACCGTTCAAGTTGCGCGAGGTGCGGCCGGGTCAGCGCGTCGTCGTCGAGCGCGACCCCGGATATTGGGATGCCGCGACAGTCGCGCTGCGCGAGGTGCACTTCCATGCGATTGAAAGTCTCGACGCCGAGGAGCGCGCGTTTCGCGCCGGGCAACTGCACGTCACCGAGGCGCTGCCGGTCGCGAAGGTGGGCCACTACCGCGAGAGCCAGCCACAACTTTTGCGAATCGATCCGTATCTCGGCACCTATTTCTACCGGTTGAACACCGCGCGCCCGCCGCTCGACGATGTGCGTGTGCGCCGCGCGCTCACACTCGCAGTCGACCGCAACGCGATCGTCGAACGGATTCTCGGCGGCGGGCAGAAGCCAGCGACTTCGTTTACGCCGCGCGGCGCCGGCAGCTATGCAGCACCGCAGGTCGTTCGGACGGATTTCGCAGAGGCGCGCCGGCTGCTCGATGAAGCGGGATTCACGGGCGGCGCCGGACTGCCGCAAATCGAAATCCTCTACAACACCTCGGAGAACCACCGGCTCATCGCCGAGGCGATCCAGGAGATGTGGCGTCGCGAACTCGGTGCCGACGTGGTTCTCGCGAACCAGGATTTCAAGGTCACGCTCGATGCGCGGAGCACGGGCAACTACCAGGTGCTACGATCGGTGTGGATCGGCGACTTCGTGGATGCGTCTTCGTTCCTCGGCGTGTTCACCTCGGCCAGCGGCAACAATCACACGGGCTGGACAGACGCGAACTACGATCGTCTCGTCGAGAGTGCGACGCGCGCTCCTGCCGGCCCGGAGCGCGACGCGCTTTTCCGCGAGGCCGAGACTGTGCTTCTCGACGCGATGCCTCTCATTCCGATCTACCACTATACGCACGTGTTTCTCATCCAGCCCTCGGTGAAGGGCTGGCACCCGACTCTCCTCGACCGGCACCCGCTGAAGCATGTGCGGCTGAAATCTCCGGAGTAGCATTACTCCGTCACGTTCCCCGAAAATTCGTCGAATCCAAATGTCACCTATTAAGTGACATTCCCTCTGAGAATCGAGAGTCATCCCGACGCGGATCTAAGGGAGTAGTGGTAGCCCGCTGCGGGAGCAGCGGGACCGAATCGCGCACGAGTGATCGTCCCGGCGCTTCCGCGCCGGGCTACGAGAAAATGACGCAAGAGCCCGGCCGGCCTGCGGTGTGTGTTACCTCAGCACACATTTGCACCCGTGCGACCGCGCTTGAAAGTGAGCGAGGCTTCCCTCTAATCGACCGATGCGAATGGTCCCACAACTGACCGCCCTCACAATCGCGGTCCTGCTTGCCACCCTGGCTGGATGCGCGAAGCGCGAGAAGCCGATTGAGGCCGGCTTGCGCGATCAGATACTGCACGTCGGCAACGGAAGCGAACCCCAGGACCTCGACCCGCAGACGGTCACGGGCGTCCCGGAGCACAAGCTGCTCATGTCGCTTCTAGACGGTCTGGTGAACGAGCACCCGGAGACGCTCGAGCCGGAGCCGGGCATCGCGGAACGGTGGACGATTTCCGAAGACGGCCTCATCTACACTTTTCATTTCCGCGACAACGCACTCTGGTCAAACGGCGAACCGATTCTCGCACCCGGCGTCGTGGCCTCCTACAAGCGGATACTCACGCCGTCGCTAGCCTCGGAGTATGCCTACATGCTTCACCACGTCGTCGGCGCGCTCGAGTATAACACGGGCGAGCTTACCGACTTTTCGAAGGTGGGCTTCGTGGCGCCGGACGACCGCACGCTGGTGATCACGCTCAAGCATCCAGTGCCTTTCCTGCTGAAGGCGATGGCGAGCCACTACGCGTGGTGGCCGGTGCACATTCCCACGATTGCAAAATTCGGCGGACTCGAGCGCAAGGGTTCGCGATGGACGCTGCCCGGCAACTTCGTCGGCAGCGGCGCGTTCGTGCTCAAGGAGTGGCTGCCCAACCAGAAGATCATCGTCGCAAAGTCGCCCACCTACTGGGATCGCGACCGCGTCCGGCTCAACGAAATCCACTTCTACGCGATGGAGAACATCGACGTTGAAGAGCGGATGTTCCGCACCGGCCAGCTTCACTACACCAACGAGGTCCCGAATTCGAAGATCGACGCCTACCGCCGCGACAATCCCGGCGTGCTACAGATCAACCGCTATCTCGGCGCCTACTTCTACCGCTTCAACACGAGCAAGCCGCCGTTCAACGACCCGCGCGTGCGCCGCGCGTTCGCGCTCGCGATCGATCGCGACTCGATCGTCACGAACGTCACTCGCGGCGGCCAGAAGCCTTCCTACTCGGTCGTGCCCCCGGGAATCCTCGGCTTCGAGTCGACCCACCAGCTGAGCGGCACTCTTGAGGACGCCCGCAAACTTCTCGCCGAGGCTGGATTCCCCGGCGGGAAGGGTTTCCCGCGCGTCGAGCTGCTTTACAACACTTCCGAGAATCACCGCGCGATCGCGGAGGCCATTCAGCAAATGTGGAAACGCAACCTCGGCGTCGACGTCGGTCTCACAAACCAGGAGTGGAAAGTCTACCTCGATTCGCAGGACAACCTTGCCTACGACATCAGCCGCTCCGGATGGATCGCCGACTATGTCGATCCGCACGTGTTTCTCGACCAATGGATAACCGGCGGCGGCAACAACGACACCGGATGGTCGAACGCGCGCTACGACCAGCTCTTGCTGGATTCGTTGATGACCACCGACACGGCCTCGCGGTATGCGATCTACCAGGAAATGGAGCGCATCATCGTCGACGAGCTTCCAATCCTGCCGATCTATTTCTACATGCGCGTAAACCTGCGCGACCCGATGGTGAAGGGCTTCCACCCCACCGTCCTCGACAACCATCCCTACAAATACGTCTGGCTGGAGAAGTGAGAATGGTGAGCGAGCCCAAAGTAGCGCAGGTCTCCGACCTGCGGCCGCGGGTCGGAGACCCGCGCTACGGTGCGCTCGTCGCGCTCACCTTCGCCGCCCTCCTCGCCGGCTGCGGCGGGAACAAGTCTGCCGTCGAGCAAGGCAACCGCGACCAGGTGCTGCACTACGGCAACGGCGTCGAACCCAGCAATCTCGACCCTCACACAAACACCGGCTCCCCGGAGTCGGTTATCCTGATCGAGATCTTTGAGGGCCTCGTAGCGCGCGGCCCTGATCTCGAGATGGTGCCCGCCGCTGCCGAGAGGTGGGACTTCAGTGGCGAAGGGCGGATCATCACGTTTCGTTTGCGGCCCGAATTGAAGTGGTCGAACGGCGATCCGCTCACGGCGCGCGACTTTCGCGACTCGTTCAAGCGATTGCTCGAGCCGTCGCTCGCCGCGCAGTTTGCGTTCATGGCGTATCCCGTCGCTGGCGCGGAGGACTACAACACGGGCAAGACGCGCGACTTCTCGACCGTCGGTTTCCAGGCGCTCGACGATCTCACGTTTCGCGTGATCCTCGACGAGCCGACGCCGCATTTCCTGCAACTGCTCGTTACCTACCCGTTCCTTCCGGTGCACATGCAGTCGGTCGCGCGCTTCGGCGGCGCCGAGCGGCCGGGCACGGCATGGACACGTGCCGGCAACCTGATCACGAACGGGCCCATGAAGCTGATCGGCTGGGAGGCGAACAAGGTGCTCACCGTCGCGCGCAATGAACACCACTGGAACAGCGCGAACATCGCGTTGAACGAAATCCGCTTCTACCCCATCGAGAGCCAGGACACCGAGGAGCGCGCGTTTCGCACGGGGCAACTGCATGTGACGACGACGTTGCCCGTCTCGAAGATCGATTTCTACCGCGAGGCGAAATCCCCTGCGCTGCACATCACGCCGCGGCTCGGTGCGAACTATCTCGTGTTCAACACGGAAAAGGCGCCGTTCGACGACGCGCGTGTGCGGCGCGCATTCGCGCTCGCGATCAACCGCGAGCAGATCGCGACCTCAATCTACCGCGCGGGCCAGACGCCCGCCTATGCACTCAGCCAGGCCGGTATGGGCGGCTACCAGCCACGCCATCGAATCACTGGCGGCCCGGAAGAGGCGCGTGCGCTCCTCGCCGAGGCGGGGTTTCCCGGCGGCGCTGGTTTTCCGAAGGTCGAGTATCTCTACAATACGAACGAGCTGAACCGCGATGTCGCGCAGGCGTTGCAGGAGATGTGGAGCAAGGAACTCGGAGTCGACGTGACGCTCGTGAACGAGGAGTGGAAGGTCTTCCTGAACACGCGCGACCTCGGCAATTTCCAGATCGCGCGTGCCGGTTGGAATCCGTTCACCGACGCGCCGACCGAGTATTTCCAGCAGGTCGTGTCGAACAGCGCGTTCAACGACTCGAACTGGGGCGATCCGGAGTTCGACGCACTCTACGAGAAGGCGATCCACACGCTCGACCCCGCCGAGCGCCACGAACTCTACCATCGGATGGACGAGATCATCCTTCGCGACATGCCGGTGATACCGCTCGTTCACTCGGCGATCGTGCGTCTGGTCCATCCGTCTGTGCGCGGCTGGAAGGACAACCTCCTCGACTCGCGTCTGAAAGCCGCGCTCACGTTGGCGCCTGGTGAGACACCGTAGGTGAGGCGTAGGGCATTCTGCTGGCCAGCAGAACGACATGCAGACGCGGGTCAAAGACCCGCGCTACTTTGCCCCCTGTCCCGGATTGCACTCGCCGCCGTGCGGCGTCTTCATGCTTGAGCGGGACCCGGTCGGGACCCATTGAAGACCGTTTCCACACCTCGAATGCTTCGCTTCATCGCACGACGACTCCTCGAGACCATCCCGGTCCTGCTGATCATCATCACCGCGACCTTCTTCATGGTGCGGTTCGTGCCGGGCGGGCCGTTCACCGCGGAGAAGGCGGTCACTCCCGAGATCCTGGCGAACCTCAACAAGCACTACGGCTTGGACAAGCCGGTGTTTCAGCAATACCTCGACTACCTCGGCAGCCTGTTGAAAGGCGACCTCGGTCCGTCGTTCAAGTATGCGAACCGCACGGTGAACGAGATCATCGCCGATGCCCTCCCCGTCTCGCTCGAACTCGGCGGCACCTCGCTTGCCATCGCGCTCGTGCTCGGAATCACGCTTGGCGTGTTTGCAGCGCTTCGGCGCAACTCCTGGGTCGACTACCTGTGCACAGGCGTGTCCACGATCGGCATCTGTCTGCCGACATTTGTGCTCGGTCCGCTGCTTGTGCTCTTCTTCGCGATCTACCTGGGTTGGTTCAACGCCTCGGGCTGGTACTCGCCGATCGATCGCGTGCTGCCGGCCATGACGCTCGGGTTCGTCTACGCGGCCTACATCGCGCGACTCACGCGCGGCGGTATGCTTGAAGTGCTCTCACAGGACTACATCCGCACCGCACGCGCGAAAGGGGCCACCGAATCGCGCGTCATCATCCGCCACGCGATGCGAGGCGGCCTGCTGCCGGTCGTGTCGTTTCTCGGGCCGGCAACCGCGGGCATCCTCACGGGCTCGTTCGTGATTGAGACAATATTCCAGATTCCCGGGCTCGGCCGCGAATTCGTGAAGTCGGCGTTCAACCGCGACTACACCCTCGTGCTCGGCACCGTCATCCTCTACGCGAGCCTGATCATCCTGCTGAACCTCGTCGTCGACATTGTGCAGGTGTGGCTGAACCCGAAGCTGAAGTTCGAGTAGACCGACCGACGCGACGCCCCATGCTCAATCTATCACCTTCCGAAGCCAGGTTGCCCGTCGTCGATCCAGGCGAGGTCGTCGAGGGCTCGTCGCTCTGGCGCGACGCATGGCACCGGCTGCAAAAGAACAAGCTCGCGCTCTTTGGTGGAGTCTTCATCGCGCTCCTCGCGTTTTGTTCATTGGCGCTGCCCGTGCTGATGAATCTCTCCTACACGGATCAGAACCTCGATCTCGGCGCCGTCGGCCCGAGCGCGCAACACTGGCTCGGCACGGACACACTCGGGCGCGACCTGTTCGCTCGCATTCTTTACGGCTGCCGCATCTCTCTGGGCGTCGGTCTCGCAGCGACGTTCGTCTCGCTGACGATCGGCGTCGTCTACGGCGCGATCTCCGGCTACTCGGGCGGGAAGACCGACATGGTGATGATGCGGATCGTCGACATCATGTATGCGCTGCCGTTCACGATCTTCGTGATTCTGCTGATGGTGTTTTTCGGCCGCGACATCTACCTGCTCTTCATCGCGAGCGGCGCGGTCGAGTGGCTGACGATGGCGCGGATCGTGCGCGGACAGATTCTCTCGATCAAGCGCATGGAATACATCGAGGCCGCGCGGGCCCTCGGGTTGAAGACCAACCGGATCATCTTCCGCCACATGATTCCGAACGTGCTCGGGCCTGTGATCGTCTACACGACCCTCACGATCCCGGCGGTCATGTTGCTCGAGGCGTTCCTCAGCTTCCTCGGGCTCGGCGTGCAACCGCCGATGAGCTCGCTCGGCGTGCTTATCAAGGAAGGCTCCGAGAAGATGGAAGAGTTTCCGTGGATGCTTGTCTATCCAGGTCTCGTGTTCTCGATGACCTTGTTCTCGCTAAACTTCCTCGGCGACGGCCTGCGAGACGCTCTTGATGTTCGCGCTTCCAAAGATTGACCCTCACCGGGTGGCCCTCTTGCCGCGCCGGAGCTCGCAGAGCGAAGGCGGGCGCGACGCACTCGACGTGCGCGCGTCGAAGGACTGATGATCGCCAGGAGCACGCAGATTGACTCTTCCGACGAAACTGCTTCTCCTACATCGCATGGCAACCACCACAACTCGCCGTCGTCCGCGCGCCAAGGCAAGCAAGCGTGGCGCCTTGAAGCCGCGTGCTGGTTCGCTCTACAAACGCATCAAGCACCTCGTCGGCGTGATTTCGGGTCCGGGCGATCTGTCCACGAACCCGAAATACATGGAAGGCTATGGCGAATCGCGTCGTCCTTGATGCCGGGCCGCTCGTCAGCCTCGTAGACCGACGCGATCAGTTTCATGTCTGGGCGCTCGCGCAGACGAAGAAGCTCGCGAGCTCGGTCCACCTCGTCACATGCGAAGCGGTGTTGGCAGAGGCATTTCACCTTGTTCGTCATGTGCCGGGTGGCGCCGCGGCGGTTTTATCCTTTCTCGAAGAAGAGGTGATTCAACTCGATTTCGACGTTCGAGACTCACTCGCGCCGATCGCCGCGTTGATGCGTCGGTATGCCGATGTGCCAATGTCGCTAGCCGACGCATGCCTCGTCGTGTTAAGCGAAGGCAATCCGGACGCCCCGGTCTTCACCCTTGACTCCCACTTCCGTATCTACCGCCGACACGGCCGTCAGACGATTCCGCTGATCTTTCCCGGCAAGTGAAACGATTCAGGCCCCATCTCAGGCACCTGCGCGACGTGAAGTGGCACTTCATCGGGGCGCTGTTTTGCGCGGCTGTCTACGGCATTTCGAGCGGCTTCGGCGTGCCCTACATGATGAATTTCATCTTCCCAAAGGTGTTCGCCGAGAACGCCGCGGAACTCTCGCGCATGCAGATCCTCGGCTACGCGCTGTGGCTGCCGGCGATCTTCCTGGTGCGTGGACTGTCGGGCTACCTCAACCACTACCTGATCAATTTTTGCGGCTTCCGCGTCCTCGAGGGTGTGCGCTCCGACTACTTCGCAAAACTGCAGCGCCTGCCGCTTGCGTTCTTCCACAAGCACGCCACGGGCGACCTGATCTCGCGCGGCCTCGCCGATACGAACCAGTTGCAGATGACGCTTACAAACTCGGCCAACGAGGCGTTCAAGCAGCCCATCATCTTCATGGGTGCGATCGCGGCGCTCATCTACCTCTCGTTCCAAAATCAGAACGTCGTTTTCATGCTGCTTTGCGTGATCTCGATTCCGCTCGCAGTCCTGCCGATCCGCATCGTCGGGCAGAACCTGCTGCGTCGCGCGCGCCAGGTGCAAAGCTCGATGGGTTCAGTGACCGAGAGGCTTAGCGAGAACCTCGGTGCGCTGAAGGAAGTGCGCGCGTTCGGCCTCGAGAAGCGCGAGGAGGATCGGTTCCGCGACACGATCCGCTCTCTCTTCCACGTCCAACTCAAGGTCGTCAAATACGCCGCGGCGCTCTCGCCGACAATCGAGTTCCTCGCGGCATTCGGCGTGTCGGCGGCGTTCGTCTACGCCTACCATGTGCGGCTGCCTTGGGAGGTCTTCTTCGCGATGTGCGGTGCGCTTTACTTCAGCTACGACCCGATCAAGAAGGTCGGCTTCGTTTCAAACGAACTCAAGAAAGGCGCCGCCGCGCTCGACCGGCTTGAGGTGATCCTCAACGAGCCCGAGTCGATTGCGGACGCTCCGGACGCGACCGACGCGGGCCGATTGCGCGGCGACATCGAGTTTCGCGGCGTCACCTTTGCCTACGACGAAGAGCCTGTGCTCCACAACGCGAGCATCGCGATCCCCGCCGGCACTGTCTGCGCGCTTGTCGGCCCGAGCGGCGCGGGCAAGTCGACTTTCGCCAACCTGGTGCCGCGCTTCTACGATGCGACCGGGGGTGCGGTGCTCATCGACGGTCGCGATGTGCGCTCGCTCACGGTGCAGAGCCTGCGTCGCAACATCGCACTCGTCTCGCAGGATCCCGTCCTCTTCAACGACACGATTCGGAACAATATCCGCCTCGGCCGCCCGGACGCAACCGATGCGGAAGTCGAGCAGGCATCGATCAACGCCTTCGTCCACGACTTCGCACGGGCCCAGCCGCAGGGCTACGAGACGATCGTCGGCGAGCGCGGCACATTGCTCTCAGGCGGTCAGAAGCAACGGCTCGCGCTCGCACGCGCGTTCCTGCGCAACGCGCCGATTCTCATCCTCGACGAGGCGACCTCCGCGCTCGACACCGAGAGCGAACGCATGGTGCAGGAAGCGCTGCGGAAGTTGATGCACGGGCGCACGGTGCTCATCATCGCGCACCGCTTCAGCACGATCCGCGACGCGGGCATGATACTCGTCTTCGACCACGGGCGGATCATCGGCTCCGGTTCGCACGAGGAGGTCTACGCCACGAGTCCCCTTTACCACCGTCTCTATGACCAGCAGCAAATCGGCTGAGTCCGGCGCGAGCCCGGGCGCGCATCCGCCTTTCAAGCGAAAGGTGGAAAACATGATCGCAGCGTTTCGCGGCTTTCCGGAGAACCGATCGCGCGCGAAGAACCACGAGGCCCGCGAACTCGCACCGATCATCGATCAGTTGCTCGCGAAGTATCAGATCGGCCGGTCGTCGCCGGAGGAGAAGCTACGCGAGAAGTGGGCCGAGATCGTCGGCGCGGCCAACGCCGCCTATTCGCACCCGCTTCAGATCGCAAAGGGCGGCAAACTGCACGTCCTCGCCTCGCACGGCGTCGTGCGCTCCGAGCTGCAGCTCCACACCGACGAGATCCTCGAGCGCGCGAAGGCCCTTCCCGGTTGCGAGGGCATCAAGAGCCTCGTGATCCGGCTTGGATAGCGGGGTCCTACCGGAAGTAGGAGCGGCTTCATGCCGCGGCCCGATTGTTTCGCACGCTGCCCAGTCATCGCATGAGGCGGGAAAGGATCGTAAACAATCACCCACGATCGGTAACGCCACGCCAACCCGAACAATCGCCGCACAAGTGCGCCATTCGACGGCACGGTGGTGGCAAGCAAAAGTGGCGGAGCGAAAGACATGCGAAAGCCCGGAACCTGGGCTCAGACCAGCGTCTTTGATCGCAATTGCTCCAATCTGGCCCTTTTGGTCACCCTTTTCCCTGTCGTAATCTGCGTGCCCGTCGCGCCGCCGACCCTCACGTGCACTTGCTCGCGCTTTCAGGCTGCGCCGCAATTCGCGGGTAGGGCCGCAGCCCGAGCAGGATTTCAGCGCGCTCGGTGAGCGGACGGGCCGCGAGACTTTGGTCGGTATACTCCGCCAGGCTATCGCGAACGAGAGCATAAACGGCAGGGCGATCCTGGCTCGTATCGATGTCCACGCATCTGCCTTGGCTCTTGAAAAACTCGACGGTCGGCAGAGTCTCCGCCTTGAAGGTGTCGAATCGCAGCTTCACGCTCTCAATGTTGTCGTCGCTGCGTCCGGACCATTTTGCCCGGCCCAGGATGCGTTTTTCGAGCACCGGATAAGGGCACTCAAGATATAACATTTTTGGGAGTTCCGCTTCGCGGCCGAAGACCTCGCGCCAACCCTCCAGATTTTCCAGGGACCGCGGAAACCCATCCAGCAGGAAGTTAATTTTACCCGTCGCCCTCGTCACGCGCTCCATCTTGTTTTTCAGCAGCGTCACGACGATTTCGTTGGGTACCAACTTGCCCGCCGTCACGAACTCATTGATGATCCCCGCGCTCGGTCCCGCCGCGTCACGGTCGGCGCGAAGCAGGTCTCCCGCCGACAAGTGAGTCCAGCCGAGTTGCGACTCGGCCAGCTCGCACATGGTGCCTTTGCCGGCCCCGGGCCCGCCGAGCACGAAAACGACATTGGGCTTCGGGCATGGCTGCCTCGGGTCATAGTGGTGAAGCACGACCTTGGGGGCGGGGGCGACGCCCTTTTTGTAAACGTTCCACTCCCGGTCGGTGGGCGGCAGCTCGTCTTCGCACGTGATTTCGTAGGCGAGATGCCCGTCGAGACGCGAGATTCTCCAGGATCTGTAAGTGTGGGAATACGAAAGCGCCGGACTCCTGGCCGCTTTGCCGTCCGCCCGATCCCAGGCCATTTTGCCGTTCCAGTATCCAAGGCTGGACACGACGCCCGATTCGGACGTGGCGGGAGGCGCCATGGAAGGGATGAAGAGCCCGTCCACTTCGGACAGACCGGAACCGGAGACCTCGATGAACAAGGTGTTAGGTTTGAGTTCGTTGGTTTCGACCATGGTTGTTAAAAGTAAAGCGTTCAGCCGCCCACAGGGCCGCAACGACTCAAGCAAAGCGCTGCCAGTCCAACCCAGCGTCGTCACTATCGGATGCAAGTCACCCGAAAAGAAGCGATCTGCGCGATCCTCGGCGACGAGGAGCGTTCGATTGGTGACAGTACTGACCACGTGGCGGACTGCACGAAGAGAATCCGCCATGGACGCCTGCGCTACTTGCCCGATCTCGCGGTTGTAAAATTCGCTTGCGCGGCCATGGCCGAGGCTTGATAAACGCCCCTTGCGTTAGTGTAGGCCTGCCGGTTGCAGGTCGACACCTCGTCTGGTCCCGCACCCGCGGGATTGAAACGGTGGCGCCGGCCTTCCCGGGCTGGTTCCACGGGCCGCAAGGCTCCTTCAGCCGGGCAACCCAAACCAAACCATGACCGAAATCGCTACAAAACAAGAAGTTATCAATCAGTTCAAGGTCCATGAGAAGGACACTGGATCCTGTGAGGTCCAGATCGCGCTCCTCTCGGCTAGGATCACTCACCTGACCGACCACCTGAGGACGCACCGCAAGGACTTCCACTCCCGCCGCGGCCTTCTGGCCATGACGAGCCGTCGACGCAAGTTGCTCGACTACCTCAAGCGGCAGGATCCGGAACGTTACACCAAAGTGCTCGGGGCCCTAAGCCTCAGGCGCTGATCATCCCTTTTCAACCCGGCGGCGGCCGTCCCGATGACTGCCGCCGCCGCTGTTTTCAGTCCTGGATCAAGCACTGGGACATTTCCGTCTGCCGGTGACTGGCAGGCCCGGGGCGCCGGCAGACGGGAATCTCTCAGGCATCTGATTCAGGGGTTGAACCACAAGAACCCTAGTCAGCAGTAGAAATGAATCAGAAACACACAGTCACAGTCCCCGAGCTCGGCCTCACGATCGCCACCGGCACGCTCGCGAAATTCGCCAGCGGCGCAGTCACGGTCACATCCGGAGAGACGAACCTCTTCGTATCCGCCGCCGTTTCATCCAACGTCCGCCCAGGCCAGGATTGGTTCCCGCTCACAGTTGAGTATCGCGAGAAATTCTCCGCAGTCGGCCGGTTTCCCGGTGGCTATTTCAAGCGCGAGGGTCGTCCCTCTGAGAAGGAAATCCTCACTTGCCGCCTTTGCGACCGCCCGTGCCGCCCGCTTTTCCCGGACGGCTTCCTCAACGAAGTCCAGATCATCGGCCTGCTTCTTTCGGCCGACCTCGTGCACGAACCCGACGTGATGATGGTCAACGGCGCGTCCGCCGCGCTCGCCATCTCCGACATTCCGTGGAACGGTCCGATCGGCTGCGTCCGCGTCGCCGAGGTTGAAGGCCAGTTCGTCGCCAACCCGACGATCGAACAGATGATGGGCTCCACGCTCGATCTCATCTATGTCGGCAACGAAAGCGACATGCTCATGATTGAAGGCAGTGCCGACCAGCTCCCCGAGGAGCGGTTCATCGAGGCGCTCGAGTTCGCCCACGGTGCGATCCAGCCCATCATCAAGGCGATCAAGGAACTCGTCGCAGTCGCAGGAAAACCGAAGCGCGAGTTCAAGCTCGTCACCGCCAAGCCCGAGGCCGCCGCGATCATCAAGCGCGTCGCCGAGGGCAAGATGAAGGAAGCGATCTTCGGCAAGGAGAAGCAGATCCGCTCCGCCAATGTTGCTGTGATCAAGGAAGAGGCGCGCGCCGCCCTTCTCGCCGAACTCGGCGAGGGCAAATTCGCCGATTCCGATCTCAACATCGTCTTCGAGGAACTCCAGGCCACGGCCTACCGCACCTCCGTGCTCGACGCCGGCAAGCGCGCCGACGGCCGCGGCGCCACCGACCTCCGCCCGATCACGTGCGAAGTCGGCGTGCTCCCCCGCGTGCACGGCTCCGGCCTGTTCCAGCGGGGCGACACCCAGGGCCTCGTCATCACCACGCTCGGACCGACAGCGGACGCACAGGACATGGACGGCCTCACCGGCGGAGCAAAGTCGAAGAGCTTCTTCCTCCACTACAACATGCCTCCGTTCTCAGTCGGCGAGGCCGGCCGCTTCATCGGCCCGGGCCGCCGCGAGATCGGTCACGGCGCACTCGCCGAGCGCTCGCTTCTTCCCGTCATCCCGACGGAGGAAACGTTCCCCTATACGATCCGTGTGGTCTCCGAGCTGATGGCCTCCAACGGCTCCACCTCGATGGCCTCGATCTGCGGCGGCTGCCTCTCCCTCATGGACGCGGGCGTGCCGATCGTCGCACCGGTCGCCGGCATCTCCTGCGGCCTCATCACCGAGTCCGGCGCGGACGGCAAGTTCACTCGCTCGACGATCATCACCGACATCCTCGGTGAGGAAGACCACTTCGGGGACATGGACTTCAAGCTCGCCGGCACGATGAACGGTGTCACGGGCTTCCAGCTCGACCTCAAGATCAAAGGCCTGCCCTTCGACATTGCAAAGGCCGCGATCTTCCAGGCGCGCGACGCCCGCAAGGAAATCATCCGCGCGATGCTCGCAGCGTTGCCCGAGCCCCGCAAGGAGCTCAGCCCCTACGCGCCACGCATCCAGACGATCCAGATCGATCCCGAAAAGATCGGCCTGCTCATCGGCCCCGGCGGCAAGACGATCCGCAGGATCGTCGAGACCACGGGCGCGCAGATCGACATCTCCGACGACGACAGCGGCAAGGTCTTCATCTACTCCAACAACAAGGAGGCCCTCGAGCGCGCCGTGCGCGAGATCGACTCCCTGTGTGGCGGTGGCGAGCAGATCGAGATCGGCAAGATCTACGAGGGCCGCGTCACCGGGATCAAGGACTTCGGCTGCTTCGTCGAGTGCATGCCGGGCAAGGAAGGCCTTTGCCACATCTCCGAGCTCGCGGACTTCCGCGTGCGCCGCACCGAGGATGTCGTGAAGATGAACGACATGATCTGGGTGAAGTGCCTTTCGGTCGACGAGAAGGGCCGCGTCCGCCTCAGCCGCAAAGCCGCCATGGCCGAGCGCGAAGGCAAGGCCGCACCCGCCGAGGCACCCGCCGAGTCGAACGCCTGAGCGGAAGCTGACCGCGGCGCGCAAGCCGCGAACAATTCAAGCCGGGGACGCAAGTCCCCGGCTTTTTTGTTTTTCCGGGACCGCTCCGACGTAGGGCAGGTCTCTGACCTGCCGACGCGGGTCAAAGACCCGCGCTACCCACCCGGCTTTTTGTTTCCCAACCGCGCCCCGACCCATTCTGCTTTCCGGATGCGCATCCTTGTCACCAACGACGACGGCATCGACTCGGTGTTTCTGCACGAGCTCATCCGCGCGCTCAGTGCGGCGGGCCATTCGCTCTCGATCGCAGCGCCGCTGCGCGAGCAGAGCTGGATCGGTGCTGCAAAGTCGCGGACGCGTCCCGTGTCGAGCTGCGCCGTCGATCACGGATTCGGTTGCGTGTCGTGGGTCATCGACGGCACGCCGAGCGATTGCGTGAACATCGCGCTCGCCCATCTCTTGCCGGAGCGGCCCGACGCGGTCGTGAGCGGTATCAACATCGGACTCAACGCCAGCCTCGGCTTCATCCTCGCAAGCGGGACGATCGGCGGCGCGTGGGAAGGCGCGCTTCACGGGCTCCCCGCATTCGCCTTTTCGCAGGATCTCACGTTCGAAGCCTACGACGCGATCAAGCAAGCCGGTGGAATCCCGGATGAGTCCATGCATCGCACGCTTCGCGCCTCGGCCGCGCACGCCGCGCGGATTACCGGCGAACTCGCGGGCCCAGGCGCGGAGTCGGCCTTCGTCGTTCACAACATCAACTTTCCCCTGCCATGCACCGGCTCGTGCACGACCGTGCGCACCGTGCCTGCCCAAGTGAAGGTGCCCGAACTCTTCAGTCCGTCAGCCGACGACGGCACGCACCGTTTCGTCTTCAAGCTCGGCGACGACGTCTCGCCACTCGAGCCGCTCACCGACCGCGCCGCGCTCGCCTCAGGACGAATCAGCCACACTGTTCTCGACTACCGCGCACTGGGCCGGGCGTGAACTGCCGCATGCAACCACCGATGTCCGTCGACCCAAAAAAAGGAGAGCGCGAATATTTCGCGCGAATCGGCCCAGCGGGTCTGGCCCATTCGACCGGCAAGCCGTTCTCCGACGATCATTGCGAGGCCAACCTCGCCAACATGACCGCGATCTTCCATCTCCTCGGCTCACCCCCACGCCGGGTGGTCGACTTCGGGTGTGGTGTCGGCTGGTTGTCGCTGTATCTCGCGCGCCGCGGCTACACCGTGACAGGCGTCGACATCGCTCCCGAGGCGATCGCCGCCGCGGTCGCCGAGCGCGATGCCCGGCAGGTAGCGGGAGCCGGCTTCGTGGTCGCCGATTACGAGGAATTCACGGCGCCGGAGCCCTTCGATTGCGTCCTCTTCTACGACTCACTGCACCACGCTGAGGACGAACGCGCGGCGTTGCGCTGCGCATTCCGCTCGCTTCGCCCTGGCGGCATGCTGGTCGCGTTCGAACCAGGCTATGGTCATAGCGAAACGGATGCTTCATTGCGCGCGGTGCGTGAATTCGGCGTGCACGAAAAGGACATGCCTGCAGACCACATCGTGCGCCTCGGCCGCGAGGCCGGCTTTCGGCGCCATGTCTTCCTTCCGCGCCCCCACGAAGTCGTCCGCCGGCTCTACCGCCCTGCTTACGAACGCGCCACAGACCAGGCCGACACGTTCTTCTGCTACATCCTTGGCAAGCTGCGACTCATCCGGTTCATGTTCCACCACCGCCGCAAGGCACCAATTGTCGTCCTGTGGAAGTAACTCCACAGGGATCGCGCTTTTGGTTTCCACCCGACAACCTCAACGTTGAGTCTGCGCACTCATGATCGAAGTCGACAACCTCACCCGCGTCTTTCGCACCTACAAGAAGCAGCCCGGATTCTGGGGCGGCGTGAAGGGCCTGGTTCGCCGTGAGTTCGAGGAAGTCGTCGCAGCGGACCACGTGAGCTTCAAAATCGACGAGGGCGAACTCGTCGGTTTTCTCGGCCCCAACGGCGCGGGCAAGACCACGACGCTGAAGATGCTCTCGGGTCTCATCTACCCGACCTCGGGCACGGCGCGCGTGGCGGGTTTCGATCCGTCGAAGCGTCGCAACGAGTATCGCCGCATCTTCGCGCTCGTGCTCGGCCAGAAGAACCAGCTCTGGTGGGATCTGCCCGCGATAGAGTCGTTCAATCTGCTACGGCACATCTACGGCGTGCCGAAGGCGCAGTTCACCGAGACGCTCGATTCGCTCGTCACTCTGCTTGGTGTGGAGCCGAAGCTGCGCACGATGGTGCGCGAGCTCTCACTCGGCGAACGGATGAAGATGGAACTCATCGCTGCGCTGCTCCACCGGCCGCGCGTGCTGTTTCTCGATGAACCCACGATCGGGCTCGACGTGCTCAGCCAGCGCGCGGTGCGCAACTTCCTCAAGGAATACAACCGCCGGCACAAGGTCACCATTCTCCTCACGAGCCATTACATGGCCGACATCAAGGAACTGTGCGACCGCGTGATCGTGATCCACAAGGGAAAGAAAATCCACGACGGCTCGATCGACCGGCTCGACGCGACGGGCTCGCGCACGAAGATCGTGCGCATCGTGCCGACCGCAGGCGGCTGGCCCGAGGCGTGGCGGCCGTCATGCGGCACGTTCGAGCGCCAGGCCGACGGCGTGATCGTGATCCACGTGCCATCGGAAAACGTGGTCGCCTGTTTCCGGGAGGCGCTCGACGCCGGCGCCGTCGCCGACATCACGATCCAGGAAGTCCCGCTCGAGGACATCATCAGCGACCTGTTCACGCGCGCGGGTTGATTCACCCGTCCCCGGGCCGGATCGTCCGTTTCCTTCCCAGGGCGGTTTGTAACGTATTACGTTACAAACCAGTTTGGGGAGACCGACGAGTGTTTGTAACGTATTACGTTACAAGTGGCGCGCTCCGGTCAGTTCGCCGGGATCGCCGATTCGACCGCCGCGAGCACTTCGCGCACGTTGAAGGGCTTCGGCAACAGCGGCGAACGGCGGATGAGTGGATCGTCCTCCGGATTCCGGA
>DATKCJ010000253.1:0-8221 GCA_035513275.1 Opitutaceae bacterium
GAGCTGACATTGCCCACGACACTCGAAATTTGGGGCAAGAAGTCGATCCAGCCCGAGCCCGCAGTTGTCGCCGCGCCGAAATTCGTGGTGAACTGCTTCGCTTGGAAATACCAGTGGCCCGAAGAGTTCAAATCGGGCGTACCGCCGACGTAGCCCCAGTGCAGAAGCTTTATGCTCTCAATCTGGCTCTGGATCGTCTGGTCGGCGAGGTTCGCCATGCGTGCGTTGTCGACCATCTTGAATCCCGCTTGCAGCGCCGTGATGCAACTCAGGAACACGAGAATCAGCACGAGCGATGCGACCATCACCTCAATCATACTGAAGCCGTGGCGCGAGAGGACACGCGGATGGGCTTTGGGTCGGCTTGTCATGATGCGTGAGAATAGCGGTTTGCGTGGTGTCATACCAAGAGGCTTACGACTTGTTTAATGCCCCTAGCGCACTAGGGCCGATTAGGACTGGCCGGCCTTGACCTGTGTGTAAAAAGCGGCCGCTTGCGAACGCCGCGAGATCTGCAGCTTGTCGAAGAGATTGCTCAGATAGTTCTTCACCGTCTTCTCGCTGAGCTTCAGTTCGGCGGCGATTTCCTTGTTAGTGAGCCCCTGCGCCACGAGCGCGAGCACTCGCTGCTCCTGCGGCGACAGGCTGTCGAAGCGCTCCTTGCCGGCCGTTAGGTTCTGGCCCGACTTCATCAACTGCAGCACACGGCGCGTCACCGCCGGGTCCAGGATGGATTTGCCCGCTGCGACATCGATGATTGCCGACACGAGGCCCTGCCCGTCGATGTCTTTCAACAGATAGCCGTGTGCCCCGGCGGCGATGGCGTCCTGCACGAGCGAATCCGTCACCATCGAGCTCAGCACGAGCACCCTCGTGCCGGGACGGATCGCAAGGATCTGCCGGCATGCGTCGATGCCGCTCCCATCGGGCAACCGAATGTCCATTAGCACGAGATCGGGCTTCAACTCCACGGCCGAACTTACCGCTGTCGTGACCGACTCCGCCTCCCCGGCTACTGTCACCGCTGGGTAGGAGCCCAACATCGTCCTCAATCCGAGCCGGACCAGTTCGCTGTCGTCTACGATCAAGACACGCACTGGATGGCCGGGATTTTGCACTGGTTGAAGCTAGTCGACAATGAACCCCATTCGCACGTCAAAAGAACAGGAGTCGGAAACGGATGTTTACCGCGAAGGCCACGAAGTGGCGCGAAGCGAGAGGAACCACGAAACACACGAAACACACGAAATCGGTCGGAGGAGCCGGGTGAATGGAACTCGGGCCGGGCCTCGAGCTGTAGGGCGCAGCAGGCAGAGTATCTGACGTTTTTGGAACGCTGATCCCCGCTAATCTGCGCTGATCTGATCTGCGGAACTGAGCGCAGACTATCGTTCCTGAATTTCCGGGAAGTGCGCCGATCGGATGAGCGCAGATCAGCGTTCCCAGCACTTCAGCTTTGGACTCTGACTTCTCAAGTACCAGCCTGCGCCCTCACCGGGATCTCTACGCGCACCCGCGTTCCTACTCCGCGGCGCGATTCGATCTCGAGGGAACCGCCAAGTTCCTCTGCCCGTCGCGTCATGTTCGCGAGGCCGTGGCCGCGATGGTCGCCTTCCTCGCTCGCGGGAAGGCCTGAGCCGTCGTCCCGGACTTCGAAGACCACCATTTGATCAGACTCGGGCCGGAGCGTCACCGCCACTGTCTTTGCACCCGCGTGGCGCAAGGCGTTGGTGATCGCCTCGCGAGCGATGAGCAGGAGTTGCAGCGTCGCATCCGAATCGAGCTTGGCCGCGGCTTCCTCGACGACATCCAGTGCGATCTCCGTGCTGTGGCCTGAGCGCAACGTGTCCGCCATCCGGTGAAGCTCATCGTGCATCGAGGCGCGCCGCGCGGGCGTCTCGCCGCTGCGCAGCAGATAGCGCCGCAACTCTGCGATCGTGTCGTTCAATCCCCGCAGGCACATGTCGAGGCGCCGCCGCGCTTCGGTGGGGTCGCTCTCGATCGTGGCCTTGATTCCTTCAAGTGTGAGACCCGCGGCGTAGATCGACTGGATGACGCCATCGTGCAGATCGCGGCTCAACCGCAGCCGCTCTTCAACCGAATCGAGAAACGCGGCCTCGGCGCGCTTGCGCACCTCGATCTCGCGGCCGAGTTCGGCTTTCTGGTCGAGCGTCGTTTTGATCAGTTGCGCGAACTGCCCGAACTCCGCTTGCGACGCCAGCAGCGTCCGCAGCGGCGCAGCATCCTGCGCCGCGAGGCTCTGCCCGATCAAACCCATCGGACGCGCGATCCACCAGGTGAGGGCAAAGGCCAGCACCACCATCACCACAAACGAGAACGCCAGCAGCACCATCATCTTCTGCGCGCCGAGCACGCGCAGTTGCTCGATGGTCAACGCCTCGAAGTTCACCGCGAGCCAGGCGACCGGCGTGCCCGCGGCCCCGTTGAGCGGACGAAGCCTCTCAGTCAGGAGCGCGCCATCATCGCCAGCCTCTTCGAAACTCGCGGGATCAACGAAGCCCACGCTCGCAGACCCGCCGGCCTGCGCCGACAGGCGGCGGAAAACGGTCGCGTCCCACAGCCTCGAGAGCGCAAATCGAATCTCTGCGTCGCCGGAGATCACGACACCTGTCCGGCATTCGGCGACTCGCGCCCCGTCGGTCACGAAGAACGGCGCTGCCGTCTCGCGATTTAACGCCACCTCCCTCAGCGCCGCCGCGAGCGCGACAGGGAAACCGGGGTCGATACGAAATTCCGAGGCGTCTTGTGCCCCTTCGATGAAGATCGCAGCCGGGCTGCCTCCGATCTGAAACCGTCCGTCTGCGTGCGAAGCCGTGCCGATCGATGACTCGCGCAGCGTTGCGCGCAGCGCCTCCGCAAACGCAGCCAGCGGTGCCGACGCCGCCTCGACTGCAGCGCTCAGCGCCATCTCACGCCGCTCGCCCGCTCGCGTGAGCACCGCGGCCGACTGCCTGCGTTGAAACATCTCCGTGCCGAGGAGCAGCAAAAGAAAGCTCCCGACCAGCAGGACGATCACAATGAGGAACCGGGCGAAAACGCGCATGGTTGGAATGGAACGTAGGTATGCCGGCAGGGCGAATTCGGAAGAATTTGGAACGCTAATCTGCGCTGATCTCCGCTGATGGGGAAACGAACTCGGAGAGTATGAATCGCTTCCACTCGAGCGTGTCTTTGTGGCCGAAGTTGACGAGATAGCCAACAGGCTGGCGCGTGATTCGCAGATAGTTGATCAACTGGGCCTCGTGTTCTGTGGTAAGCTGGGTCACGGCTTTCAACTCGACGACAAGGCAGCCAAACACGTAGAGATCGGGGACGTAACGTTTCTTCAGCTCTCGCCCCTTGTAGTGGCAGCGCAGCTCAGGCTTGGATTGGAACGCCATTCCGCGCAGCTCAAGTTCGATTTCGAGACTCTCGTGGTAGATCTCTTCCGCCATCCCGTAGCCGCGCTCGTTGTATACCTCAAAGGCTGCACCCATGAAGCGATAACCCTCCTCCTGGTAGATTTCCGGTTTCATCATCAGCGAGGATTAGCGGAGATAAGCGTTCCCATCAGTTCATTTCGTCTCGGATTTCGTCCGAGCGGCCATACAGGGGAATCCACGCTTGACACCCCTTCGCGGGTATGAGTTTTCGTCCGTTCACTCATTTCCGAACCACCATGGCCAACACCAAATCTGCCATCAAGGCCGCCCGCCAGAACCTGCGCCGCAACGTGCGCAACCGCACGGTTAAGACGCGCCTGAAGACCCTCTCCAAGAACCTCGCCGCCGCCCACGCTGCGGGCAAGAAGGACGAAGAGCGCGAACTCGCGGTCTCGTATCTCTCCGCGCTCGACAAGGCCGCAAAGGCAAACGTCGTTCACCGCAACGTCGTGTCCCGCCACAAGTCCCGCTGGGGCAAGGTGGCCATGGGCCAGGCCTAATCAGAAGCGCTCCTTTCAGCCCTCATGCGCCACCCGGCCATGAGGGCTTTTTCTTTTCCATGGCACAACCGAAGGAACCCTTCATCAGCTTCCCGCCCGGGACACTCGACCGCGAAAGCGTGCGCATCCCGATTGTGCGCGATGCCGGCGTGTGGTTCGCCCTGGACAAGCCCGCCGCCGTCCCTTGCTACCCTGACCCGTGGATTCCGCGGCCCACGGATCTCGTCCGCGAAGTGCGCCGCCAGATCCGGGACGGCAAGGGCCAGTTGAAAGAGCTGAACATTGGCGCCATCGAGCGCATCAACCACCTCGACTTCGAGGCATCGGGCCTCGTGCTTTGCGCGCGCGACGAAGGCGAGGGTGCGCGACTCGCGAACTGCCTCGGCTCGGCGCAGATCGAGTTCACCTACACGCTTGTAGTTCGTGGCGCACCGCACTCGCCCGAGCTCGTTTGCAGGCTTCCGCTTGCGCCTGACCCCGTGGAGCCGCGGATGAGCGGCTCGCACGAATTCGGCAAGAAGTGCGAGACGCGTTTCAAACTCATCGAGCAGTTCCGCGGCTTCGCGCTCGTCGAGGCAGTCACAAGCTACGACCGCGTCCATCAGGTGCGTGTGCACGCGAATGAGTCGGGCCTGAAGATTCCCGGCGAGCGGAAATATTTTCATGTCGATCCTGTGTGTCTCTCCGAGATCAAGACCGACTACCGCCCTGGAAAACACGACCGCGAGTCGCCGCTCTACGACCGGCTGGCGATGCATCTTGGAAAACTCGTGTTTCCCGGTGTGGACGGCGTGGCCGTCACACTCGAGCGCGAGCCGCCGCCCCGCTTCCGCGTCCTGATCGAGCGCCTCCGGCGTCACGCGAGCACGGCGGTGTGAGTGGGCGCGGCCGGTGATCCCGCCACGGCTGGGGGCCTCAGGTCGAGCCGCTCGAATGCGCCGCAGGCCTTGGAGTGCGCCAGTCCCCTGGCGCTTTTCCTTGGCGAAGTTGCAGTTGCTCGGTGAGAAAGCGGCACTGGAGTGCCGCACTCCAAGACGCTTCCGCGTGTTCGTCAGCTTCGCCCAAGTCTCACACAAAATTCCTGGCACTCCCCCCGTAGTTGTCCGACCCCGGAGGATAGAGTGGCGGGCGCGACTTGGTTCGCGCTAAGTTCCAACCGCCGATGTCGAAAGTGACGCACTTCCTCCCGTGGGATCGCCCGCTGCCTGCGCAGGCAGCGGCGTGGCTCGCGGCGGGGCGCACCGGCAAGCCGCTCGACCTTTCGGACATATGGGTCATCGTGCCGACGCGCCAGGCCGGCAGGCGATTGCGAGAGGCGCTCGCTCGCCATGCCCACGGACTCGGCACTGCCGCACTCGCGCCGCGCGTGACTTTGCCCGACGGTGTTTTCGAAACGCGCCGCGAGGCGAATCGAGCTTCGCCCTCGGCAGTGCGGCTCAACTGGGCGCGCACGCTTCTCGCGGCCCGGCCGGCCGACTTTCCGGACTTGTTTCCGCACACTCCGGAGCGACGCACGTTTCAGTGGGCGCTCGGTCTCGGTGAGAGGCTCGCGAAACTGCGTCGCGATCTCGCCGAGGGTGGGCTGCGTGTGGGCGAAGTCGCCGCGCGCGCGGGTGCGGGGTTTCCAGAGGGCGATCGATGGACGCAGCTCGCGGCGCTCGAGAGCCAGTTCCTTTGTCGGCTTCAGAAGGCGGGTCTCGCTGACCCAGATGAGGCGAGGGTCTCGCTCGCTAACGAGCCCGGCCCGCCACCATCGAATATCAAGCGGATCGTGCTTCTCGGCTGCCCCGACCCGATGTCGCTCGCGCTGACACTGCTCGAGGCGTGGTCCGCGACGGTCGAAGTCTGTGTCGTCGTCCAAGGTCCTGCGGATCGCGCCGATGCGTTCGACGCGTGGGGGCGTCCCCTCGCAGGCAGGTGGCCCGACGCGGTGGACGAACCCGCGGATTTCGAAAGTTGTGTGCACGTTTGCACAGACCCTGCGGAACAGTCGGAGCGAATCGCCGCTTGGGCCACGAGCTACGAGCAGCCCGACTCGATGCTTGCTGTCGGCTGCGCGGACAATGCGGTGGTGCCGTTTATCACATCGGCGCTTTCGGAGCGCGGAATCGCACACTTTGATCCCGAGGGCCGCTCGCTCGCGCGCGGCGGGATCGCGAGGTTTGTGACGTTGTTGAGACAGTTCGCGAACGACGCATCGTTTGTGACTGCGTGCGAACTCGCACGGCGGCCGGAGATCATCGACTGGATGTCTGCGCGTCTCGGTGGACCGTTTGCGCCGTCGCGGTTTCTCGCGGGCCTCGACGAATTGGAGGCCTTCAACCTACCGACCTCTCTCGACTTCGCGATCGAGCATTCGCGCGGATTCCAGGCGGATTTCCCAGAACTCGCGCCCGGGCTCGAGTTGCTCGCGGGGCTCGCAGACGATGCGCGGCGCGCCACGTTTCCTCGAGGATTTCTGGATTTGCTCGCGACGGTGCTCGGGACAGGCGAGGCGGATCGGCGCAAGCTGGACGAGGTGGAGGCGCTTCGCGTCACAATCGATGAAGTCGCGACTGCGGGTGGCCGCGATGCAGTCGATGCCGACGAGGGCTGGGAACTCACGCTCGCGTCGCTGGCGCGCAGCAGAGTCTTCGAGGAGAAGCCGGCCGGGGCGCTTGAGATCATGGGATGGCTCGAGCTGCTTTGGGAGGACGCGCCGCATGTCGTCGTCGCGGGATTGAATGAGGGCTGCGTGCCCGAATCAATCACGTCGGATCCGTTTCTCCCCGGCGCGCTTCGGAAGAAGATTGGATTGCGATCAAACGATGACCGGCTCGCTCGCGATGGCTACATCCTCGCCGCGATGCGCGCAGCGCGGGCGGACGGCGGTCGTGTCGACCTCCTCCTCGGCCGGCGCAGTGATGCAGGCGACCCGATGAATCCGTCGAGGCTGCTCCTCGCGTGCCGCGACGAGGACTTGCCCGCGAGGGTGCGTTTCCTTTTCCGCGAGACACCGCCGTCCAGGAGCACGGTGCCTTGGGCGCGTGCGTGGACGCTTGCGATTCCGAAGCCGCGCTCGTTCGAGACGATTCGCGTGACGGCGTTTCGCGACTACCTCGCGTGTCCGTTCCGCTTCCTGCTGAAGCACGGATTGAAGATGAGCGCCGTCGATCCGGAGAAGCGCGAGCTCGATGCGCGCGACTTCGGCACGCTTGTGCACCAGGTTCTCGAGCGGCTCGGCAATGACGACGCGTGGCGCGACTGCACCGACGGGGCGGAGCTCGCGCGCTCATTCTCCGCTGAGCTCGACAGAATTTCGACGGACCGGTTTGGAAAGTCGTTGAGCCTGCCGCTTGTCGTGCAGATTGAGTCGGCGCGGCAACGCTTGCAGCACGCCGCACACTTGCAGGCTGCGGCGCGCGCCGAGGGCTGGCGTATCGAGGAAGTCGAGTGGCCGTTTCCCGAGGGCGCGGTCGTCTTCGACGGACTCGCGGTGCGAGGGAAGATCGATCGCATCGAGCGACACGAAGCGACGGGCGTCGTGCGCGTGCTCGACTACAAGACTTCAGACAAGCCCGTGTCTCCCGCGGAAGCGCATCGCAAGAAGCTCAGTCGCGGCGAGGCGCTGCGTCACGAGTTTGCGGGCTGCGAAGTAGCTGGCGCGCCCGGGCAGTGGATCGATCTGCAATTGCCGCTGTATCGACTCGCGGCGGCGCGTTTCGGCGGCGAAGTCGTGTGCGGGTATTTTAATCTGCCGAAGGCGGTGACGGAAACCGCGATCGCGACGTGGGACGAACTCGATGAGCCAACGCAGGCTGCTGCGATGGAGTGTGCGCGCGGAGTCGCGGCGGGAGTGCGCGCGGGAAACTTCTGGCCGCCGAACGAGGACGCGCGCGACGATGAGTTCACGCGACTGTTTCACGAGGGAGTCGCGGCGAGCATCGATGTTGGGAGCCGGCCGGAAGGGGGCGCGCGATGACACAGATTCGCAACGAGATGATTCTCGCGTCTGCCGGATCGGGGAAGACCTATGAGCTCACGACGCGTTTCATCGCTTTGCTTGCGGCGGGCGTGGAGCCGGAGCGGATCGCCGCGCTAACGTTCACGCGAAAGGCCGCTGGCGAATTCTTCGACGAGATCCTTACGCGGCTCGCGGACGCGGCGTCGTCCGAGGAGAGCGCGGGGCGACTCGCGACGAAGGTGAAGCGCGAGGCAATGCTCAGCGCGGATTTCGGCGCGCTCCTGCGCCGGATGGTCGATGCGATGCCGCGACTGACGCTCGGCACGATGGACTCG
>DATKCJ010000254.1:0-4496 GCA_035513275.1 Opitutaceae bacterium
GAGCGGAATCGGAACTCGATCTGCGCGCACGCGTATCGCCTGGTGAAGTATTTGCTCAAGGAGCTGAACGATCCTGTATCGCCGCTGCGCGCGCAGGTTGTCACCGGGGTCGAAGACGACGGGACCTCTAAGTTGTTCCCCACCGTCGTGCCTGCCGACCCTATTGCGCCCATCCTCGATTACCTCGACGGCTACCTGAATCGTCAGCCGCTCGTCTCGGAAAAGGACGGGGACGAGAGGCGCGAAAAAGCGCCGGTTCGGCTGGCGTGGCGAATCGACGCCGGCGACAAGGGGCTGAATCTGGTACCGCTGCAGCAGCGCGGCAGGAAGCGAGGGAGCGGTTGGACGAAGGGACAGCCAATTGCCGTGCAGACGCTGTCCGAACGCCAACATGAGTTGATTCACACGTCCGCCGACGAACGAGTACTTCGCGCGCTGCGAAAAGAACAATGGCATTACTATTATCCGCCGAAGTTGTCGTTCAATATGGTTGAAGCCGTGAACGCACTCGTGCGCCACGAGGCGGTCTATCTGAACGACCAGCCGGCCGAAGTCCGTCGGTTTACATTTGGGATCCGGATTGTCGAGCGCCCAGAAGGATTACTGCTGGGCTTAGCGTTGCCCGAATTGGACGCGGCGGAAAGTCAGATCAAGCTTACGTGTTATCCGGACGGAATCATCGGCTGCCTGGAAGACCGACCCATCGTTCTGGTTTGCCAATGCACTCATGCACAATCTGAGTTCGCACAAGGCATCTGGAATTTGCCGGCGTTTCCGGTCGATCGCCTCGATGCATTGCGCGAGCGGCTCGACAGGCTGCGCGAATCAACGATGGTCGAACTCCCGCCCTCGATTCTCGGGCCATTCGTGCCGATGGAAACGACGCCTGTTGTTTTTCTGCGGTCCAACCAGCAAGGAAGCCTTGAATGTGGTCTGCGCGTGCAAGATGCATGTGGGCGGATGTCGTTGCCGGGCGAAGGCGTCTTGGTTTACCCCGACGTGGACGAAGGCCAGCCTGTGCAGCGACGCCGCAATGCGCAGGATGAAATCCTTCGCGCGCGTTCGATTGCCCGAGCGCTGCAGTTGGACCGCGCCCACGAGTTGTCCGAATGGAATTGGCGGTTTGTGGATTTTGAACTGTCCTTGCGGCTGCTGGAGGACCTGGAAACCAAAGCCCGAGAATCCGGATTCAAGGTGGTCTGGGATCCCAATTCGGTGCAGAGCGTGCGCATCGTTGGCTCGATTACCCCTCAAAGCCTGCGCGTCGCGGTGTCGAGAAAAAAGGACTGGTTCGGGATTCACGGCCACTGCCAGATGGGTGAGCGCGAGTTTGCGCTGGCCGAGCTGCTGGAAGCGATTCGCAGCGAACCGGCTCCTGGCTACGTGGAGATTCGATCCGGCGAGTGGGCCAAGATTACGGACGGGCTGCGAGAGGCGTTGAAGAAGCTCCGCGACGCGACCCACCGCAACCGCAAGGAACTCGAGATCGGCGCGACGGCAGCGCCGATCATGCAGGAGCTGCTGGAAGCACAAATTGACTTCGAGGCGCCCAAGGCATGGCGCGATTGTGTTGCGCGCATGGATCGCTCGCGGCGGCTTAATCCAGTCCTGCCGGCGTCCTTCGCCGGGACACTCCGCGATTATCAGCTGGATGGCTACCACTGGCTGCGTCGATTGGCCGAATGGGGAGTCGGCGGATGTCTGGCGGACGACATGGGGCTTGGCAAGACGATCCAGGCTCTGGCCGTATTGATCGATCGGCAGCAGACCGGCCCCGCGCTGGTGATCGCCCCGACATCGGTCGGCTTCAACTGGGTGCGCGAGGCCGAACGATTCGCGCCCCAGCTGAAGGCCCACTTGTACCGCGAGACGGATCGGTCCGAGTTCCTCGAAAACGTCGGGCCAGGTGATCTGGTGGTTTGCAGTTACGGATTATGCTTGCGCGACCAAGCGAAATTGGCGGGGGTCAAATGGGGCACGTTGATCCTGGATGAAGCCCAATTCATCAAGAACAGCCGCACGAAGACCTCGCAGGCGATCCGCAGTTTCCAGGCCGACTGGACGTTGGCGCTGACCGGCACGCCGATGGAAAACCACTTGGGCGAGTTGTGGAGCATCTTTCGCAACGTTTCGCCGGGCTTGTTTGGAAGCTGGGAAAGCTTCCGCGATCGCTTCGCCGGTCCGATCGAAAAAGAGGACGACGACGAGTGCCGACTCGCTCTGTCGCGCCTCATTCGGCCATTTGTGCTGCGCCGCACCAAGAGCGAAGTCCTGAAGGAGTTGCCGGATCGCACGGAGATGAACCTGTATGTCGAGCTGAGCGACCAGGAGCGGCGGCGCTACGATGAAATGCGGTTGGCGGCCCTCGGCGAGATCGATCAGATCGTCGGCCTGTCCGACACGCCAGACAAGCGGTTTCGCATTCTGGCGATTCTGACTCGGCTGCGGCAACTCGCTTGTCATGTGGGGCTGGTGGACAAGGCGTGGGAGGGAGATTCCGCCAAGCTCGCCTTGTTGGTCGAGACGCTACGGGAGTTGAAGGACGAGGGGCACCGGGCGCTGATCTTCAGCCAGTTCACGTCGTATCTGGCCCTGATCCGGCAGGCACTAGACAATGCCGGCATTACCTACCAGTACCTAGACGGAGCGACGACGGCCAAAGCGCGGCAAGAACGCGTGGACGCATTCCAGGCCGGCGAGTCGGACGCGTTTCTAATTTCGCTGAAGGCGGGGGGCACGGGGCTGAATTTGACCGGGGCCGACTACGTGATCCACATGGATCCGTGGTGGAACCCGGCTGTCGAAGACCAGGCGACCGACCGCGCTCATCGCATTGGCCAGACGCGTGCCGTGATGGTCTATCGCATCGTGGCCCGGGGCACCATCGAAGAACAGATTCTCGATCTGCACAGCGACAAACGGAATCTGGTCGCGGGAGTGATGGAAGGAACGCAGTCAGCAGGTCGCATGGCTGTCGACGAACTGATCTCGCTGATTCGCGGTGAAGCCTTGTAGGAAACAAGGAAAGCGCTGTTTGTCCCACACAAACGGATAAGAACGCCCCACAAAATAGCTTGGCGAGCTCTTCGGTCCCACCGATCGACACATCGACACATGACGGACACATCGCATGTCGCTCGAGCGACAGGCCGGGGCTGAAAGCCCCAACCATCGTAGCCCACGGCGGAGTCCTCGGAGCCGTGGGTGAGAGCCGTGGGTGAGGAAGATAGGTTACAATGATCGTTCGTTCTGTCAGCACATTTCTCTCCTGAGGTAACACAGCGATGACTCATTCACTATGCCTCGTTACAGTCCACATCGTCTTCTCGACCAAGGATCGCCAACCATTGCTCACAAAGGAATTTCAGCCAAGAGTTTGGGCGTACTTATCGAAAATCCTGCACAACATGGGTTGCACGGACATAACTATCGGAGGAATTGAAGACCACATCCATGCATTGTGCAATCTCGGCAAGCAATGCAAACCGGCACTCCTCATGCAAGACCTAAAAAGTGATTCATCCAAATGGACGAAAGAACTCGATCCGAAGTTGAGCGACTTTTATTGGCAGACCGGCTATGGCATGTTCAGTGTCAGTTCCAGCCATCGAGAGGCAGTGCGAGCGTATATTGAGACGCAGGAAGAGCATCACAAGACAGAGGATTTTAAAGAAGAGTATCTGCGGATGCTTAGCGAGCACAATATTGCGGTCGATGAACGGTACTTGTGGGACTGACTCCATGTTTGTTCCCACGGCTCCTCTCCCACGGCTCCGAGGACTCCGCCGTGGGCTACCATGGATGGGGCTTTCAGCCCCGGTCGCGTCGCAATGCGACGCGTAGCCCCGACCTTGAACCGCCACGTTTACTCCCGCGTATTGATATTGATCGGCTCAGCCAGTGTGAAGCAAAATGGACGATTGCAATCGGTAATCTGAGCCGATCAGAAAGGCTCGAACGACACGTGCACAGTCGAGCCCGTTTCGTTTCGCTAGCGCATGGAGGTGTGATCCAATGGCCGTCAGTGAGAATCGCCGTCAGAAAAAGCTCGTCAAACAAGCCGCCAAGAAAAAGGCCGCCGCCAAAGCAATGGCTCGAATCCAAGGCGGCGGTCTAGCGACGAGAATCGCTCGCCTTGCCAAGGCACCCATCCTGCATAGCGGCGCGCCCGATTACCTGTGGAAAAATGATCAGGGCCTGGGCATCGCGCTCATCAGCCGCAAATTGGCCGATGGTCAAGTTGCGTTTGCTAAGTTCTTGCTCGATGTCTACTGCCTCGGCGTCAAAAACGCACACGTGTCGATTGTTTCGTATCCCGTCTATCGAGATCACATCTACCTGCCGATCTTCGAAAAAATGGCTGTCGAAACCCGCCCGCCAGCCTACGTTCGTAAGCTCGTCGAAGGCGCTGTTGACTATGCGAGGCGGCTCGGCTTTGAACCTCATCCCGATTATCGCGCCGCCCGCGAAATCTTCGGCGACATCGACCCGAATGA
>DATKCJ010000255.1:0-9206 GCA_035513275.1 Opitutaceae bacterium
GTCCTCCGGGTCCGTCGCGAAGGGCACAATCTTCTCCGGTGCAAATGCAGCAGTCGCCGCGCTGGTGTAGAGCTTGCCGCCGATTGTCGCCTTCACTTTGCAGCGCAGGAAACCTGGCTCCTCCATCGAGCCGCCGTCCAGCTCGAGACCGCCCGTGGGCACGGCCACCGTCTTCCACTCGCCGGGCATCAAGTCCGGGCCGATTGCATAGTCGACGACCGCGCCCTCGATCGGCGTGTTGTCGGCGAGCACGGCCACTCGAAACGTCACCGGCTCGCCCGGCTTGTAGGTCCAGTCGGTGCGGTCCGGCGCCACGATGATCCGCGCGACCGCCACACGGAAATCCGCATGCGGAGGCACGGGTTTTATCGGAAACGCGGATCCTGGCTCATCGCCGAGTGTTGCGGTTGCCGCTGCGAAAGCGGCTGCGAGTGAGATCAAAAGACGGTTCATCTTGAGGATTCGGGTTCGCTGCCGTCGCAAAAGCGCGACGACGCGGGGTTGTTCTTAATGCCTCATTCGAGGATGATGCCGCAAGGGCGAACTCAAGCTCGCGTCGCGTGTCCGTGCTTGGTCATCGCAACGAACTCAGCGAAGATCGCACGCATGAACCTCGACGCGCTGCCCTTTGTTGTCCGTCGTTCCCGGGCTGTGCGCATCCGTGGCTGTAGGTGGCGCGCTCGCCGCGCCACGAGCACGGCAAGCGCGCAACCTACACAGGGCCGGGCTGCCTTCAAGTTGACTCCGATAGGTAGCCCGCGATCTCCGAGCGCGGGTCTGGGGCCTGCACTCGCACAAAGGAGAGGAACTGTTTGGGCATTTCTTTTGCGCACAGTCCCGTGCGCTTTGCTCGCGCTCACATCAGCAGCATTCGCTGCCGGACCGGTCGAGTTTGCCTTCCGCCCGCCGACCTCGGAGGGCAATCCCTTCGCCCGCGAAATCTCGGCGGAGGTCGTGACGCCTTCAGGCAAGACGTTGCGGCTGCCGGCGTTCTACCGCGGCGACGGCACGTTCGCAATCCGCGCGCGCGCCACGGAGGTTGGTGACTATCGCCTCGGCGCTGTGAGTGAGACCAACGATTCCGGCAAGCCCGCCTCGCTCGAAGCTCAGCCCGTCGGCAAGGACACCGTCGCCATCACCGCAGGGCAGCCGATGCATCAAGTCGCCGTCGCTCCGAAGGTTAGCCCGCCGAAATTCGTTCTCAGCGACGGTGAAGCGTTCCATCCGATCGGCGCGAACCTCGCATGGCCGCGCGAAGGTGCGCCCGCGCCTTACTACAAGCGCTCCCTGAAGAAGTGGCGCGATGAGAATCTCAACTGGATGCGCATCTGGATGTCGCACTGGGGCGGTCTCAATCTCGATTGGCTCGCGAAGGAGCACGGCCGTTCGCCTGGGATCGGTGCGCTCGACAATTCCGTCGCATCATCTTGGGACGAGATCGTCGCCGATGCGGAGGACGCGGGCGTCTACTTCCAGTGGGTCCTACAGCATCACGGCCAATACAGCTCGCGGGTGAACTCCAACTGGGACGAGAACCCGTGGAACAAGGCCAACCCTGGCGGTTTTCTCGAGAAGCCTGCCGACTTCTTCACGGATCCCAAGGCGATCGAACTCACAAAGCAGAAGTATCGCTACATCGTCGCGCGCTGGGGCTACTCGCCTGCGATCATGGCTTGGGAACTCTTCAACGAGGTTCACTGGGCCGATCCCATTAACATCGATAAGAACGACGCGACGGTCGCTGCGTGGCACTCGACGATGGCGGCGGCGATCCGGGAGTTCGATGCCTACGACCACCTGATCACGACGAGCACGGAGAATCTCGGAAGTTCGATCTACCGAGAAATGGATTACTTCCAGCCACACCTCTACCCCTCGAACATCCTTGCGGCGGTGCGCACATTCGAGCCCGAACCTTCCGCGCTCGATCGTCCCGTCTTCTATGGCGAAGTTGGCGACGACCACCAGGCATTGAGCGACGCGCAGAAGAAGTCCGGCGTGTCGATCGTGACGCCCATCTGGGCAAGCCTGATGGGCAGCGGCCGCTACGCCTCGCAACCCTGGCTCGGTTGGGACCTGCTCGAACGCGACCGCCTCGGTGAACTCGGCGCTGTCGCTCATTTCGCGCACGCGACGCGAATCGGCACGCGGGAGAACCTCGAGCCATTCTCGGCCATCGTCGAATCCAATGCCAAAGTGCCGCTCGTGCTCGACGGAGGCCAGGCGTGGCAGCGCCATCCCGCGCCGTCGTTTGAACTTCCGCTCGATGGCACGATGCCGCTCGAACTCGCCTATGTGCCGCGCAACTACCTGACACGCGATTCGCACAAGCTCGAGAGCTTCCCGGCACGCGGCACCTACACGATCGACGCACCGCGCGACCTCGCGATGCGAGCGACCATCACCGCAGTCGGCGCAAACGGCGGCGGCTCGCTTCGGATTTCGGGCAATGGAAGAACGCTCGCCGAACGCTCGTGGCAAGCCGGCGACAAGTTTCCCGACGAGATCGCGTTCAACGTGCCTGCAGGACGGCAGACACTCGTCGTCGAGAATTCTGCCAACACCGACTGGGTCGAGGTGTTGAAGATCGATCTCGGCGTCGAGACTTCCGCGCTCGCATCAGTCGGCAAGCGGGGCGAGAGCTTCATCGCGTGCTGGCTCTGGAATCGGGAAGGTGTGTTCACCATCGACGCTCCGGAGCCGGTCGAAGGCACGCTTGTGATCGACGACGTCGCGGCAGGCACATGGAGCGTTACGTGGTGGGACACATTTCACGGCAAACCCGCGCCCCCATCTACGATCGAACATGCCGGGGGCAAACTCCGTCTCCCTACGCCACCGATCTCGCGGCACAGCGCGGTTGTCATCGAGCGTCTCGAATGAACCGCTGGGTCACCACGAAATACACGAAACACACGAAATCGTTGAGCCACAGATTGAGGATGTCGCTTCGCTCGGAACACAGATGAGCACAGATCCAATCTCCGTCATCCGCGTCCATCCGTGGAATGCGCAGGGCCTCATAAGGAATTCGAACTCTTGTCACAGAGAACACGGAGGTGACACAGAGTTCACAGATTACCAAAAGCCGCTCCGTGCCATCGGTTCGACTCTCTGTGCACTCTGTGCCTAAGCTACCGATGCCTCGCCTTCTTCTTTCGTTTGTTTCGTGTTTTTCGTGGTGAAACCTCCGGCTCCGGTCCATCACTGCCCATCCGAGCAATCCGTGGTCAAAATTCTGATGCCTTGCCCTTCCGTTTCGTGCGCACCCTCCGTAGCTTCAGCGGAGGTTGGGTTTTCGTGGTGACTCCTCTGACTCAGATTGATCTGTGCCCATCTGTGTAATCTGTGGCTCAAGACTTTCTTCTATGAAAATCTCCCCTGAATCCCGCGTGGTGATCATCGGCGACTCGATCACCGATTGTGGTCGCACGCGCGACGCGGCCGACGACTCGCCTGAAGCGCTCGGCAACGGCTATGTCGCGATCGCGAACGCGCTCGTCGCCGTCGAGGGGGCCGCCCGGAAGATTGTCATGATCAACCGCGGCGTCGGCGGAGACACAATCCGCGACCTCGAGGCGCGGTGGGACCGGGACGTGATCGCGCTCCGTCCCGACTGGCTCGTCGTGATGATCGGCGTCAACGACGTGTGGCGCGAGTTCGACGAGCGGGCATCGATGCGGGCACTCGCCGTGTCGCCGTCGGAGTATGAAAGGATCTACGACGCCTTGCTCACGCGCGCGCGCCCGCACCTTCGCGGACTCGTGCTGCTTTCGCCGTTTCACGTGCAGCCGGACCGCACTCACCCGATGCGCACGAAGGTTGACGTCTTCGGCGCGATCGTGAAGCGCCTCGCCGCGCGTCACGGCGCCTTCTTCGTGGACACCCAGGCCGCGTTCGACTGGATGCTCTTCCACGTAGGCGTCACCCAACTCGCGCCCGACCACGTCCACCCCACCCTCCTCGGCCACACAGTCATCGCCAACGCACTGCTGACGGCGTTGCGGTAGTCTGGCGGCTGCGCGAAAGCCTACTTGCGGCTTCCGCGGTTCGGAGCCAACGTTTCCCCCCATGAGCATTGCCGAACTCCGCAAGCTGCCAGCCGCCGAGAAGCTGAAGATCATCGAGGCCCTCTGGAGCGACCTTGCAGCGGATGAGGGCAATTTCGCAAGCCCGGCGTGGCACGTGGAGGAATTGCGCAAAACCGAAGCCGAGCTCGCAGCCGGCCAGATGGAATCCCTCGACTGGGAAGAGGCGAAGAAGAAGCTCCGGAAGCAGTTTGAATGAAAGTTCGGATTCTGCGGGCGGCTTATGATGACCTGGCAGCGGGCCGGCGCTTCTATGACCGACAGCAATTGGGCGTCGGCTCCTACTTCTTCGACAGCGTCTTCTCTGAGATCGACTCCCTCGCTCTTTACGCGGGTGTCCATCGGGTTGTCCATGGCTACCATCGGATGCTCGCCCGTCGGTTTCCCTATGCGGTCTACTATCGCGTGACCGGCGACGAAGCGGTCGTGCATCGGGTCCTCGATTGCCGGCGTGATCCGAAGTGGACTCAAGAGTCACTCGAGACATCCGGATGACGTGTGCGCCTTCGCACATGTGGGCGCCCAACTCGCGCCCGCGCCCGGGCGACCGTTCACTCCACGGGCTTGCGCGGCAAGAAGCCCTTGCTAACTTCCCACCATGAGCGCACCCCATCCCGAAGTCATCGCGCTGCTCGAGAAGCAGCTCACACACGAGTTGCATGCCGCGCAGTCCTACCTTGCGCTCGCCTATTGGTGCGATGTCGAGCACTGGAGCGGCTACTCGCGATTCTTCCTCAAGCAGTCGGGTGAGGAGCGGGAGCACGCGGCACGTTTCCTCAAGCACCTCGCGGACCGCGACATCGTTCCGAAGATGGGTGCGCTCGAGGCGCCGAAGTGCGACTACAAGGACCTCGAGGAATGCGCTCGCGTCGTCTACGAACTCGAGCGCGCGAACACGCGCGGGATCCATGAGTGCTATGCGGGTGCCGTCCAGCACGGCGACCTGCCTGCGCAGGTGATGCTCCACTGGTTCATCAACGAGCAGGTCGAGGAGGAGGCGTGGTCCGACAAGCTGCTCACCAAGACCCGCCGCGCCGCATGCTCGGGCGCCCTGCAATATCTCGACCGCCACCTCGAGAAGGAACTCGCCGGAGAAGATTCCGAGGCGGAATCCTGAGTAGCGTCTATCAGCCTGGATTAGCGGTTGGTCATTCTGCGCATTCCCTGTCCCGGCATCGGCAAAACCCCATGCAATACCTCCTGCTCATTCACAACAACGTCACGTCGAACACCGCCGAGGCCGAGTGGACCGAGTTCATCGCCCGTGCAAAGGAGAGCGGCACATTTCGCGGTGGCAGCGAACTCGGCGCGCGCGAACTCATCGGCAGCAGCACCCAAGTTTCCTCGTCGGCCCACATCGAGGGCTTCATGCGTTTCGAGTCCGACGACAAGCAGAAGATCCTCGACCTTCTGAAAACTCACCCTGTCGTCGTCCACGGCGGCACGGTAGAGCTGTGCGAAATGCCGGAGTCGTGACGGCGCAGCGCCGTGGAGCGGCGCCTGCTCGCACGGACCATCGCCGGCTTGAGGTTCGCTTCTCGCACGTGCTTCAGAGCCCTGACTCCCCGTCCTCGCCGTTCATATCTGCGCCAGCGTCGGACACGTAATACTGAAGGGCGTTGACGAACTGGTGCCCCCGAATGACTGACGCGAAATCGCTTTCGCCGCGTCGACCAAACAAGGATTCCATTCCGTCAGGGGGATTCCTGTCGAGCCACGCGGCGCTTGCGGTGAGTCTGAGGACTTCGCCGAAATCGGGTATCTCCGCCAACACGCGATCCCTTTCCTTCAATGCGCTCCACAGCCGCCGCAGATCGCCGACAGAACCGAGCGAGGGATACGAATGCCGCCCGGCAGGATCGAGTTCGAGCATCTTGAGCATGAGGTCGTCGATCTCACCCGCGCTCATCTCCACCTTCCCCTGCAGGCCGCCCAGCTTTTCCCAGGCGTTGAGGTAAAGGGGATCGAGCGCAACCGCGCGACGGTAGTGGCCGGCCGCCTCGGTGTGGCGCTTCTGCTCCTCGCGCAGGTAGCCCAGCAAGTAGTGAAGCTGCGGTTTGTCGGGACGCGCTTCCAGCATCTGTGTGAAGACACGCCCGGCGATGTCTTGCGACTCCCCGCTCTCAAAGACGTGCTCGCAGCCGAAGCAGTGGCTCTCCACGCGGCCGAAACTGTCGGGCATCAACTCAAACGCGCGGCGATAGTGCTCGGCCGCCTCGTCCATGCGTCCCTCCTTGGCGAGCCGGACGGCGAGCCGCGACTGGATGCAGTAGGCGTCGGCAAAGAAACCAAGCGCCTCGCGATAGATCCGAATCGCCCGCGCAAATGCGCCGATCTCATACCAGCGGTCCGCCGTTTCGGAAAGGCGGATGGACTTCACTACGTTGTTGAAAAACGCGGCCTTCTCGCCATCGCCTTTCGCGTCCATCGCGCGCTCCATGTTTGCATACACGCGCATGCGGTCGCCCGGTCCTTGCTCGCCGTCGGACGGATCGATGTTGATCGCCTGCTGGAGCGTTTCGATCGATGCGTCCCACTCGCCGGCATCGCCCTGGAGGCGCCCGAGCCAGATCAACGGACGCTCTTCGTAGCGGTCAACGGCAGCGAGCTTCGCGAGGAAGGGTCTCGCCTCCTGATTCACCAAACCCAGGTAAGCTTCGTAGACCGCGTCCACCCCGGGAGTGGACTTGAGCTGCGCTTCCAGAATCCTGCGGGCGGAATCGCGATCGCCGCGTTGAAGGACGACGAGCGCCATGTAATACCCGACCGGCCGCGAGTTTGAGGTGACTCTCTCGGAGGCGAGGTCGCGCAGATCGCGCGCACCCCACCAAGGATTTTCGTCCACGAGCGCCCACGCGGCGTCCCAAAGCCCGAGCTCGACCGCTGCCCTGAGCTGCTCGCCAAGCAGGTTGCGCACAGTGTAATCCGACAGCGCCTGCGCATCGCCATCTTCCGTCGCCTTGTCTGCGCCAGCCCGCTTCTCATGGAGCGCCGACAGCAGAGCCATCATGAGCTGTCCCTCCTGATAAGCCTCCGTGTGCCGGCCCAGGGAGTTCAACGCCGAGACGAAGTCTGCGCCCGAATCGAGCGCTTCCTCGGGTGAGTGTTGCCTCAGGTGTTCGAGAATCGCGACGCCCGCGGCGCGCGCTGCGTCGAACCCCGCTCGATCGCCCTGCAACTCGGACAGCCAGAGGAGCCTTGTGACGACGGTCATCTGTCCGGCCAGCTCAGTTGGGCCCGAACCGATCGGCACCAGCATTGCCTGAAATCGCGATGCTGCTTTCTCGAGCTCGTCCATCGCCATCTCAGCATCGGCCTGCAACAACTGCACCTGCTGCCGGCTCATCCCGGCCAAACTTCCGTCCCCGGCCAGCGTGGCGACCAGGTTCTTCAATTCTTCCTGCCGGCCGAGCTGGACCGAAAGCCGGTTGAAGCGACTCCAGTCGCCTGACTCTGGACGGGCGGTCATCCAGCCATGGAGAAACTTCCATAGGTCGTCCGCGTGTCCACTTTGCTCAACCGCGTCGAGCGCGGAGTAACTCAGATAGCCGTCCTGAAGTGTGCCTCCACTCAACGCGAGCGCGAGCGCCTCGTCGACGCGGCCTTCAGCGACCAGCCCAAAGAGATACTGAACTCTGGCCCTTTGGAAAAAATAGTCGGTCTCGTCGCCCTGCGAAAACTTCCGCAGCAAGGCCTCATAAAGAGCGACGCTCTCGAGGTCGTTCACCAACCCCCACTGCGCTTGCTTCATCTCGTCGATTCCCGCGATCGCAAGCTTCTTGAGAAGAGCCAGCGTTTGCGGTCCGGTCTCCGGTTCGACGACAAGTGTCAGCGGAAGACGAAGCGCCTTGTTGATCAGCTCGGCCGCGCGCTCCGGGCCCGCGAGGGTCACCAGGTCGGGAACGTGAATGGACGGGGAGTATGGGCCCTGTTCTTCCGGCTCGTTCTGCAGGCTCATCAGATAACGCTGGATCACTGGACTCTCGATCGTCTGCACGATCGCCTCTTGTTCGACGCGATGCGTGTTCTCGAACTCCTCGACAAGGGCTTTGATTTTCGAATCGGCAGCCTCGCTGTCCTTGGTCTGCTCGAACTCCTCATACACCTTGATTACCTTTTCGACGAAAACACGGCGGGCCTCGAGCAACCGGTGCAGGATCGCGAAGTTCTCCTCCCCACCGATGACGGCCTTCACTTCCTCCAAATCGACGGGCTCGAACATCGCGATCTGTTCCTCGAACACTTCGAGACGCGATCGCGTGCCTTCCGCATCACCGTCGGGGTTCGAGAGGCTCCACTCCAACCGCTGCAAATGAACGCCCTCGACGGCGTCGCGGTCATCCACGGTCACCGCCCGCACTTCGGTCAACACCGAGTCGCGGTCGCCCAACAAGTATGCGAGCAGCCAACCGCCGCTCTGAAACCTCCGGCGCTCGAGTGAAGTGGCGTCCGGCGGCGCCGCGTCCTTCGCCTCCTTAAGTGCGCGACGCAGGTCCGCCCAATGTTCGGGTTCCGGAAGCTTCTCCAGCATGTCGCTCAGCCATTCGTCCTTCTGGCTTCCTTCGAGTTCAGTCCAGTCTGCGACCCATTGCCGGACCGCATCCGAACCCGGCTCGAATTCCTCACCCGCGACCGGATGCGGGAGCGAGAGCGACACACCCAACAAGGGAACCACGACGCACTTCAGCGCGTGCGCGAACACGGACGGTTTGATTCGCATGACGAATAAGACTTTGCGACCCGCCCGGGGCACATGGAGAGAGAGTGGGCATCCCTCGATTTCCCTGACAGGACTTCAGGAATTGCGTATCTACACGCGCATTCAAATCCGCCCGACCGGGATTAGCCAAGACCCGAGTGCCGTCGCATCGGACTTGACCTCGCGCTTACGATTTCCGCCCGTCAGCAACTACGAGATTCGCTGAATCGCCCTGGCCGCGCCATCCGGCTTGTCCTCCATAGCCCGAAGGGCGACGGAGGAAGCTCCAGCAGGAGCGTAGGATGGCGGGATGGACGGGACTCGAACCCGCGGCCTTCTGCGTGACAGGCAGACGCTCTAACCAACTGAGCTACCACCCCGTGATGGGAAAAACGCGAACCGTAGGTTGAGGGGGGGTG
>DATKCJ010000256.1:0-5255 GCA_035513275.1 Opitutaceae bacterium
GGACGCGCGAGACTTCACACCGCCGTCGGGCTCGCCGTGCCTGCGATCGAGGCGTGGCTACTTTGCGGCAAGGAGGAGCGAGTGACGGAGGACGCTTGGACCCGCGGACAGGAGAGCGGATGGCTGCCCTACACGCGTCGCGAACTCAAGCATCTCACCTACGGCACGGTGCGGCCGTCACTGCCCGATGAAATCCATCACTCGCTCCAGAGCATCGGCCGGCATCGGGGCGACATGCGTCGGTTGGAGAATGATTTTCCCCGCGGCTTCGGTCCGCTGGTCAGAGATCTCCGCGCGTGGCCCGACGTTTCGGCAGCCGGGCCTTGAGTTAATCACGGTGCTTCTGTTTTCTGTGGAGACCCCACTCCCCACAAAACGTGACGCAATCTGACCACGCCCCCCGCTCGTCTGTCGCGGCGTTGCTTGTCTCGCACGCGCTCGCCGCCCTCGCTCGCGACGCGGCGATGCTGGTCCTGTTCGCAGTCCTCCTCTATCCGGGGACGCTTCCCAAGGCGGATATCGCCTCGACGCTCGCCGTGCTTGCGGCGTTGATCGCTCTGCCGTTCATGACGGTGTCGCCGCTCGCTGCCGGCCTCGGCGAACGCCGCTCGCGGCGCTCGCTCCTCGTGCTTGGATTCGTGATCCACGTGCTGTCCCTCGGCTGGCTGTTCATGGCATTCAAGCTGAAGAGTGTGCCGCTCGCGCTTGCGGGCTTGTTGCTCTTGTCGATTCAGGCGGCGTTTGTGTCCGCGGCGAAGCGCGGCCTGCTCAAGGAACTCGCGGAGTTTAAACAATTCACCGCCGCGGCGATGTGGCTTGAGGCGCTCGTGCTTGCGGCGCTCCCGGTCGGCGTGTTCGCAGGCGGCAGGATTTTTGACGGCTATCTTGAACGATTCGGCGGGCCGTGGGAGGCGGGCGCGTCGAGTGTGCTGGTGCTGCTCGCAGTTGGAGTCGCGGCGCTGGTGGTGTTTCAATTTGTATCGCGCGCCAAGGCGACGGTGCCGGACGAAGCGCCGACTCGCGGCTTCAGACCTGCGAAGGAATTGTGGAGCAACCGCCGGCTGCGAGGGTCCGCGTTTGGTATTCTGCTGTTCTACGCGTTTGGCGGATCGGTGTTCCTGGGGATTCTGGATCTTGGGCTCGAGCTGCACGATGGCGGAGCGGGGGCGACGACGTTTTCTGTCGGGTTGTTGTTCTACGTAGCATTTGGCGTGCTGGGCGGAGCGATGATCGCGTCGCTGTTCTCTCGCGGACGTCTCGAACTCGGTCTCGCACCGTTTGGCGCGTTTGGAGTCGGGCTCGGAGCATGGCTTCTCGGTTCCGGCGATGCCGGCGGTTGGGACTTCCGGGTCGAGCTGCTGATTCTCGGATTCGGTGCGGGACTTTTCCTGGCGCCGCTCTACGTCGATTTCCAAAACCGGATCGCCGACAACCGCCGCACAAAGCTCCTCGGTGCGCTCAACGTATTCCGCGGTGCAGGCGGGATGCTGGCGGCGGGGTTCTTCTACGTGACGTCGGTCCAGTTGGGGTGGGGCGCCTCCTCTCAGTTCGTTGCGCTCGGCGTGGCGGGAGTTGCGGGCGGATTGCTCGCGGTCTGGCTCATGCCGGAGCATTTCCTCTTCGGACTTTTTCGGATGCTCACGGTGCTTCCCTACCGCGTGAAGTTGAGAGGAATCGAGAACGTCCCGGCGGGAGGCGCGCTGATCATCAGCAACCACATCTCTTATGTGGACGCGATGATCCTGCAGGTCGCGTTTCCGCGGAAGCTGTGGTTTCTCGCGGTGCACGGGCCGCGACGCCGCGGGCTGCCCCTGTGGTTCTACCGTGTGAGCGGGGTGATTCCGATTTCGTCCGCGCGCGCATCGAGTGGCCTGCGCCTCGCGATGCGCAAGATGAAGGAAGGCGAGCTCGTCTGCATGTTCCCGGAAGGGCAGGTGAGCCGCACCGGCGCGCTCATGGAGATCCGGAAGGGGTTCGAGGTGCTCGCGCGTCGCGCAGAGGTGCCGGTCGTGCCGGTCTTCATCGATTCGTTGTGGGGATCCATCTTCTCCTACTCGAGCCAGAAGATCATCTGGAAGCTTCCCGACCGGCTGCCATTCCGCGTGCTGGTTAACGTGGGCGTGCCGCTCGACCATCACGGCATCTCCGCGATCAAGGCCCGCCGCGCGCTTCTCGATCTCGGCGAAGAGGCGTATCAGGCGCGCGTCGAGCTGAAGAGCCACATCGCGAAGGAGTGCGTGAAGTCCCTCGCGCGCCACCCGTGGAAACAGCTACTCGTCGACCGCACGGCCGACCGCCGCGCACTTTCGGCAGGAATGTTGCTTGCGGTCGCGCTGTGCTACTCGTCGAAGATTCGTCGCGCTATCCCGGAGCGCAGGGTCGGCATCGTGCTGCCGCCGGGCGCGGGCGGCTTCATCACGAACCTCGCCGTGACCCTCGCGGGGAAGAGCCCGGTGAATCTGAACTTCACCGCCGGTCGCGCTTCAAACGAGTCGTGCATCCGGATGGCCGAGGTGGCGACTGTCATCAGCGCGCCCGCGATGCGCGAGAAGTTACCGAACTTCCCGTTTCCGGAATTGACGCGCGACGTGCGCAGCGACCTCGCCTCGCTCGGCAAGCCGCGGATTCTCGGGACGCTGATCATGGTGTGGCTCCTGCCCGCCGCGTTGATACGGCTCATCTGGCACGTGCCGGACCGCGGCGACAACGACGAGGCGGGCCTGCTGTTCACAAGCGGAAGTTCGGGCGAGCCGAAGGGCGTCGCGCTCACGCACCGGAACATCCTCTCAAACTGCGGCCAGATTTCCGCGACAGGAATCCTGCCGCGCACCGAGACGTTTCTCGCGTGCCTTCCGCTCTTCCACAGCTTCGGGTTCACCGTGACGATGTGGTATTCGATGATCCACTCGATGCGCGCGATCACGATTCCAAGCCCGCTCGACCAGAAGAAGATGATCGACGCGATCGAGCAGGACGAAGTTTCGATCCTCATCGGGACGCCGACCTTCCTTCGCCCGCTCCTCAAGAAAGCTGAGCCAAAGCAGTTGCGGTCGCTGCGGTTCGCGGTTTCCGGCGCCGAGCGCCTGCCGAACGATCTCTACGAGGCGTATCAGAAGACGCTCGGGGTCTCCATCTATCAGGGCTACGGGCTCACGGAGACGACGCCTGTCGCCTCCGTCAACGTGCCGGACCCCGCGAATATTCCCAAGGGCGTGAAGCTGCAAGTGGGCCACCGGCTCGGCTCCGTTGGTCGGCTCGTCGCCGGCATGACTGCCAAGATCATCGACCCCGACACTGGCAAGGAACTCGACGCGACGAGCACCGGCATGATCCTCCTGAAGGGTCCGAACGTCTTCAACGGCTACCTCAACGATCCGCAAAAGTCGGCCGAGGCCCTCGCGCCCGGCGGCTGGTTCCTGACGGGCGACCTCGCGCGGTTCGACGACGACGGCTTCCTTTTCATCGAGGGCCGGCAGTCGCGCTTCTCCAAGATCGGCGGCGAGATGGTGCCGCACGTGACCATCGAGCAGCGGATTGTCGATGCCCTGCAAGTCGAGGCCACAGATGCGGCGCACATTGTTGTAATGGGTGTGCCGGATGCGGTGAAGGGCGAGGCCCTCGTTCTTCTCACTGCGATCGACATCGATCCGACGGCGCTGCGCGAGAAGCTCGCCGCAGCCGGACTGCCGAACCTTTGGATTCCGAAGATCGTGCGCCGCGTGGACGCGATACCAATGCTCGGCAGCGGCAAGACTGATTTGAAGGCGTGCAAGAAGCTCGCAGTCGAGCTCGCGCGCGGGCCGGGCGGGTAGGTTGCCCCTGCTCGGTCCGATTGTGGGTCGGGGTTTGTCCCCACCTCGGAGTTGCAGACCGCGCCCTTTCTTTCTCCATTGTCTCCGCCCCACAGCGCCGTTTCCTTCCGAGTCCTCCCTATGCCGAAGTTCTCCTACACCGCTTTCGATGCGAACGGGCGCGAGCGAAAGGGGTCGATCGATGCTTCATTGTCCGAGGAGGCCGCCGCGAAGCTCCGCTCGACCGGGCTGTTCCCGACGGCGCTCGCCGAGCAGCAGTCAAAGCGTTCAGCGAAAGCGCCGTCGAAGAAGTTGGCAGTCGCGGCTGTAGCGAAAGAATCGAAGAAGAAGCCGATCGTCATCGGCAGCGTGATCAACACGAAGGGTCTCGCGATTTTCACGCGCCAGCTCTCGACGCTTGTGCAGGCTGGCCTGCCGCTGCTCCGCAGTCTCGAGGTCCTCGCGCGACAGGAAAAGAACCCGGCGTTCAAGTGGGTTGTGGAAAGCCTTGCGGAAAACATTCGCTCGGGCGGCACACTTTCGGACGGCCTCCTTCAGCACCCGAAGGTCTTCAACAAACTATTCCTGAACATGGTCCGTGCCGGCGAGGCCGGCGGCAAACTTGATGTCGTGCTCGGGCAGCTCGCGAAATTCATGGAGAAGGCGGAGCGCATCAAAGGAAAGATCAAGGCTGCGATGATCTACCCGATCATCATCATCACCGTCGCGGTCCTCATCCTTGTCGGCCTGATGATGTTCGTCGTGCCTAAGTTCAAGATGATCTTCGAGGACTTGCTCAAGGGCGCGCCGTTGCCGGTCCTCACTCAACTCGTGCTCGGAGTGTCGGACTTCGTGAAGAACAACATTCTCGCGACGATCGGTATCGTTGTTCTTGTGGTGATGTCGGTGAAGCTTCTGAGAAAGACAAAGGCTGGCTTGCGCCTCATGGATCGGCTGACTCTTCGGATGCCGCCAACTGGAGATCTCTTTCTGAAGGCTGCCATCGCGCGGTTCACTCGCACGCTGGGCACGTTGATGTCGAGTGGCGTGCCGATTCTTCAAGCGCTCCTCATTACGCGCGAAACAAGCGGCAACAGCGTGTTGTCCGACGCGATCGACGTTGTCCACGACCGTGTGAAGGAAGGCGACAACGTCGCCGGCACACTCGAGGGCACCGGCGTGTTTCCGGGCATGGTCACTTCAATGATCGACGTCGGCGAGGAGACTGGCCAACTGCCCGAGATGCTCACACGAATTGCCGACACTTACGACGAAGAGGTCGACAACGCCGTCGCGGGCCTGACGTCGATCATCGAACCCGTGATGATCGTCTTCCTCGCGCTGATCGTCGGCACGATCGTGATCGCACTCTTCCTGCCGATCGTGCGGATCATCCAGTTGCTGTCGTAAGGGAGTAGGGCGGGTCTATTGACCTGCCGGATCGTCGCCTCGCAGGTCAGAGAC
>DATKCJ010000257.1:0-3751 GCA_035513275.1 Opitutaceae bacterium
ACGCAGCTGGCCGACATGACATCTGTGTCGCGCGTGTTTTATTCCATGAAAGCGAATCCGCACCCCGCGATCCTCCAGGCGATCGCGGCGGCTGGGTTGTCTTTCGAGTGCGTGTCGCCCGGCGAGGTGGAGCGGCTCCAGCTAGCGGTACCAAAAATCGCGAATGACCGGATCCTGTTCACGCCCAACTTCGCGCCGCGCGCGGAGTACCAGTGGGCGCTCAGCCGACGGCTTCGGGTGACAGTGGATAATTTGTATGCCCTGACCCAATGGGGCGACCTGTTCCGTGGGCGGGAGATCTTCGTGCGGATCGATCCGGGCCGCGGACACGGGCATCATGCGAAGGTCCGCACGGCAGGCAAACATTCCAAGTTCGGCGTGCCCTTGTTCGAGCTGCCGGAACTCGCCGAAACCGCGCGGGCGGCAGGCGCAAAGGTCGTCGGACTCCATGCGCATTCGGGGAGCGGTCACTTCGACGTCACGAGCTGGGCCGGGACGGCGGCGACGCTTGCTGAGGCGGCCATGCAGTTCCCGGACGTCGACGTGCTGAACGTCGGCGGCGGCCTCGGCGTGCCAGACCGGCCCGGCCGGCGGCCGCTCGACCTGGCGGCGCTCGATGCGGCACTCGCGTCCATTCGCGCGGCGAACCCCCAGTACGAACTGTGGCTCGAACCCGGTCGCTTCCTGGTTGCAACCGCCGGCGTCCTGCTCGCGCGCGTGACGCAGTTGAAGGGCAAGGGTTCGATGCAGTACCTCGGCGTCGCGACCGGCATGAACTCACTCTTGCGACCCGCGCTCTACGGCGCCTATCACGAGATCGTGAATCTCACGCGCCCCGGCCAGCCGTCGGAAGGTATGTGGACCGTCGTCGGCCCGATCTGCGAAAGCGGCGACGTGCTCGGCCACGACCGCTTGCTGCCGCGGTCAGTGGAGGGAGACATCCTCCTGATCGCCAATACCGGGGCCTACGGGCACGCGATGGGCTCGAACTACAACCTGCGCCCGCCCGCGGAGGAGTTGATTCTTTGACGAAGTCAGGTCCAAAGCCGAAGCGCGGTGATCGTCAGCCCGAATCCGACGAAGAGCATGGAACCGAGCTTGACCGTCATCTTGAGGTCGAGGGCCGCGAGGTCCCGTGACATGTCGCTACGCAGCGTGTCGATCTTCTGATCGAGCAACGCAAACCGGTTCTCCACGTCCCGCCTCAGGAGTTCGAGGTCCTGCTTCGTCGCCAGCGTCGTGCCCATATCGCGCTCCATCGCATCCACGACCGCCCGCGCCTTGTCGGACGAGACGTTGATGCTGACCAGCGCATCATACAGGCTGTAGAGGTTTTCCACGGAGCTCCTAATGCAGTCACGGCACGTTATGCGCACCAAGCATGTCATGCGCCGTCGTTTGCGACTGAATGCATTATTGAGGTAACTACTTGAATTACCCGAAAAGCCTGCGCCCGCCCGCGGAGGAGCTGATCCTTTGACGGACTTTCCGCGCATCGCCCGGCTGCCGCCGTACGTGTTCACGATCACCGGCGAGCTCAAGGCCGCCGCGCGCCGGCGCGGCGAGGATATCGTGGACCTCAGCATGGGCAATCCGGATGGCCCGACGCCCGCGCACATCGTCGAGAAGCTGGTCGAAGCGAGCCGGAAGCCGAAGTCGCACGGGTACTCAGTCTCTAAAGGCATCCCGCGGCTGCGGCGAGCGATCTGCGACTGGTATGCGCGGCGCTTTGGCGTCTCCCTTGACCCCGAAGCCGAGGCCATCGTCACGATCGGCTCCAAGGAGGGCCTCGCGCACCTGATGTTGGCAACCCTGGGCCGCGGCGACACCGCGCTCGTGCCGAATCCCAGCTATCCAATTCATTTATATGGCGCCGTGATCGCGGGTGCGGATGTTCGATCCGTCCCTAATGCAGCCGGGACCGATTTCCTGGCAGAACTCGAGCGGGCCATCCGCGAGACGACGCCCAAGCCCAAGCTGCTCGTGATCGGATTCCCGAGCAATCCCACGGCGCAGTGCGTGGACCTCGCGTTCTTCGAGCGCGTCATCGCGCTGGCGCGCGAGCACGGAATCTACGTCGTGCACGATCTCGCCTACGCCGACATCTGCTTCGACGGCTATGTCGCACCTTCGATCCTGCAGGTGCCCGGCGCGCGAGAAGTCGCCGTCGAGTTCTTCACGCTCAGCAAGAGCTACAACATGGCGGGCTGGCGCATCGGGTTCATGGTGGGCAATCGCAAGCTGGTCGCCGCGCTTGCGCGGATCAAGAGCTATCACGACTACGGCACGTTTACGCCCCTTCAGGTGGCGGCCATTGCGGCCCTCGATGGACCGCAGGACTGCGTACGAGATACTTGCCAGCAGTATCAGCGCCGACGTGACGTGCTGCTTCGTGGACTTCGCGCCGCGGGCTGGCCGGTCGAGACGCCAAAGGCTTCCATGTATGTCTGGGCCGCGATTCCGGAGCGGTATCGGGCGATGGGGTCGCTGGAGTTCGCAAAGAAGCTCCTGGCCGAGGCGAAGGTGGCGGTTTCGCCGGGCATCGGATTTGGGTCGTATGGGGAGGGATACGTGAGGTTTGCCCTGGTGGAGAATCAGGAGAGGATAAGACAGGCGGTCCGCGGGATTCGCGCCGTGTGCCTGGCGTGATGCCATTTCATGCGACCAGCCTGAATCCTGCGGCGGAGAAATGAGGGTCAAATGTATAGGCAAGCCGGATACGCGCGCGATTCATGATCGCAAAGCTGGTCGCGTCGACGGCCGAGAGCTTGTGCAGGTCGGTGCGCCGAAAGTACTCCCACGACTTCTCGAGATCGCGCAGCTCACAAGGCAGAATTTTCACAGTGCCGGGCTTTTGGATAGATTCCTTCCACGCCAGCGCGACGTCCCGATTGGCGTTGCGGTCGAGAAACGTGAATGTCTCGATGACGACGGGCACGGAGGTGTGAAGTTTCGCGGCCGACCCTTGCAAAAGATCCCATTGTTCCCGCGCCTGGGCGTGCAGCGGATCTCGTGACAGCGCGAGGGCGATCCACGCCCCGCTGTCGACAAAAACAACCTCCCTCTGCCGCATTAAGGCTCGTCGTGAACGCTGTCGTGCTCAATCGACGTGCGCCCGGGCTCGCCGTCCCAGAGCGCAACGGGGCCCTCGGCCCGCGGTTTGAGGACCGTCTTGCGGATTGCATCGCGGACGAGCGCTGCGACGCTACGTCCCGACCGCGCCGCAGCCTGACGAAGGGCGTCCAGTTCTTCCTTACGCAAGTAAATCTGGGTCTTTTCCATGTATGTCACTTTAGATATGTGAATGACATACGTCAAGCCAGATGGGAATATTCGTGCGGAAGCCTCTCTCGCCACGTCGCTCAAACCGCGTCCTCACAAACGCGGGTCCTATGGCATTTGTGCGCTTTGGGCGGCGGGCGGAATACAGGCGGGTGCCGGGATTGAGAGAAAATCTTGAGAAACAGATGCTTACAGACTATGCCGGAGCCGCGGTCCTGCATGGCGTGGACCGGCTAACGGCGGATGTGGATCTCGCGGTAGACCTCGCGCCCGAGGCGACAGGCCGTCTATTGGAAACGCTGACGAAAGCCGACTACAGCAGGTCCCGCCACGCGACGAGCTCAGCGGGCCTCAACCTGAAGCGGGCGATATTGCCTTCATGCAAACCCGCAAGCTCCGAGACCGCGAGCGTTACGAACCGCTGCAAATCTTCCTGCGGCACGATCTTCACTGCCAGCGGCGTCACTTG
>DATKCJ010000258.1:0-14272 GCA_035513275.1 Opitutaceae bacterium
CTCGCCCGGGAAAAACCAGTCCGGCAAGAGCAAGCGGCGGGCGCGGCGCCGAGGCAAGACGACCGCGGGCCAGATCTTCCGGCTGGCCGCGCACAGCATCGCCAAGAGCAAATATCAGGCGCTGGGAGGATTTTACCGACGACTCAAAGCGCGCACCAGCGCGGCGGTAGCCAACGTGGCCACGGCGCGCAAACTCGCGGTGCTGTTCTATTACGCGATGACCCAAGGGATGGCCTACGTTGAACGTGGGCTCGATGCCTACGAGGCGAGCTACCGTAAACACCAAGAGCGCTTCCTGCACAAACGCGCCGCCGAGCTCGGCTTTACACTCGTGCTGGCCCAACCTCAAACTACATGAGTTCATTAGCAGGGCGTCCGGCGGCAGCCGGACGACCGCGGCAATCCATCTGGAATCATTGCTGGATTGCTTCGTCTCCCTCCAAGCCGGGAGACTCGCAATGACAAGAAGGGGTTCTGCGGCTAAGGTTGACGCCTATGCGACACGGCGGGAGGGCCTAAAGCCCGCGCCCGGCTTGGCTCGCCGAAGCCTTGGCGAAGGCGGCAGGTCGCGGGCTACCCGCTGAAGCCGCACATGATTCTCAGTTTTCCCCCGGCTCCCCCCGACGATGCCGCGACCGCTTGTGCCGAGGTAGACGCGTCCCGGCACCTGTCCGTCTCCGGCCACCGCCCGGATCCAGCCGTAGCGGCGCGTGGGATCGTCGATGCGCAACCAATTCACTCCCGAATCGCCGGATCGAAAAACTCCCTCAGTGCCGTCGACCCGGCCGTGGAGGAAAATGGTGTCGCGTGCTCCATCCGCGGGGGCTCGACCGAAACCCATTTGATACGCGGCGTCGACTCGTGCGAGTTTTGCGAAGCCGCGGCCCGGAGTTGTTGAAACATACAGGCCGTCGCTCGCGTCGGTCTGCGCGTAGAGGAGCCCTCGCGCGGATGGGATGGATGGTAGGTCAGCCCGGTCACGAAGCCGCCGGCGCCGATCACGATGTTGCGCCGGTGTATTTTCCCACGACGGAGGGCCGCGGTGGGTTGTTCAATCGCCACCGCAGTGCATGAAAACCAGGTCGCGAGCGTGCAGCGTGCTATAGTGAGCGCAATTCGGGGAGTGCGCGTCGTTGACCGGCTTGCCATGGGAATCATGTCCGCACCCCGATTCTGAACCGCCAGAATTCGGTTTGCCAGCTGTGATTTAACGTTACATCATTTCAATTCGGTCGGCGCCGAAGGGGCGGTTCACGCAGAAAAAGAGACATCATGAAATTCACTGACGGGGCCTGGATGGTGCAGCTTGGTTTGAAACTCCATCATCCGGTGGAGGTGCATCGAGTGGAGCGCGAAGGCGATACGATTGTCGTTTGCGCTCCGACGCGCCCGATCCGACACCGCGGGGATACCCTGCAAGGGCCGGTGCTCACGCTCCGTTTGGACTCGCCTTTGGAGGGAGTCATCCGCGTGAGCATCGAACACTACGCGGGATCTCGTCGCCGGGGACCAGACACGATTTTACCGGGGTTGCCGCGGCCCGAGGTGGAGATCACCGAGGGCAGCGAGGAGGTCGTCTACACGAGCGGTGCGCTGCGGGCACGCTTGGCGAAGTCGGGCAATTGGTCGCTGGTCTTTGAGCGGCCCGATGGTGAGCGCTACACGCGAAGCGGGTTTCGCGGCGCGGGCTACGTCGAGGCGGACGATGGCCGCAGGTTTGTTTTCGAACAGCTCGATCTCGGAGTCGGCGAGAACGTCTACGGACTCGGCGAGCGTTTCACGGCCTTCGTCAAGAACGGGCAGGTCGTCGAAACTTGGAACAAGGACGGCGGCACCGGCAGCGATCAGTCCTACAAGAGCGTGCCGTTTTATCTGACGAATCGCGGCTATGGGGTGTTGGTCAACGACACCGGGCCGGTCTCGCACGAAGTCGCCTCGGAGCGGGTGTCGCGCGTGCAGTTCAGCGTGCCGGGCGAGCGCCTCGAGTATCTCGTGATCGCCGGCCCGACCCCGAAAGACGTGTTGACGCGGCTCACCGGGCTGACGGGCCGGCCGGCGCTGCCGCCCGCGTGGTCGTTCGGCTTGTGGCTCAGCACTTCGTTCACCACCGATTACGACGAGAAGACGGTGCACGGCTTCATCGACAAGTTTCGCGAATACAAACTTCCGCTTCACGTCTTTCACTACGACTGCTTTTGGATGCGCGACTACTCATGGTGCGACTTCACGTGGGATGAGCGCACGTTTCCCGATCCTGTCGGGCAACTTCGCCGGCTGCACGAGCGAGGGCTCAAGGTCTGCGTCTGGATAAATCCCTACATCAGCCAGTTCTCGCGCCTCTTTCCCGAGGCGGTGAGCGGGAGGTTCATTCTGCGCAGGCCCGATGGCGAGCCGTGGCAGACCGACCATTGGCAGCCGGGAATGGGGATCGTCGACTTCACCAATCCCGCTGCGCGCTCGTGGTTTCAGGAGCACCTCCGCCGTTTGATGCAGATGGGTGTGGATTGCTTCAAGTCTGACTTCGGCGAACGCATCCCGACCGACGTCGTTTATCACGACGGCACCGATCCGATCCGCATGCACAACCGCTACGCCGTGCTCTACAACGAGGCGGTCTTCCGTGTCGTCGAGGAGGTGAAGGGGAAAGGCGAGGCGCTCGTGTTCGCGCGCTCTGCTCACACAGGTGGACAGCAGTTTCCAGTGCACTGGGGTGGAGACTGCAGCTCCACATACGAGTCGATGGCCGAGAGCCTGCGCGGCGGGCTCTCACTCGGGCTTTGCGGCTTCGGCTACTGGAGCCACGACATCGGTGGCTTCGAGGGAACTCCTCAGGCCGATGTCTACAAGCGCTGGGTTGCGTTCGGCTTGCTCTCGTCGCACAGCCGCCTGCATGGCAGCTCCAGTTACCGCGTGCCGTGGGACTTCGATCAGGAGGCTTGCGACGTGTTGCGGATCTTCACTCGCCTGAAATGTCGGCTCATGCCTTACCTTTTCGGCGTCGCACGTGAGGCGCACGATCGCGGTGTGCCGATCATGCGCGCGATGGTCCTCGAGTTTCCCGAAGACCTCGGCTGCGCTTCGCTCGATCGCCAATACATGCTAGGGCCGGATCTGCTGGTTGCACCCGTGCTCTCCGCCGACGGTCAGATCGATTACTACCTTCCCCCGGGCCGGTGGCGGCATCTCCTCAGCGGGGAAGTGCGCCCCGCAGGATGGCACCACGAACACTACGACTTCGCGAGCCTGCCGCTCTTCGTGCGTGGCGGCACGATCCTCGTGCTGGGCGCCGATGAGAGCCGGCCCGATTACGATTTCGCCGAGGGCGTGACTCTCCGGATCAATGATCTCGCCGACAGTGAATCCGCAGCGACGGAGATTCCTTCGTTGAATGGCGGAGAGACCACACGCGTGAACGCGGTCCGCCGCGGCGGCGAGATCACCGTCACGCTCGCAGGGCGGATTCCTAAACACTGGTCCGTCGAAATCGCCGGAGTCGCCGGCAATCACACACAGAGCGACGGAAAGGGCTCCTTGACCGTTCCTGTCTGATTGGCATGGAGGTTTGCGCGAAGCGCACTTGCTCCCATCCCCAGGTTACCCCAAGTCTCCGCGCCCGCCCCGGCAATGCCACGTTCCCGAAAATCCAAGAAGCCGCACGCGGCTACACTCGCCGACGTCGGACGCGAGGCGGGGGTGTCTGCCATGGCGGCCTCCGCAGTGCTCAACGGTGCGCGCACCTCGTCTCGGTTTTCAGAGAGCACTCGCGCGCGAATCATCGAAGCCGCGCAGAAGCTCCAATACCGGCCCAACGCTGCGGCCCGCGCACTCGTGCACCGCAGGATGAACTCGATCGGGATCGTGGGCGTGATCGAGGAGGATGAGCTGAATCACTATTTCCTCGCGGTCTTCAACGGCATCCTCGCCGAGGCGACCCACCGAAGGCAGAACGCCGCGGTCTTTTCGCTGCGAAATTGGGCGGACGATGCCGTCCGGCTGCACTCCTTCTGCGACGGCCGCATCGACGGCATGGTGCTGATCGCGCCGACGATCGATGAGACGATCGCACGTCAGCTACCGACGCACACGCCGTTCGTGTCCATCCACTCAAACGCTCCGATTCCCGGCGTGGTGAACATCGAGTCCGACGAGGAGCACGGTGCGTTTGCGATGGTTGAGGCGCTGATCGCGCGTGGTCATCGCCGCATCATGCACATCGCCGGTCCTGAAGGCTACATCGGCGCCGATCGTCGCGTATCGGGCTACAAGGCGGCATTGAAGAAACACAATCTGCGTTTTGAAAGCCGGCTGCTGATGCACACCCGTTTCGAGACGCTGCACGGCCGCGAGACCATGAGTGCGTGGCTCCGGCAACATACAGGCGAGGCGCTGCCGCACGCGATTTTCTGCGCCAACGACATGATCGCACTTGGCGTGATGGAGGCGCTCGCCGACGTCGGCCTGCAGGTGCCACACGACATATCAGTGGCAGGGTTCGACGACACACTTGCTGCGAGGACGACGTCGCCGCAGCTTGCCTCGGTGCGTCAGCCGCTCGTCGAGATGGGGCGCCTCGCGGCGGATACGTTGCTTGCGCGGATCGAATCCCAAGAGGCGCAGCCGCAGTCGCCAATTGTGTTGCCCGTCGAAGTCGTGATGCGCGGATCGGTCGCCGACCGGCCCGTGGTGGACCGGCTGGCACCGCCGGTTCGTCACTGACACCTTACACCGTGCCGCGCCGTGCCTCGAGTTGGGCGCGGATCTCCGCCATGCGCGCCGGTGTGAGGCCGAAACGCAGCAGCGCGAAAAACGCGATGATCAGGCCCACGATCGGAATGACCGCGAGGTAGAGTCGGATGTTGAAGATCGCGTGATCGCTCTGCACCGGACCGAGCGCGGCGTCGAAGCCTGTGGATTGAAGAATGACTCCGGAGAAGAAGATGCCGGCGGCCATGCCGACCTTCATGATCCAGGAGCGCGTGGCGGAAAAAGCGCCTTCGCGTCGCTTGCCGGACTCGAGTTCGTCGGCGTCGACCACGTCTGCCATGATCGAGCCGTCGAGCATCCAGAACCCGACTCCCGTGAATGCGATGAATCCGGTGGCGAACATCTGCAGCCACTGGATCTCCGGGTCGTAGAGCCACCACGTCGCGGCAAAGACGACGATCGCGGACAATTGCACGACCTTCATCGCCTCGCGCTTGCCGAAACGGCGGGCCAGGTAGCTGAAGCACGGCACACCGATCAGGCCCATTACCATCCCCATCAGGCCCATCCCGAAGTTCCAAATGGATCCCAATGCCACATCCCCGCGACATACGTAGTAAACCGTGCAGTAGTAACCGAGAGTTCCTACCATGCTCGTTCCCATCCCATAGGAGAACACCATCGCAAGTTGGGCTCGGAACGGGCGGCAGCTCAAGGTCTGCCAGAGAGTTTCGGTGAGCTTGATCTTTTTCTGGTCGGATCCGTTCGAAACAACCTTCGTGTAGTAGCGCTCCTTCAGCGTGAAAAAGAGCACGAACCCAACGAGCACCATGATCGCGCCCAGGATGGTGGTATACACCTGCGCTCCGAGCAGGACATTGGACACCTCGCCGCCTTCGGCAGCCGCCTCCCATCCAAACGGAGTCTTTATCAGCTCGACGACGCGTGACCATTGCAGCGTCAGCAGGCTGCTGAAAAAGGCGTGGAACCATGTCACGCTGCGCGAAGCCATCAGAGACAGACGGTCGAAGGCGTCGGCCCCCGTCGCCCCAGCCCATACAGTGGCTGTGCAAAACGCTGCCGCCATGAACATCGCGATTTCCGGCAGCTTCTGAATGGCACCTTTGAACGCGAACACGCTCGTGCGCTCATGATAGTCCGGGGTCATCTCGTAGCCGAGGCTGTTGAAGGGCACCATGACGCAGCTCACGATCGTGATGTAGATCGCCGAGGAGCCCACCATCCACCAGAAGTATTGCATCTCGCTCCAACCCTGGGGCACGGCAAAGAGCAGCGGCAGGCAGATGCCGGCCAGGATCCCGCCGACAAGGATGAACGGCCGCCGTCTTCCCCAGCGCGTGCGTGTGTTGTCGGACCACCATCCGAAGAACGGATCGGAGACCGCGTCGAAAAGCCTGTTCAACATCAACGCGAGGCTCACCAGCGTGGGAGACACGTGAAGGAAGATGTTGAACACCGGCCAGACCATCCCGACGTATAGCCAGTTGCCCCACATATCGATGATCGAGCCCGTGCCGTAGGCGATCTTCTCGCCAATCGGGACGAATCCCGTCCGGGTCGGCTCTGTTGCTTGCTGTCCCGGGGCGGGGAGGGGCTTCATGTTGTAGCGCTAAATCAGAAGACGCCGCGCGGAGCGGTCAACCCACGAAATGGGAGGCAGGCCGGATTGCACGGCAACTCATCGCAGTCATTCGAGATTTGACGCGCGGGGCCTCCGCCCCCACGGCGATGGGTGCGACAACAGCGGTGGAGCGCACGGGGCGCCAACAGCGATTCACTCCAAGCCCGAGACCACTATGTCGCCCGGGTGGGCGACCGTGAATTTCACCGTCAACTCGCGCTTCTCGCCTGGCTTGAGGTCGAGGGTCCACTTCAGTGCGCCCTCGTCGGTCGGCTTCACTTCCTTCGCATCGGGGGAAATCAGCTTCACGACGATCTTCTCATTGCGCGAAAGCGGCACCTGGTCCGTGACGACGATTTTCTCGGCGGTCTTCTTGTTGTTTTGGACGGTGATCAGGAACTCGTAGGTGATTCGTTTTCCGGAGCCGGTGATGCCGGTGTCCTCCGTGAATTTCTGCACGCGCTTGTGCTTGATCGAGATGCCTTCGTCGACACCGAGCGCGAGGTCGAACTTCTCGCCGGGCATCACCGTGCGAATGCCGCTCGTCGCGACAAACGTGCCGTCGAGAAACACATTCATCGCGCCGGCAAGCAGCGGAAACTCGGAGCTGTTCTCAACCTTCGACGTGAGAAACGCGGCCGCGTGGCGCTTTGGGGCCGTGACGTATTCCGGCGGTGCCGCAAGCGAGATGGAAGTGACAGGCACCTTTTGCGGCGAGTTGTCGCTCAGGATTGTGGAAGTGACTTCGATCTTGAAGGCCGCGCTTGTTGCGGTGGCTTCGATCGTGGCGGCAAGGAAACCTGTTTCAACTGGCGGAGGAGGAGGTGAGTCACCAAATACTTCTCCAGTTTCGCGCACACCACCGAGCCTGTTTTGCGCGTAGTATCCAACGTTGTTGGCTATCGACCTTTCGAACGATGACAAGACCACCGTCTCGTCGGCAGGCTCCATCAGCCGCGGCACCCACACATCGAGCTGCCACGCTGTCAGCACCGGCGCAGCGCCGCCGAGCGAAGGACGTGCAGTCGACAGAGTGAGCGCGACGTCCTTCCAATCCTCGCCCGTGCTTTGTCGCACGATTCCGAAATAATCGAGCCGCACCTTGCGCTCAGCGCTCGAGTCTCGCGCGTCGTAGCTCGGCACCCACGAAGCGTCGGGTACTGCGTATGAAAGTGACACGTCGAGCGTGCCCACCTGCGTCGAAGCTACGCGAACAGTCACCGTCTTGAACGCCTTCCGGCCGCCACCGCTCAATTCCTTCAACTGGTTCTGGACCGTGGCGAACCGGTTGGCCAGTTCCATGCGCTCTTCATCGAGGGTCGCGCGGTCCGCGGAGATCTTCGCCCGCTGTTCCGTGAGGTAGGCGAGCGACGTTGTGAACTGCTCCAGTTCGGGTCGGGGCACATCCTTGGCGGGCGGTGCGAAGAGTGCGGCCTCCATCTTTTCCAGCATTGCCGACCGGGCAGCCTGCAGGCCCGCTACATCGTTGATGCCTCGCATCTCCTTCTGGAGGGACTTCAGATGGTCCTCGATTTCCTTCACGCGCGCGTCCGGCGTGTGGTCGACGAAGGTCTGCTTCGCGCTCACGTCGAGAATCGTCGCCGGCGCGGTGCCCGAGCCGCTCACCTGGAGCGACTGTTCGTTGAGCGACTGTGGCAGGTTGGCGAACTCCAGTTCGCTCGTGCCTTCGGCGAGTGAGACCGACGCGGTGCGGGTGACGACGGCACGGTCCTGGTAGACCGTGACCGCGGAGATCTTCGAATCAACCGGAACACCGACTGCGTGAACGGCTGCGCTCAGCAGGCCGGCAAACACAAGAATGCGCATGGTTTTCATTTATACGGATGAGACGATGACTCGGATGTCGCGAATGCGATCCGCGCGATGGTCTCGCGAGAAAGACATCCGTCGACTCGTTCAGTGCAGGGTAGCACGATCGTGACGGTTCAGGACGTCCCGGACGCTGAGGGGGCGCGGAACCGGAGTGCGTGCAATCGTGGATGCAGGGACTCGGCCAGCAAGGAAACAATTCGGCGTCTGGCTCGCAGGCACGCGAATGAACCCGAGGTGATAAGTGCGTGAAGAGTCGATGTCGAAGTCACCCGGAATCGCCCGCAAGCAGGAGATTCCGATGTAGGTTGCGCGCTTGCGCGCAACGTGGCGCGACGAGCGCGCCACCTACACCAAACCAATCGCCCGCAAGCGGGCTCCTACCTAAGAGCTCGTCGATTGCACGCCGGTTGCGTGTCGTCGCCGTCACTCCGCCCATTCGAGCACGAGTAGCGACACGCCTTGGCGGGGCAGCGTGAAGTCGAGCGCGGCGGAGCCTTCAGTAATCGTCACGGTCGCGGGTTCGCCGGTGAGCGGAGTGAGCGCGCTGACCTTCTCGAGGGTCGCGTATTGCTGCTCATTGGGCGCGACGGGTGAGCCCATCCGAAGCCACTCGGCGTAGGCGTTGCTGTGATTCTGATCGATCCGGTAGTGGGTGAGCTTCGCCGCCGCTTGCGACGCGGGAAGTCCGCCGACGGAGAGCGACACCGCTGCATCGGGACCGGCCACGTCGTCGTCGTGGTAATGCCAGACCATCACTGCGATTCTTCCGGGCGCGCGACTCGAGAGGACGCCGACGTCGGGTTCGCCTCGGACTCCGTCCGCGGTGATCGCCTCGAGCGGCACCTGTGCGCTGCTGGTTGCGCCGATGCGCTCTGGGCCCATGAGCGAATACATCCGAAACACATTGAGCACGGGCATCGCCAGCCCATTGCTCGCGACCTGACGGAATCCGGCGAAGTAAGGTTGATCCTCGAACGTGAACGCCCACGTGACCGCGCCTTCGAGGTTGATGTCGAACATGTCGGCGAGGTCGTGCTTCCGCGCGAAGACTGCGGCGGTGTAACTCGAATACATCGTGCCGTTGCGGTAGGCATTCTGCGGACCCTGGCACGCGGCGCAGCCCTCGGGGTCGGACTCGCCGATGATGACCGGCTTGCCTTTCAGCTCCGGGTAGGAGGCGAAAGTCGCGAATGCGGTCTCGATGGTCTTGAGCTGCCTGTTGATGCCCATGCGCACATGGCCGTCGACCACTGTCGGCGAGCCCTTCGCGTGGAATGCGACGAAGTCGAGCGGTGTGCCGCGCTCGCCGGTGGCGAAGTTCGTGCCCCGCAGGGCGTGGTCGAGAAACTCGATCATGAACTGTCCGCCGGATCCGGCTGTGTGCGGTCCGCCGACGCGCGCGGTGGGCAGCGCGCGCCGCACGCCGGCCATCGCGTAGTCGTGCAGCTTGAGAAACTCCTGGATGCTGCCGCCCCAATAGCCGTTGGGTTGGTTGTTCGCCTCGTTCCAGGTTTCCCACCACCACGTGTTCACCTCGTCAGCGCCGTATTTTTCCACGGAGTGCTTCGCCCACTGGTAGGCGAGTTCGCCCCACTTCGCGTAATCCTTCGGCGGTTTGGTCCACCCGGTGTAGATCCTTTCGTAAGGAAGCCCCGGCCTCCACTCGTGGCGGTAGGGATGAGGTTCCGACGACATCGCCTCGGGCATGAAACCGATCTGCACGAGCGGCCGCACGCCGCGCGCGAGGTAGCTCTCGAAGATGCGGTCGATGCCGCGGAAATCGTAGACGGGATTGCCGGCCGCGTCCTCGGTGTAGGCATTGGTCGATCCCCACTTCAATGCAGGCGTACCGTCGCCGGTGTTGAGCAGGTTGTGCGCGCGGAAATACATCTCGCGTGGCGCGAGCTCGCCGAGCTGACCGAGGAGTTTTTGGCCGTCCTTCATCGTCGCGTAGTTCGGCTCGTCCGCGCCGAAGTAACGCCAGAACCGGCGCAGCGGGCCGGTGGATTGCGAGGCATCGACGGCGACTTGAACTGGAAAGGACTCCGCGCCGCCGGCGGCGGCAACGGCGGTGAACGCAAGCGCGAGCGTGAGTGCAGTCTTCATGGTGAGGCGGGGCGATTGGCAGGGCCGGGTGATTGCTGGAGATAGGCGGGAGGCGGCTCGGGGTGGGAGGGATCCATGTCGAAGTAGTCGTCGACGACGAACTCTGCGAGTTCGGGCACGCCGGCCTTGATGCCGCGCACGATGTTTTTCGCGAGCAGGTAGCCACCGTAGCCGCTGAGATGCGTTTGGTCGTCGAATGCCGCACCGACATCGTCGCCAAGCGCAGTCCACATCTGCTTGCTCATCGCCCACTGGTCGATGAGCGGCACGTCGTGCTCTCCGGCGAATTCGCGCATCGCGCGCGCCCACGGACCGACAGTGTCGCCATTCGCACGGCGCTCCATCGGCGTGACGAGCACGAGCGTCGCGCCGCGGCGCTGCGTCTCGGCAAGGAAGACACTTAGGTAGGCCTTGAAGCTCGTCGCGGGCTCGGTGTAGCTCTGCGGCCACTGCGGCTTCGAGTCGTTGTGTCCGAACTGCACGAGGAAGAAGTCGCCCGCCTTCATCTGGCTGAGGACCTTGTCGAAGCGATAGCCGGTGATGAAGCTCTTGCTCGTCTCGCCGCCCTCTGCGCTGTTGCACACGACAATGCCCGGCTTGAGAAACTGACAAAGCTGCGCCGGCCAGTTGCCGCCGGGTCCACGACGCGGATCGGCGACAGTGGAGTCGCCGGCGACGAACAGCGTCGGCACCGCGTCGTCCTTCACGATCTCGACCGCGGCGACGCGCGGTCGCGGCCCGTTGAACTCGATCGTGAGCTTCTCATCCCACGCGCGCGACTCGGCCTCGCCGGCAAGAAACATATGAACGATCGATCCGCCGGGCGCGTTCATCGGCGGAGGCGGGAGCTGCGGACGCCGCACGTTCGCTTGGAACCTGCGCGTCACGTATTCGCCACGCGCCGTGCGGACGCCAACCGCCATGATGCGGCCGGTTTCGGTGCGGATTGTCGTGTCGGATTCGTCGTTGAGATCACCGACCGTGACCGTGACGCGATAATTCCCCTCGGGCACGGCGGCTGAAAAGAAGAACGGCATGTCTCCACCGGGCCGCGTGTCGAGATCGAAGCCATGGCCGCGCTCGACAGAGTAGGCGTTGTCTGCGCGCACAGATGTGAATCCGCTCGCGGCCGCACCCGGTCGAAAATCAAAACGGAGCTCCACGTGCACCGGCTCCGGTGGCGGCAACGGTTTGTCCTCGGCGCGTTGCGCAAGCACCGGGACTGCGCACGCAAGCGCGAGCGCAATCCCAAACGACTCAAGGGGGAGCTTCATCGGAGGGGAGACCGGACGGCGCGGTCGGGTCACTTGTCGACGACGAGCACGAATCCGCCGCGAGGCTTCATGGTGAGCGGAAGTTTCCAGCCGGCCGGAACCTTCACAGTCGTGCGCGCGAAAAGTTCGGTGTCGCCGTCGGTGATGAGCGTGCACGATGCGCCTTGTGGCAGGAACGAGACGTCGAGCGAAAGCGCCACCGGCTCGCCTGTGCCGTTGATTCCGGCGATGTGCCAGCGGCCGTCGCCAAGGCGCGCCATCACGACGTGCTTCCCAGGATAGCCGTCCAAGAACCGCACGTCGTCCCACACGCTTGGGACGTCGCGCATGAACTCGCGCACATAGTCCGGCATCTTTGCCATGCCCGCCGGCGTTTCCGCGAAGTGCTGGATGCCCGAGGTGAACACCACGGCGAGCGCGAGCTCGAACGCGCTGGTGGTGCGGCGCTCGATGTTCGGAATGCCTTCCATCGCCACCGGCGTGAAGTCCATCGGATCGAAAACATTTCGCGTAAACGGCAGCATCGTGGCGTGCGCCGGCTCCTCGTCGGCGTTGCGCTGCTCGAAAGTGATAAACTCCATCCCCTTGATCGACTCCATCGTCATCAGGTTTGGATAGGTGCGCTGCCAGCCGCGCGGGATCGTGGCCCCGTGGAAGTTCATCGAGATGCCATACGGCGCGGCCTCCTCGATGAGATCGAGATACTGCTGGATCACCGGTTGGCCGTCGCCTCCAAAGAAGTCGACTTTGAGTCCCTTGATGCCAATCGACTTGAGCCACGCGAATTCCTTCGCGCGAATCTCCTGGGTGAGCAGGCGGTTCTTCGGAGTCTGCGGCGCGTCATTCCATCCGCCGTTCGAGTTATACCAGAGCAAGAGCCCGACGCCCTTTGTGCGCGCATATTCCGAGAGTTGTGCGACTCGTTCGTCGCCTATTTGCACATCCCAAAGCGCGTCCACGAGGCAATACTCCCAGCCCATGTCCGCTGCGTAGTCGATGAACTCTTTCTGCACATCGAACACCGTCGCTTCGTCCTTGAGCAGCACCCAGCTCCACGACGACCTGCCCGGGACGATTTCCGGACCGGCCGGTGCAGCGGCTGCCGGCGCGAGGTCCACACCGAGCATCGACTCGGCGACGGTCTTCAAGTCGCCAATCGCAATCAATCGCCACGGTGTCGTCCAAGGAAGCGTAGAGGTTGGATTGGCAGGCCTGCCATGGATCGTCTCGCGCGGATCGGGAAATCCGATCGAGTACTCGCCGTTGGGTGATTCGTGCCGGAGCCGCGCGCCGCAATAGGTGCGGTCCAGTCCGGTTTCAGAAACGAGCAGCCACGTGTCGCCGCTCTTGAACAGCGCGGGGAAAACCCAGCCCGCACCGAAGTTTGACGGCGTGCCCGCGGGAACTCCTTTCTCGTAGAATTCCTCGTAGGAAGGAAACGTGCGCATCCATCCCTCCTTCGCGATCGACATCGGCTGCAACCAGGCGAGCGTGCCTGGCAGGAAGTGAAACGAGCTGACCTCGTCGACCATGCTGCGCGGCTCTTCCGACATTTCCGGGAAACGGTAGCGAAACGCGACGCCGTCGTCGGAGACTTGGAAGATCACGTCCATCCGCGCACCGCCTGCGGTCGCGAGTTGAAACGTTTTCCGGTTTGCGCGGTAGGTGTTGTGGCGGCGCTTCGCGGTGAGAATCTCGTAGCGGTCCTCGACAGGCTCCGACTCCGACTCGCCGACGGAGGCGAGGCCGCGCGAGAAGTCAGCATCGTCGCGAACGAGTCCGAGACGCGACTGTTGCAGGATCGATTCGCCGTCGCGCTTCACCTGATAAACCGGCGCTCCCTCCTCGGTGAGTGCGAACTCAACGGACAGTTTCCCGTCGGGACTCGAGACGCTGCCCGCGTGCAGAGAGGTGAGGGACAGCACGATTGGTAGGAGGACCTTGGGTGATATCATGGGTATTTGCCTGACGGTTCGAGAATCTGCTTCAGGGTTTGGGATGTTGGGACACGTCGTAGGTGCGTGCGAGCCAATCAATCGGCACGGGCACGATGCAAATGTTCATCGATCGTCCGTCCTCGGAGAGCATCGCAGACTGGATCTGGATGCGCGTTCCGTCGGGATGAAACGTCGGATGCACGTGATCCTGCGCGGTTGTCTTGTGACCGGCGGAGAGCAGGCGCATCTCGTTTGTGCGGCGATCGATCAACCAGAGGTTGCGCGCGAAGTCGTCGCCCGTCGCCCACCGCCCATCGGGCGACGCGTGCACATGCCAAAGGCCGCTACCGGTCTTGGTCTGACCGGCGATGTAGATCTCATTGGTGCGCACGTTCACGATGCCGAGCCCTGTCGGACGCAGCCGCGAGCCCGCCTTGCCCCATTCGTCGTCCACGCCGACATCACGGTGCCCGAGGATTGCGATCGCGACCTCGTCGCGTCCCGTGACGGCTTCGTGCGTGACCCAGTCGAATTCGTTTTCGGGAAACAGCGGCCGCAGTCCGGTGCCGTCGGCCTTCACCGTCCACGTGCGCTGCGGCGCCTTTCCGCCGGTCTCCCAGCAGAACACAATTTCGCCGGGCACCCAGGTGTTCGACTGGATGTGGCCGACTTGGAACGGCACCGCGACAACAGGCGTCACTTCGCCAGTTTTCAATTCCATCTTCGCCACACCTGTCGGACCCGCGCCCATGTTGCGCGGGCCGAAGTTCGACTCG
>DATKCJ010000259.1:0-3899 GCA_035513275.1 Opitutaceae bacterium
TTAGACCTGCGCGCACCTGCTCGCGAGCCTCTTCGGGATGCGTGTTGATCCAATCGGTGAGCGCGACATGCGTTTCGCGAAGCTTACCCGCCAGCTCAGGCCGCTCGCGCAGCAGGCTAACGCTTGAGACAAGCAGCGTCGTGACTGCGTCGTCTTGCTCAACGAACAACTTGCCGCCGCCCTCGAGGAGCAGACGCGACACCCAGGGCTCGACGGTCCACACGCCATCGAGTTTCCCCTGCTGAAAAAGCGAAAGTTGATCGGGATTCGCCGTCGGGACCACGAGGACGTCCCCGCCCGTCTGCGTGATCTTGAAGCCCTGTTTCTTCAACCACGCGCGCGCCGCGACGTCCTGGGTGTTGCCCAGTTGCGGCGTGCCGATGCGGCGACCCGCGAAGTCGGCGGGCTCTGTGACGCGCCCATCGCCTTGGACAACAAGAGCTGCGCCGCCCTCGACGGCACCCGCGAGGACGCGGACCTCGTCGCCATTCGAGCGGATGTATGCGTTGAGCGCGGGATTGGGACCGACGTAAGCCGCGTCGATCGAGCCGGCGAAGATCGCCTCCATTGCGCTCGGCCCGGCGTTGAACGCAAACCACTGCACTTTGATGTCGGGGCCGAGACGCGCCTCAAACCAACCGCGTCCCTCGCGAGTGGAGTGGCTCCCGATGATGCCGTGCGCGTGCGTGACATTCGGAAAGTAGCCGACGCGCAAGGTCTGCGTCGCGGCGTGCAATCCTTCATTCGCCGCCAAGAGCAAGAAAGCGACGAGGGTGCTCCGCCAGAGTTTTGATGCGCGCGCTGTGTGCATGGCTCGCTTGGGCACTAGATGCTGTAGTCGGTGAGAAGATCGCGGATGATCGTGTCGGATGCCGATGCGCGTCCGCGTTGCGGGCTCGAGCGAGTCCTCGCGCTCTTGTTCGAGAACGGAAGCGACACGCCGTTGCGCCTCATCTTGCGCAGCGTGACCTCGACGACATCGGCGAGCGTGTAGCGATCCAGTATCCCCGTGATCGCGTTGCGCACGTCTAGCATGAGCATGCGCAAGCCGCAGTGAGCCTCATCTGGGCACGAACACTTCTCGTAGGCGGTCTGGCTCACGCATCCGATCGGCGCCAGCGGCCCCGCCATGTGACGCACGATCCGCCCGACAGGGATTCGCGCTGCCGGCTCGGCGAGTTGATAGCCACCGAACTTGCCACGCAGCCCCAGCACGAATCCGCCTTGCTTCAGGTCCTTGAGGATTTGCTCGAGGAACTTCACGGGAAGGCGTTCGGATTCCGCCAACTCGGAGAGTCCTAGCAATGGACGACCGACCTCGTGAGCAATCGCGAGGTCGATCATGGCCCGGAGCGCATATTCGGTCTTCTTGGAGAACTTCATGACCCGATTGCCGCTATCCAGACTAATCTAGTAGGATTTAAGCAAGCACTATTTCATGAGCTCGCCGTGCTGCTCCAAACACCTGCTAGAGCGTGATCTTGAGCCCGTCGTAGCCCAGTTTCACGCCCACGGGGAGCGTCAACTCCATCGTCCCGTGGTCAACAGTGTGAGTCAGATGCGTCAGGTAGGTGACCGGTGCGCCGATGCCCGCCGCGACCTCGATCGCCTCAGGAATGCAGAGGTGCGTGGGGTGCGGTTCAGGCCGGAGTCCATCAAGCACAAGCGCGACGGAACCGCGGGCCAGTTCGACCGCCTCGGGTGATACCCGTTTGCAGTCCGTGTAGTAGGTGAACTTCGCGCCTGTGCTTCTTTCCTCGAAGACCAACCCCAGCACCTCCACGCGTCCGTGCGGAAGGAGGATCGAGCGGATCGTCCCTTGAGGCAGCTCGAGCGCAAGCGGCATGTTGTTTAACCTGAATGCCGGGTAGCCGCGGAACTCGGGAGTATCACGGATCGCGTAGGGATAGATCTGGCGGATCCGGCCCAAGCCCTCGTCGGTCGAATAAACCGGAATCGCCTTCCCGCCGAGCAGATCGCAGAAGCGCCGCATGTCGTCGAGGCCCGCAACGTGGTCCGCGTGTCCGTGCGTGAGGATGAAGAGATCGACCCACGCGATCCCGTTATCGACACACTGCTGACGGAATTCCTGGGCGGCATCGACCTGAATGTGCAGCCCATCCATCACCACATGGATGCTCGTGCGCGTCCGCTTGTTTCGAGGATCCGTCGACCGACACACCGCACACTCGCATGCAATCATCGGCACTCCCTGCGACGTGCCTGTTCCCATGAGGATGATTTCCATTCGTCCGACAGCCTACGCGGCGATGCCCGCACGACGGAAGCGGCAATTCGCGTAGGTAACGCGAAGGCGACCCTGCGCTTGCTTCGCTCCCGGGCTCCGCGAATTCTGACACCTTTCAAAGGATGAAGCCCTTTCACGCCCACCACCCTGCCCTTTGCGCAGGCGCGAGTCTGCTCGCAGGCGAAGACGGGGCCGACTGTGTGTTCCGGACGAATCCTGGTCACGAATTGCCGATGGGACTCTTTGTCGGAATCAGGCAGGCGCCGACGTTGCCGTGGCGGATGCTACCGCTTTTCGCCACGACGCCGACCGTGAGTGGAGAGTCATTCGAGACACTGACGCCCGGTCGCTATGGGCGCACCTTTGCGCTCGCAAGCGACCGGTGGCTGATCGGTCCTCTGGTCTTCAAGCTCTGCACGCCGTTCTGGAATACGAGCGATCCTGCAGAGTGCGGACGCGAGGTGGCACGGCTGCATTTCGCGCCGTCGATCGGCGGTTTCGTCGAATACGACAACACACACAGCGACGAGCCGGTCGAAGTGATCGTAGGCGCGGGCGCACCGGACGCAGCGTTTCAGCCGACGGCGGACGGCTTCGCCGGATTCACGTCCGCATGTCGCGTCGGCTTCGGGACTGAGAAGTCCCTCGAAGTTCGCACGCGGCTCGGCGATACACCATTCGCGGAAGGTGTCGCACCAACGGGTGACTACGCCGCACTTGTCCTCACGATTCCTGCGGCAACAAAGCGCGTGTTCCCGTTCGCAATCGGCTTTTTCAATCCCGATGACGCGACGCAGCTCCACCGATCGCTCTTCGAAAATGCTGAAGACGTGCTCGCCTGCGCGCTCGCAAACAACCGCGAGGTGATTCGTCGCGCGGACGAATTGGATGCCGCCTGGTTTGGGAGCCCCGGAACACGGGAGGAGAAAGTAGCGCGTGCACATGCAGTGCGGAAGCATCTGGCCGAATCTCGTATCAAGAAGGCTGGCTCGCGCTGGACTCGGTCGGGACCAAAGGAAGAAGGTCTCGATGCGTTCGACGCGGAGTTTTTCCCGTGGACGGGGCCGTCCCGATCGCAGGAGATCACCCCCTAGGGCATGCGCTTGCGTAGGGCCATTCGTGGTCGCCGCAAGCGGCGACCCTACAAAGAGGGACAGCTCAAACGGCGCGCCGATGCCGATCCACCCAGAACGCGAGCAGCACGAACAACCACTGCGCGTGACCGACCCACGCGATTGCCTCTGCGCTTGGCGGCGGCGGGCCGAAAATGTTGCCCACATGAATCACGACTAAGAACCCGACCAGTCCGACGAGCGCCCACGTCCCGATCCGATCGACCGGACGTGTTGCGCGAAGATAAAGCCAGAGTCCGAAAACGAAAATTGCCGACTCGAGCGCGATCGCCGCGACGGGATGATCCCATAACCCGAGTCCGACGCGGATCGAATCGCCGGGCGCGAGCGGCAGGTCCGGCCGGTGGACGAGTAGATCGAGCACCCAGTGGCTCAGCACCGCGATGCCGCACACCCAACCGCCCGCCGGATATTTCCGGACGAGCCCATAAACCAGGCCGATGAGCAGCGCCCATCCAGCGGCGCCGATCAGACTGTGCGTGATCGGATAGTGCACAAAGTCGAGCGGCACCATCCGC
>DATKCJ010000260.1:0-22601 GCA_035513275.1 Opitutaceae bacterium
ACTCATTGCCGCCCGAGACCCGACTCACGGGCGAAAAGATTCTCGAGCTGGCGATGTCGCGGTGATGGCACGCGTCATCGGAACGAACACGACCCCGTCGGATCCAGGACAGACTCAGGCGCCGGACGAACAAGCAGTCTCCTGCATGTGCCGCGTTTCCAAGCGGCACAAAGGAATGAAATTTTCATCGCGTCTGCGCGCCATTCGCGCGCCGCAAGAAAATGGTCCTTGAGTCCCGACACGTGTCCAACTGGATTTGAAGGCGATGCCCCCACCCCGCTGGCGACGCGTCGTTCTGCCGATCCTTCTGTTCACGTGCATTGCCGCCACGACGCGCGCAGAGAGTCTGATTGCGATCCGTTCCTCTAGTCTCACCGGCGACGAGGCCGCGCAGTTGCAGACGGTCCACTCGGAATCGGAGCTTCCATCGCTTCCGCCCGAGATGGAAGGCATGTTCGCGCCAAGCTCGCACATCACTCACAACGGCGCCGTCTGGCTGCTCGCGAAGGACAAGGGCGGCACCTTTCACTGGCTTCGTCACAACGCAAGCGGCTGGAGTGAAAGATCGCCTCCACCAGCAGGCTTGATGCCGCAGCTTAACACGGGCGGACAGGCGCACGTTCTCGCGCTGTCGTCCGACGCGGCCGGTGTCGTTCACCTTCACACCTACCATACTATCACCGATGCGTGGGCAGACCTCGGTCCCGCGGGATTGCCAGGTTCGATGACGGGCGTGCGTGCCGCGCGCACGGGTTTCATTGTAGACACGCTCGCTGCAGACGGCACCGGCGCGCGCACGCTTCTCTCCGTCGAACTCACGAAACGGCTGCTCAAGTGGATCGACTGGGTGATCATCGTCGTCTACCTCGGGTTCACCGCTGGAATCGGCTTCTACTACCTGCTCAGACAAAAGAAGCACAACAACGACGACTTCTTCCTCGGCGGTCGCACGATTCCATGGTGGGCGGCCGGGGTCAGCCTCTACGCGACCGGCACGAGTGCGATCAGCTACATCGCGACGCCTGCGAAGTCATTCTCGGAAAACTGGCAATACCTCGGAGCCAACGTCGTCGGGCTGTTCGGCACAGTGTTCGTAGCCATCTGGATCGTGCCGCTCATCCGGCGGCTGAACCTGATGTCGGTCTACCACTACCTCGAGATGCGGTTCCATCCGAAGATTCGCACCCTCGCCAGCGCGATCGCGATCGTGCTCCAGCTCGGTGGTCGCATGAGCATTGTCCTCTTCCTGCCGTCGCTCGCCATGTCGGCGGTCACGGGCATCAACGTCGTCTACAGCGTGCTGATCATGGGGCTGGTGACGATCGCCTACACCACCATGGGCGGCATGAAGGCCGTGATCTGGACAGACTTCATCCAGGTCTTCGTGATGCTCGGCGGCGCATTCGTCGCGATCGGGTTCGTGATCTCGCATGTCGATGGCGGCCTGCCTGAGTTCATTCGTGTCGCGTCAAACGATGGCAAGTTCCATACCTTCGACTGGAGCTTCGACCTGACGAAGGCCACGGTTTGGGGATTCCTGCTCGTCGTGATTCTCCAGTCGCTGACCTACCCGCAGGATCAGGTGATGATGCAGCGGGTCCTGTCGACCAAGTCGGACAAGGAGGCCGGCTGGTCGGTCTGGACACTCGCGGCGATCGTGGTCCCCGGCAACCTCACGTTCTTCGCGATCGGCACCGCGCTCTACGTTTTCTACAAGCAACACCCGGCGAGCCTGAACCCGACGCTCAACATCGATTCCACCTTCCCGCAGTTCATCGCCGCCGAGCTCCCGGCCGGCCTCACGGGACTGATCATTGCCGGCATCTTCGCCGCATCGATGTCAACACTCTCAAGCTGTATCAACAGTGTCGCGACCCTCGTCTCCGTGGATTTCTACGAGCGCCACTGGAAGAACGCCACGCCGGCAAAGAGCGTGAAGCTCGCCGAGAAGGTCACGATTATCGCCGGGCTGATCGGAATCGGCACGGCGCTGCTACTGGCGCTGGCCGACATCAAGTCCGCGCTCGACACCTCGTTTGTGCTCATCGGCCTGCTCGGCGGCGGCTTTGCGGGTTGCTATGCGCTGGGGATGTTCACGCGACGGGCCAACTGGCAGGGCGCGTTTATCGGCGTCGGAGCCAGCCTCGTGATCACCTTCACAGCCTGGATCTTCAACGCGGTGCATCCCTATTTCTACATCGTGATCGCGATCCTGACGTGCATCGTCGTCGGCTATGCCTCGAGCTACATGTTCCCGCCGCCTCAGCAATCGCTGGTCGGTCTCACGGTCTACACGCCGCGCCGTGAACCCGTGGTCATCGAGCGGGCGTGATCTGGAGCCGCGTGAACGCGGAACTCCAAACCCGGAACCGGCGGACGGGAGCGGCATGCGAGGCGTTCAACTTTCACTCATTTTCAGAATGCTTCCTGCCGGCATGTCCGTATAGTCCGGCCGCGAGTCGGATCCGTTTGTTCCATTGCCTGCGGTCCTGCTCACAAATCACGAATGAAGATCTACCGCGCAGCGCTCGTAGGAACAGGGGGAATCGGGGAAGCACATGTCCGTGCCGTCGAAGCGACGCAGGGCCGGGTGATTCTCGACGCCGCGGTCGATATCGACCTCGACCGCGTCGCCGGGTTCTCCAAGCGAAACGAAATCAAGCACGTCTTCACCGAATACGACGTGATGCTCCGCGAGGTGCGGCCCGACATCGTCCTGATCGCAACGCCGCCATCGCAACACGCGCAGATGAGCATCACGGCGATGGAGGCCGGCGCCTGGGTGTTCTGCGAAAAGCCCCTCTGCGGCTCGCTCGCCGAACTCGATCTCATCCAGCAGGCCGAGCAGCGCACCGGCTGCTACACCGCCTGCGTTTTTCAGATGCGCTTCGCATCCTCGATGTCGCATCTCCGGCGCATGGTGGATAGCGGCCAGCTCGGACGCCCGCTGGTGGGTGTCTGCAACACGCTGTGGTATCGCGACGCTGCATATTACAACGTGCCGTGGCGCGGCCGGTGGGAGACGGAACTCGGCGGACCGACGATGGGTCTCGGGATTCACGCGATGGATCAATTTCTCTACCTGTTTGGCGAGTGGAAGGACGTCCGCGCGGTCGCCGCGACACTCGATCGCGAAATCGAGGTCGAGGATGTCTCGATGGCGATCGTGCAATTTGCGAACGGCGCGCTCGGATCGATCGTAAACAGCGCGCTCAGCCCCCGCCAGGAGACCTACCTGCGCCTCGACTACCAACATGCCACGGTAGAGCTGAAACACCTCTACGGCTACACGCGCGACAACTGGCTGCTCACACCCATGCTCCCCGGTCAGGACGACAATCTCCTACAGACATGGCAAAGCGCGCCGCCGGACGTGGGATCCACGCACGGCGCGCAGCTCAATGCACTCGTTCTTGATCGCGACGCGAACCGCAGACCGCTCACGTCCGGCGACGAAGCCCGAAGAACCGTCGAACTTCTCACGGCGATCTACAAGTCAGCGTTCACCGGCGAGGTCGTGGAACAGGGATCGATCAAGCCCGGCGATTCGTTCTACAACGCGCTGCACGGCAACCGCGCGCCGCGGCGCAAGTAGTGCCGCGCGGTGCTTCGCTCGAGAGCGGCGGCCGGGCGATAATTTCGCTTTGATGACCCGTGAAGTCCGCGCCATGAATGTCTCCATGAAAATGCTCCGCCTTGCCGTTTTTATCCTCGCGCTCGCGCAGTGCGCGTTTGCCGCGGAGAAGTTCCCTGGCCTGAAATCGGTCCTCACCCCCGAGGAGTGGCAGCGTGCGCGCCTCGATCGTCTCACACCCGATGAGCTTGGGGTCATCGATGCCGCCCTGATCCGGCATTTCCTGAGCGGTCAGGCGGCGACCGAAGCGAAAATTGGCGCGATGCGCCAGACGGTTAACGAGATGACGGAGGAGCGGAAGCGAGGGCTGCTGCAGCGGTTCGGGCTCCCGGTCTTCGGCGACAGCGACTGGCGCAACCTGCCACCGCTGAATGCAAAGGTCGTCTCGTGGGCCGGTGGCAATCGATTCAAGCTCGACAATGACCAGGTGTGGGAAGGCGTGGACTCGATCCCCTACGAACTCGTCGGCAAGCAGATTGAAATCCAAGCGCGACCGATGGGACAGTATGCGCTTATTGTCGAGGGCGCGAACACGACGCTGCGCGTCTTCCGGTTACGGTGAAAAACCCGTTCCGCGCTCCCGCCTGAATGGCACTGAATGGGAATCCAATCTTGTCACTTCGAAACGCGTTGTTCCGTGGGAGTCGCGGCCGTGTGCTGGCCGCGTGTCACATGCTGACGTTGATCAACACCGAACTGCGCGTCGAGTTGATCGACCCTGCAGCGGATCAGGCACTGCTCGGCCCGCGATTCGGCTGGGGTGGATACATCTGGCAGGTCCACGACCTGCGCGAGGGTCCGTTGCTGAGCGGACCGGAGTGGCCCGCCGCGGAACCAAAGGCGCAAAACGGCCAGGGGCTGCCGGAGTCGTTCCGACACAGCACGACGGGAGGCGAGCCTCTCCTTTGGGACGGTGCGATCGGACTCGCTCCCGGAGCAGGTGCGCTCGGGCGCGATGGGAGCGGAGCGATCGTCGTCACCGATCCATGCAAGTGGATCATCGAAGCCGCGCACGACAGCGCCGTGTTCCGCACGAGTCAGACGGTCGGCAGTTGGTCCTACGCGATCGAGCGGACAGTCGAGTTGCAGGGCCGGCGCGTTCGCTCCACCTCGCGCCTCACCAACCGGGGCACCGGGCCGCTCAAGCTCGAGTGGTTCACGCATCCCTACTTTGCGCTGCAGGGCGATGGTCTGCTGCATGTGACACTCCCTGCGGGAACCACTATGCCGGATAATCCCGGTTTCATTCTGAGTGGCCGCAATCTGACGCTTCGCCGCGCCTTCGTCGGCGTCGACGACGGCCATCTCGAACACCTCGTTCTTCCGGAAGGCGCACCTCTTGCTGCCGAGATCACACATCCACGGATCGAGTGGGTGCGGTTCAGCACCAGCTTCGCTCCGTTCAAGTGCGTCCTATGGGCCAACGGCAACACGCTCTCACTCGAGCCGTTTCTCGCGCTTGATCTCGCGCCCGGTGAGTCGCGCGAGTGGACGCTGATCTACGAGTTCGGTCCTCCGCGCTGATCACGCGAATCAGGGCACCAGCTCCGGCACCGGCTCGCCGATCAAGAGTTCGCGCGACGCCGATGCCTGATACAGCCAGCCGCGACCGCACTCGAGCTCTACCACGCCCTCGTGCAGCCGCATGATCGATGCGTTGGCGAGCGCGATGATCTTCTCTGTCGGATTGAACTGCAGGTAGATTCTGATCTTGCCGGCTCGCCCGTCGAATTCCGGTTTCGTCTCCGGGACGGGATGGTGCGGGTTGATGACCGCCGGAAAAACACCGAGCGAGCGCCGCGTCGGGATCTCAGCCACGGGGAAATCATTTGTCGTGCCGATGCGCGGCCCTGCGACATTCGCGCCGGCACTCGACCCGCCGTATGGCACACCCGCAGCAACGCGTCCCTGGATCAACTCGAGCTGGCCGGTCCGGTGGAGTTCGCCCAGAAGCACGAATGTCTCCCCGCCGCCGACAAAGATTCCATCAGCACGCTCGAGCAGCTCGCGTTGACCCGCCTCGTCAAGCCGGTGCAACGACTCTGCGCGCGCGCCGTTGAGATGGACGAACGCCTCTTGCAAGCGCGCCTCCATCCGGTCGCGTTCATCCGGGTGCGATGCATGCAGCACGAGCGCGATTTTCGAGCAGCCCGCGTAGTGCGTGCGCATTGTTTCCAGCGTGCTGTCGGCAAAATGATTCCCGTTCATCATGCTTCCGCCGCAAACGAGCACGGACGGCTGAGACGCCACAAGACTGGAGAATGACGGCATGACGCATGGAAGCATGAAAAGTAAGAGTGTGCGAAGTCGCTTCATGATTTTCGTGGAATGGGTTGCTTCATTCAGCCTCGCGAAACGGCCACCACCCGATCGCCTTCATCCGGATGTCAAGCTTGGGGCCGGTGAACAGTTCTATCGTCGCATCGGTGTCGCGCCGGAACGCGCGGAGCTCTTCGTCGTGAGCGAGTGCCAGCACAAGATCGCCGATCACGGCCGTCGACTCGACGACAAGTTGTTCCGGCAGCTTGTCGATCGTGTCGGCCATATCGTGATAGTAGCGCACCGAGTCGCGAGGGATCGGCGCGTTGAAGGTGATGGCCCGCACTCCGGCGAGCTGGTAGGGCGTGTGATCGCTGCCGAACCAGTTCACGTTCTCGACACCTCTTTCGAGCGCAAGCGCACCGCGGCCCGTGTTCCAGCGCACAAGCGCGGCCACGAGCGAGGCGTCGCCGAGCGCGTTCACCGCGATCGGCACGCCGACCATGTCGAGATTGATCATCGCAACAATCGGTGTGTCGCCGACCCGCGACGCGCCATGCCTCGAGCCCCACAGACCCAGCTCCTCGCCGTTGAACCAGACGAGCTCGACTGTCCGCCGAAGTGCGCGCCCGCGAAGCGCGTGTGCGATCGCGTAGAGCTGCGCAATGCCCAGCCCGTTGTCGACCGCTCCCTGGCCGAGATCCCAACTGTCGAAATGTGCGCCGACGAGGATCCGCTCGGGCGACTCGCCCGGGAGCGTCAGCCGCAGGTTGGCCGACTGGGTTTCGACACAGCGCGAGCGCGTTTCCATCCGCACGCGGACTTTCGCGCCGCCGGCGATCAGCCGCTGCATCCAGAGTCCCTCCTCCTGCGTAATCGAGTAGGCGGGCACTGCCAGCGGCTCGCCGATGAAACTGCCGGTGCGCGCGAGAAGTTGGCCGCCGCCCTCACGGTTGATCTGGAGAATGCCGCGCGCGCCTCGCTCCGCGGCGATCCGCGTGTATTCGCGCGGCTGCAATCCTGTCGAAGAAGCGAGCAGCACCACCCTGCCCTGCGCATCGGAGGGATACTCCTCCGAGCGGCCCTGCCCGACATACACGACATCCGCCTCGAAGGCCTCGTGCGGTTCCGAATAGGCCAGCGCCGCGACCCGGAGCGTCCGCTCAAGCGGAGCGATCATCGCAACCGAATCATTGCCGCGCTCCCACCCTCGCATCCGGAATGCCTCGAACTCCGGCTCGTGCCCCAGCGAACGCAGTTCCGCGGCGAGTTGCTCGAGCGCACCGCTGTTCGCTGTGGTGCCAGTTGCCCGGCCGCCATGTGCATCGCAGAGGCGCACGAGCATCGCGTGCGCGGCACGCGACGACTCGTCGAACACCGCACCACAGGCCGCGGTCACAAGCCAGAGTGTCAGGATCAGGATTCTCGTAACCATACTCGCATCTCTCCTTCTCCGCGGTTTGCCCACAAAGCATACGGCACCGCGCGGAAGTGCACGGGGACCGGTATCGGGGCCTCCGTTGAGTAAAGTGCATCCGCGGCCGGGGTGCGCAGCGCCTCGCCCTCGACGACAGCGCATCCGTTGAGCAAATCGGAATCGAATCGCGCCTCCAATGTCGCACCGCGCGGAAGGCTCAGCGCGGCGAGAATCGGGCCGTTGTCGATCTCCTCGACGCAATACACGATCGGTCCCCGCTGGAGTGCCACTTGTCCCGCGGCCGAAGTGACCCGCGGGTCGGCGCGCACACGCTCCACCGGCATCGGCAGATCGAGAACGATGCGATCGCCGCGACCCCAGCGACGGCGCACCCGCGCATAGCCGGACACAGCCTCAATCCGAGTTTCCACTCCATTCACCTCGAGCAGCAACGCACGGCACCAACCCGGAACTCGCAAATGCAGAGTGAACTCCGTGACGCTCGCGGACTCGAACTCGATCTCAACGCGCCCCTCCCACGGATAGCGCGTGCGGATCGCGAGCCTCACTTCAGTGCCACCGAGTTCGATGGCAACCGATCCGCCGAAGTAGAGGTGCAGTGCGATCCCGTCGGCCACACGCGAACACGCGTAGTCGCCGATTGACGCGAGAAGCCGCGCAACATTCGGGGGACAGCACGCGCAGCCGAACCACGGCACGCGCTGCGTCTTCACAAGGTGCGTGTCGTGACGCCGCTTCGCCACGGCGGGCACGACCTCGAGCGGGTTGACGTAAAAAAACGTCCGTCCGTCGAGCGCGAGCCCAGCGAGCACGTTGTTGAGAAGTGCGCGCTCCATCACGTCGGCGTGCGAACCATCCAGTTCGAGCTCGAGCATCCGGCGCGCGCACATGACAACGCCGATCCCGGCACACGTCTCGGCGTAGGCGCGGTCAGGCGGCAGGTCGAACGGCTCGCAGAACTTTTCGCCGTGCGGCTCCGATCCAACGCCGCCGGTGATGTAGAGGTGACGCCCAACGATCGCTTTCCATAGCCGCCTACTTTGCTCCGCGAGCGCCACATCAGAGCGCTCGACGGCGAGGTCGATCATCGCGGCGAGCAGATACATCATCCGCACGGCGTGCCCGACAGGCTCATCGAGTTCCGAGACCGGCCGCGCGGCTTGGAGTGTGGCGAGTCCGTCGTGATGCATGTGCCAGGGCAGCTCCTTGTCGCCGCGACGCCGCGCCTCCTCCTCAAAGTAGTTCGGCGACCGGCCGCGCTGCGAGATGAAGTAGCCAGCGAGGTCGATGTATCGGCGCACGCCTGTTGCGCGCGCGAGCTTCACGAGCGCGAGTTCAATCTCCTCGTGCCCGCAGTAGCCGGGAATCTGATCCGGCTGTGGACCGAACGTCTGGTCGATCATGTCGGCGAGCTTGCACACAACATCGAGCAGCGTGCGCTTTCCGGTCGCCTCGAAGTGCGCGACGCCCGCTTCGATGAAGTGACCGGCGACGTAAAGCTCGTGGCAGTCGCGCAGATTGGCCCAGCGCTTGTCGGGCTCGACCAGTTGAAAGTAGGTATTGAGGTATCCGTCGTCGCGCTGGGCCTTCGCGATCGTCGCGATGGTCCGGTCGAGCTCGGCATCGAGCGCGGGATTGGGATGCGTGCCCAGCCGGTAGCTCGCCGCCTCGATCCACTTCGCAAGGTCGGAATCCTGCCAGAAGAGTCCGTGGAACTCACCGACCTTTTCGCCGGCTGCTACCTGGAGGTTGTGCACACATCCGCTCCGTTCCGCTCCGGGAATCCGATCGTTGAGCGCCTCCCACTGCCAAGGTATCACCGTTTCTCGCACAAGCCGCGCGCGGTCCGCAAGAAAGCCGTGATCGAGCGAAATCTGGTCGAGCGGAAGCGCAGTCGGATAGCTCATGCGTAGCGCCCGGCTACTCTGGCAGCACGCGGTCCGTGATCGTAAGCGTGTTGAAATCGAGGACGCGCTCGAGCCGGCCGTGCGTGATCGTGAGGTTTCGCGAGCCGCGCTCCGCGTTGAGATGCGGTCCCTCGAAGAGCTTCCACTTGTTGTAGTCGACCGCGACGCCATCGACAGCGGGAGTCTCGCCGTAGGTGAAGGCGACGCTCTTGCCGCGCAGTGTCGTGAACTTCACGGAAGGCACGGGCTCGAGCGAAAACTCAAGCGGCAGCGCGCGGATCGCGGACTGGAACGCCGCGAAATCTGCGAACTCGTCCGCGCTCGCGGCCTGCACGATCGTGCCGTTCTTGAGGTGCGGGCTGACGAGAAGCTTGTCGCCCTTCTCGCCGAGATTGACGCGATCCCACTTGTATCCGCTCTTCGACGAAAGCTGCCTGTAGCCGAGGCGTGGCTGCCACTCGTAGGGCGCGAGCGGCCGGTAGGCGAGGAACGCCTCGCCGCCTCGCGCGAAAATCCACCCGGAGTCGTCGATGGTGACCTCGGCGAGGTCCTTGGAGAAGAAGCCGTTCACCCGCGGAAAGTCGGCGCCCTCCGGGATGTTGTAGAGCGCGATGACCGCGTCGAGATCCTGAAACACCTGCTCGTAGGGAGAGCTGCCAAGGATCGTGTCGGGCACGCCGTAGGATGGCTTTCCCTGGCTCGCGAGCGCCTCGATCATGTGATCGGGCAGCTCCGTGAAATACATCTGCATGACCTTGCCGGAGGAGAGCGGGTGCAGCGAATAGATCGTGTTGTGCACGCCGCGCGGATCGGGAACCGACCACGTGACGTCCCACACGTGCGCCTGGATCGGATCGGTGATCATGCCACCCTGCGTGGAGCCGACGGCGTAGTCGCGCGTCAGGTAGTTTGTCTTGTAGACGAGCGGCATGAGTTCGTCGCTGTAGCGCCAGCGGCGGCGGGTGCGCTTGAGGTCGCGCTGCAGAAACGGTTCGTCGCGGTCGGCTGCAATCCGGTGGATCACTTCGGGGAGCACGTAGTTGTCCGCGACAACCGCGAAGAAGATACCCCATCCGCCGTATCCCGGCGGCGGCGGCGTGTTGCCAAACATCTGCCAGCTAAAATACGACGAGAGCGCGAGCCATCGCTGGACGACGGAGGTGTCGTCGGTGCGCGCGTTGGGGCCGCGGAGCACGCCGTCGAGCGTGTTGGCGGCGAGATCGGCCATGAGCCAGTCGAGCTTCATGTGCCCGCGCTGGCGCATCTCGGGATCCTGCGCCCAGGTGGCTAGGTAGAGCATCGGGATCGCGTATTCGCCGATGTAGTGCGTCGGGTTGAACTCGCCCTGCCCGATCGTCGTGCCGAGGTCCATCCAGTGCAGGAGAAACTCCTTCGCCTCGGCGCGGTTCTCCGCGGAACTCTTGCCGTTGAACCAGCTATCCGCGGCATCTTCGGGATGGAGTTCCGCCATGAGAAAGAGCGACGCGTAATACATCACCCAGTGATTCTCTGTGTCGCCGCGCTGTGGAAAATACGTTCGCCACGCCGAGCGGATCGCGGCCTTCGCCTCAGGGGTGAGTTGGTCGCGGCCGAGATACGAGACAGCGGTCCACGGAAACATCCAGAACATGTCCCCGCTCTGCTGGCCGCTCATTATTTCGACCACGCGTGCCGACACCACCCCGGCATCCTCGCGGAGCGCGAGCTTGGCGACGATCGCGCCCGTGCCGAAGGTCGCGGGGTCGTCGGGCTTGATCGAGTCCGAATACCAGCGGAGCACCTCGTGCATGCGCGCCAGATAGGCCCTGCGCAGCGTGTCGGGCCGCATATCGGCCGGCGGCTCCGGCATGGGGCTGGTGCTCGCAGGCTGCGCGGCAGCAGCCAGCGGAAGGATTGCGGCGAGGAAAAGGAGAATTCGATTTGTCATTTCGATGGGGCCGCGATCAGCGCGCGCGAGGAACGAAGATGAAGTTGCGGATGACCGAGGCTTCCATGCCGATGGCCTTCCATGTGCGACCGAAGTCGGACGACGCATACAGCGCATTATCGTAGACCGCCGCGTAGAGCCGTCCGTCATCGGGATCGACCGCTGTTCTCCACACACGATGCAGTGGCGGGAGCCCGATGTTGCGTTCGGTCCACGTGCGTCCGTCATCCTCGCTGGTGATGATTCCGAGCGTCCAGCCCGCGATCGCGGTGCGGCCACGCTGCTTCGGATCGAATGCGACACTGTAGAGCGCCTTCTCCGAAGGCACCTGCGGCAGGCGAGCCCACGTGAGTCCGGAGTCGCGCGACTCGAGCGCGCCCGCACTTTGCGAGACAGCGATCCAGTGCGCCGGATCGTGCGGCGACTGCTGGATGTCGTTCACCGTGTCGACAGTCTCGAACACGCGGCCCCAGGAGCGCGCGCCGTCTTCTGTAAGGTAGATGCCGGTCTCGCACCCGGCGAAGACCCGACCCGCGCGCGTGCGGTCGACCTGCAACGTCTGCGTGTATTTCCCGCGCTCCGGCAGGCCGGCCTCGCGGCGCTCCCATGTCTCGCCGCAATCGTCGGAGACGATGAACCCGTCGGGAAGGCCCGCGTAGACTGTGTCAGGATTCACCGCGTCGAGCGCTAGCGCCTTGGGCTCGGTTTCCTGCCAGCCGGTGACGAGTCGCCACGTCACACCGCCGTCGGCGCTGCGCATCACGCCGCTCAATCCGGCACCGTAGACCCGCGTCGAATCGCGCGGATCGAATGCGAGCGTGATGAGGAGCGGCAGGTGGTGGCCGACGTGCCCGTAGGTGTTGTCGGGACCGCGCGCATAGATGCCGTCGAGCGCCTCGCCACGTGCGCCCATGACGCGGCTCGATGCGTTGATCGACGCGGCGAGGTAGAGATCGTGCGAGGCGGCACACACGGCGATCGGGCACGCCGCAAGGAGGGAAAGGATTATGCGACCGGGGTGGAATGTCATGGGATGCGAAAGCGTTCTGGCGTTGCAGCCGGACGGTCGGCCGGGATTGGCTGTTGCCCGCCATGAAAAAACTGCCCGCCTTGTTCCTGATTGTATTCTCCGCCATCACGACTGCGAGCGCGCAGGACGATTCGCCCGAGGCGAGAATCGCCAAGCTCGGACTGACGCTGACCGAGGCGCCGCCGTCGATCGCGAACTACGTTCCGTTGGTGCAGACGGGAAACCTCGTGTTCCTCGCGGGACAGATCGCCCGCGATGCTGACGGGAAAGTCATCACCGGCAAAGTCGGGCGCGAGCTCAGCGAACTGCAGGCCACCGAGGCCGCCCGCGCCTGCACACTGCAATTGCTCTCCTCGCTGAAGACCGAGGTGGGCGACCTTTCCAGAGTGAAGCGCGTCGTGCGCGTCGGCGGGTTCGTGAACTGCACTGACGACTTCACGGCGCACTCCAAGGTCATCAACGGATGCTCGGATCTGCTCGTCGCCGTCTTTGGTGAGGCGGGCCGCCACGCACGCGCGTCGGTCGGAGTGAACTCCCTTCCCTCCGGCGCCCCGGTGGAGATCGAGATGATCGTGGAACTGCGGGAGTAATCGCATCGTTCAAAAGGCGCGGGACGCCGCGCGAACTGCGGCTACGACCCGGTCGCTCTCCGCGGGCGAGTTGAACACGTGGGTGGAAACGCGAATCGCCTCGAGTCCTTGTTCGGTCACGGGCCGGCAGCGAAGCTTGTGCTCCTTCATCAGGTAGCCGAACAGCGTGTGTGCGCCGGCGCGCTCGTGGCGAAACGTCGTGATCGATCCGCGCAACGCTGCCGCTCGCGGAGTGAGCACCTCGATGCCCGCGACACCTGACAACCCATCCCTGATTCGCTCCGCAAGTTCCCTCCCTCGCGAGGCGATCCGCTCCCGCCCCAGGCGTTCGTGCCACCGGACTGCCTCGGCAAGACCTGCGACAAGCGCTGTGCTTCGTGTGCCGTATTCGTGGCGCGACGCGGCGCCGGCGTAGCTGATAACCCCGGGGAGCCGTGGCAAGTCGCCCGTGTGTGCGCCAGCGCCCGAGCATGCGACGTCCTCGAGGCGGTCGCGGCGGATGAAGAGCACACCCGTCTCGTGCGGGCCGCCGATCCATTTGTGCCCGCTGAAGGCATACGAGTCGCAGCCAAGCGCGTGGATATCCAGCGGGATCATTCCCGCCGCTTGCGCGCCATCGACGTGAAACCAAATGCCGCGCGGGCGCGCGAGCCCGGCGATCGCAGCGACAGGAAACACGAGGCCCGTGGTGCAGGTGATGTGGCTGACCTGTATCACGCGCGTGCGCGAGGTGATCAATTCGCGGATCTGCACGACGTTCGCCTCCGCACTTGTGGCATCGGGCTCGAAGAGACGCACGACAATGCCGCGGCGCTTTGCCTCGTTGAGCCACGGAAACGAGCCGCCCGGGTGCGCGTGTGTCTCGAAGATCACCTCGTCACCCGCGGACAGCGCAAGCCCCGCGGCGATGATCGAATTGCCCTCGGTCGCGTTGCGAACGAAGCAAGTCTCCTCGGGAAGTGCGCCGATGAACCCGGCCACCGCGGCGCGCGCCGGCTCGAACTCCTCGCGACCGTGCTCGCAGTGTTCCTGAAGGCGACGCGATGCCGCATCGACGGCCTCGAGCACGGATGCCGGCGCAGGACCGAGACCGCCGCAGTTGAGATACGCCGGCGCAGGCAGGAGCGGATAGTGGGTGCGAGCCTCGCTCCAGTAGCGCTCGGGATCCGCCGCATCGAAACTCGGGAGCTCGCGAGCCCCCGCGGCTCTCGCGGGCACTCCTGCAAGAACGCCGATCACGCCGGCTCCAAGACCGCGGAGGAAATTGCGGCGTCCGGATTTCATTGGTCGGTGATCGTGATGGAGCAGTCGATCGCGAGTTCGTCGCCCGGAGCCAGCGACAAATCGCGATCGAAATGAAACGGGATCACAGCGAGCGGATTGTTGCGGCGCACAAACCAGTGGACCGGGCCCGTGTGGTTTTCGAAGCGGATCGCGACCCGGCGCTGCGTCGTGTCTTTCTGGCAGCGCCACTCCATCCACCGCGCGGCCGCGCCATGCACGGCTGCCTCGCCCTCGAGGCCGCCTTCGCACGAGATGCCGATCGATGCGTCCATGTGCTCGTCGAGAAGATCGCGCGCCCCGCGGAACTGAAGCCCGGTGTAATGCGAGCCGGCGAGCCCTTCGCTCGAGTGATAGTTGCCAAGTGCGAGCACGCGCGACGTGACGTTCTTGATCGATGACGTCCACCGGATCGACCACGCCGGTGGCGCGACCTCGAACACAAGCGCGCGCTCCTCTCGAAGGAGCTGCTCGCCCGCGGCACCCGCGCGCCAGTCGATCGCATGCGCGATGCGATGCGGATTGAGCTCCCGCCACTCGGTGTGAAGTTGCACGCCGTGGTCGGCGCGCCATTGGTAGCCGTCGGCCTTGCGATAAGTCGGGCCGCCCCAGAAGTTCACGCCCGAGACGCTGCAGATCGTGAAGTTCATCCCATGGTGCCAGCGGTGGTCGTTGGGGCGAAAGTTCGTGAGCACCTCGCCCGCGAGCGAACGCAGGGGATGCGCATAGGGACGGGGAGACTCGTCGGGCTGCGTGTCCGGACCATACTCGTAGCGCAGGAGCTGCATGTCGCCGTGGAGAAGCTCGACGGCGCTCGAGTCGGCGATGAGATGCTGAAACGGGGCGCTCATTCGATTGGACACTCCAACTCGATCCGCCCGCCGCGATGCTCGTGCTCCGACCCATCCGGAAGCGCGACGAGGACCGCCGAAGTCGCAGGCGTTGATGCGGTCAACTTGAAGCGGCCGCTCTCGATGCGCCATGCGACATCCACGTGCCCCGCGGGTGTGCAGACGCGGCCGCTTGCGTGCGTGAGACCACATCGGTGCGGCCTGATTTCGATTCGCGCGAATCCCGGCGCCGCTGGAGTGACGCCCAGGATGCGCGTGAGATACTCGAGCGCCGGGTGCGCGCTCCACGCATGGCACAGCGAGCGCCAGTAGCTGTTCTCCTCGACAAATGTGTCGAGCCCGCGCTCCACCTGCTCGTGCCAAGGCCCGAGAAACGCCGTGAACCGGTCCGCCACGCCGCAAAGCGAGAACGCGCGGAAGACCGCGTGCCAGCAAAAGAATGAACCGGGCGCGAGCTTCGGATCCGTGGGAAACCTGAGGAGGAGCCGGCGGCGTTGCTCAGCGCCCGCCGCCCCGCAGACCACGGCCCACGCGTTTCCATACTGGCTGACCTCCGGACCGCCCGGCCTGTCGAAGTAGAGTCCTTCGTCCTCCGACCAGAAGCGCGTATGCAACCGCGGCCGCAGCGACGCCGCCTCCGCGCCGAGGCGACTCGCGAGTTCGGAGTGACCGGTGAGACGCGCGAGGTCCGCCACTTCGTCGAGCGCGTGGGTGTACTGCGAGGCGATGATGCACGTCGGTCCCGAGTCGGCACCGGGCACAACTCCGCGCGGCCACCACGGGCACCAATCGGTGATGTTCCAAAACGGCAATCGCGCGGGCAACCCGTCGGGATCGGCGTGGCGGCGGAACCAGTCGAGCACAGCACACGCGCCCGGAACAAGGCCGCCGACAGTTGCGAGATCGCCGCTGCAATACGCGTAGTCCCGGATGCAGGTTATCCAGTGCAGCGACCACGATGGAATCACCTGAAGCAGTCTCGACGGGAAACGGCTCTGCGTGATTCCCTCGGGGAGCCGCGACCAGTCGAAGTGAAGCAGCGCCTGCTTCGTGAGTCGGTAGTCCCCTGATGTCAGCATCGCCAGACGCGAGGTGATCATCGTGTCGCCCGCATACTGCATCTGCTCGTAATGCGGGCAGTCTTCGAAGGTCTCGTGCGAGCAAAGGCGCATCGTATGCAGCGCAGTTTCCCAGATCGCTCCCAAGCGCGGATCGGAGCACTCGAAACGGGCGGTCACGTGGAACGGATAAGCAGCGAAGCGATGCCGCAAGGAATGGATTGTGATCGGCGCCGCGCCTGTGGTGATCTCGACCCCGACGAATCTAAATGCGCGCCAGTGCCAAGGCTGGAAGCATTCGCGCTCGCGGCCTGCAGGCTCCCACACGTCGGACCACCCCATCACGGAACCGCGCCGGTCGAATGTCCATCCGCTTGATTCGTCGGCGAAGTGCGATGCGAGATTCGCGAGAGACTGCGGTTCGCCGAGGAACTTCGCTCCGGAAGTTGACCACGGCAGTCGCAGCGCCTCGGCGTAGGTGAGTCGCAACTTCGATCCCGCACCGTCGCTAGCGATCACTTCGGGACAGGCTGTGGTGAGTCTTCCCGTATCTAGAACAAGGCTCACGGTCATGCCCGCGGGAATCACCACGCCGTCGTCGTGCGCGAGCAACGACTCCCACTCCGCTCCCGCCGGGGCGCCGCCGGGGATGCAGCACGAGGCAAAACGCGTCGAGTCGCCCTCCTCGAGTTGCGGGATTACCCGCTCGACAAGACCGTAAGGGCTCGCGGGATCCCGGCGGTTCTCGATCCGCTCCGCGGTGTATAGCACCGTGGCCTCGGGCCATGACAACGCGTCGAATCCGGTGTCGTTCCAACCAAGAGGCTCCTCGCTTCCGACGCGGTGCTCAAAATATCCGTGGTATCCCTCGAACCGCGTGCCGTCGTTTTGGAAGCGGTGGGCGGTATCGATTGCAACTCGCCAACCGGGCAATCCCGTGTCGAGCCGGGTGGCTTCGCCAGACTCGCTCTCGATCTCGCCCTCGAGGAGAAAACCGCCGGCGTAAGTCATGATCGCGCAGGGCGCGCCAAGCTGGGAGGGTCGGTGCGCCACCTTTGACATGTCGAGGACGAGCGCGGCGATCACGTTGTCGCCAGCCTTCAAGTAGGGCCGCAGTTCGTGCGTGTCGTAGAAATGATGGACTACATCCCCCCTCGCTGGTCCGCGCCCAACGACGCGACCATTGCAATAGAGCACGTAGCGGCTGTCGGCGCTCACATGGATCATCAGTCCGAAATCTTTCGACTCCGCGACCGCGTGTGGGATTTCAAATTCTCTGCGAAACAGCCTCACCTGATAGTGGGACGGCGAGCGATCGCGGACGGAAGGCACGGCGTGCGTGCCCTCTGCAGACCAAATCCAGGACGCGCGCTGAGCAAAAGGCAGGGATGACATTTTGCGATCGGGGCAATTGGGTCACTAGATCGCGTGGAGGTGAACTTAGGACCGCTCGTGGCCGAAAATAGGCTGGCCATGCTCAGGCCGACAATATCTGTTTTCAGTTATTTTCAGCACCCCAATGAAAATTGTTTCATCCCCGCCCCGGCTTGTTGTTTGTGCATCCACTTGGTCAATGATCGGCCATCCAACCGCGCGGCGCGAGTGGTCGATGCGTCGCAAGCTTGTGGCCATAAAGGAGGCCGGATTTGACGGCGTCTGCGCCTACATCAATCCGGAGATCAGTGCCGGAGCAATGAAGTTTGGCCTGAAATTAATGAGCGGCTTCGATTGCTCGAACCTCACGGTGGCCCGCAAGCGGTTGGAAGAGCAAAGGGCTCTCGGCGTCCATTTTATCAACATCCAGCTTCTCAATCACGACACGGAACCGCAAGTGGCGGCGCCGATGGCAGTGCACTTGATCCAGCTATCCAGGCGCCTGGGCTTGGGTGTCCACATCGAAACGCACCGCGACACCTCGACCGAGACTCCGGAGAAATTCACCGAGCTGGCACGGCTCTACCACAGAGCGACAGGGGAGCTTTTGCCGGTGACGTGGGATCACTCCCATTTCGCGGTCTCGAAGCATGTCATGCCGAAGGACTACTCGTCGCGGCTCTTGGTCTGGCCGGAGCTGATCCGACATTCCCAGATGTTCCACCTGCGTCCTTTCAACAGCCAGCACTGCCAGGTCGCGGTGACAGACGGAAGAGGGCGTCTCACACCGGAGTTTCTCGACTATCGGTCGTTCGTGGAGGACCTGTTTGTCACATGGCTCACCGGTCCCCGCCCGGGAAACGAGCTCTGGGTATGTCCGGAACTCGGGATGAGCCACGGGTATCACCTGAGCACCAACCCTCCCGTCTGGCCCGACGCGATACGCTGCCGCGAAGAGATCCTCGTTGCATGGGGCCGCGCGATGCGGCGCTCGGCGAAGAAGCGCAATTGATGCACGCTCTCATGAAAAACGCTTGACTAGCGCAAGCTGCTTTCATGAAACTTTCAGCGCCGACCCCCCCACCCCTTGCTCCTTACTGAAATCGCCAGTAAAGCACGTGTTTCTCCTGCCACCGTTTCGCGGGCCATCAACCAACCGCAGCTAGTTGCCGCGGAAAGTCTGGCCCGGATACGTGCGGTGATGAAGGAGCACAATTACGAGCCAGGACCGCAAAGCCGGCGCCGCGGTCCCAAGGCCCGCCAATCCAGCCAGTGCCGCATTGGCGTATGGTTCGTCGGCGCGCCGTCAAACAAGCCGAGCCTGAACTGGTTTCAGGACGAACTGCTCCAGCTCCAGTCGGTCGACCCGCATTACCGCGTCGACATGCGTCTCTTGTTTTCGAATACGCCCGGCGAGCTTCCCAGGAATTTCGCGACCGAGAGGTTCGACGGGGTCATCATTCAGGGAATGGAGCCTTCGGTTGAGTGTCTGGCCCAGCTCCGCGACATGCCGCACGTATGGTTCATGACAAGGCGCTCTGAGAGTTATCCCGGCGACTACGTGGAGCCGAACAACGAGGAGAATGGCCGCATGGCGGCCGAGTATCTCAGGGACCGTGGGCACAAGTCCGTCGCGATCATCACAACCGACCCGGACTACAGCGCAATCGTCCGCCGCAACCGCGCGTTCCTGACACGCGCGAGCGAACTCGGCCTGGCGGTGCACTCCATCCTCGGCAAGTCCAATCCCGGAGTGAGCTACCTTGAGATAGCGCCCCTTCATAGCGAGAGCGCCGATCTCGTCTCGCGGCTGCTGGAGTGCACGCCGAAGGCCACGGGCATCTACATGCCCGTCGATACATTCTGCGGCGCGTTTTTCCGGGCGCTCCGATCTGCGGGGAAGCTGGCTGGCCGAGACGTCGAGGTGATCCTCGGCAACTACAATCCCCTCATTTACCACAACCTCGACCATTCCCCAGCGGCGATAGACGTGAACCTTCCTCTCCTGATCCGGAAGGTCGTCGACCACCTGCTGTGGAGAATCGAGAACCGCACAGTCACCGGCCGCGTCGGAGTGACTGTTTCGCCTCGCCTGATTGTTCCCGGAGCCCCGGGCAACCGTCAGGCGGCCTGACCGATCCGTAACGACTGCCTCACACTTCAGTCCTGCCTTAGAACTACCAACCAGCATGAAATCAAAACAGCACCCCTACCCCATCGACCGTGCCTGGCATCTCTTTGCCATCGGTCTCGCGGCGCTGATCACGATCTCCCCTGCCTTCGGGCAATCGGGTGACTCGGATTCGCTTCGCCGTCTGCAAGAGGAAAACGCTGCGCTGCGCCAGCGCATCGCCGAATTGGAAGGCCCCAAAGCACCGGCTCGGACGGCTCCCGCCGCTGATACGCCTGCGGCCGAGGACGCAACCGTCCCCGTTACCACGACACGCGTAAGAACAACCGAAGACGGAGAGGACGTCGTTGTTCTCAGCCCGTTCGAAGTCAGCGGCGATCGCGACTACGGATACCTGAAGACCAACTCCGTAACAGCCACCCGCATCGGGACGGAGATCCAGAAGGTTCCGATGAACATCTCGGTCATCTCCGAAGATTTCATCCGGGACACGAACATGCAGAACATTCAGGACGTCCTGCGTTACCAAAGCTCGTCCGCGGGTGATGGCAGAATGGGCATCCTCCAGCCTGCCACCGGGTTCACACCGTCGGGCATCATGACCCTGCGCGGATTCCCGATCAATTCGCGCCTTCGCAATGGCATTCTGCGCTACAGTGGATACTCGCTCGATAACGTCGACCGCGTCGAAATCATCAAGGGCCCGGCGGCCGTGTTCTTCGGAAACGCGTTCCCCGGCGGCGTCATCAACTACGTCACGAAGCAGCCCAAGTTCCATGACATCCCGACCCGCCTATCCTACGGCTACAGGGTCTTCGATCATCGGATGGGCGGCTCCCAATTGAAGCTCGACCACAATGCCGTGTTTTCCGACAAGGCGGCGATGCGCATCGTGACCGTTTGGGACAACCAACAGGGTAATGCGCGCTACGAATACAAAAAGGGCTATTCGCTCAACACGGGCCTGACGCTGATTCCATTCGAGAGCGGAAGGTTGCGCATTTCGCTTGAGGGCGAGATCCTCAAAAAGGAAAGCAATACCGACGACGACGCGTGGCGCTGGCCGACACAATGGTTTGCCGACTATGCGAATCCCCCGGCGAACCTGATCGCCGTCGCTGGCGCCGCTGTTACCGGCGCGCCAAATCCGGTCGTCGCTTATCGCAACCGGATCTTCGCCAACGTCGGCGCGTGGATCGGGGATGTCCGCAACGCAGCGGGCGACCAGCGGATCGCGCTTTGGACGCAACCTCTGGAGCATGGCGCATACTACAACAATCTCCAAGGAAACCGCGTCTACGACCCGAAGTTCAACTACTACGGGATCGGCACCTTCTCGAAGGATGAAGTCGCAACGTTTGCCGTCACGACTGACTTCGCCGCCACTGACTGGCTCGACGTTCGTCACACATACACCAACGTCATGCACCGCTTTGACCGCATCTTCTCGACCTTCTCGCCCAACGCGGACGGGATGACATTCGGCGGAGGGCAGGCGGCGACGATGCAAGGCTACGAGATCGACGCGAACTACCACCAGTTGGACCTCGTGTTCAAGGCGGAGTTCGCCGGGATCGACAACAAGATCCTCGTCGGCGGATTCCTCGGTGAGACCTACAATTCATACTACGGAAACGTCAACCATGCGAATGTGTTCCCGAATTTTGGGTACCTTCCGGGAGCCTATGACAAGCCCGACGAAGGGTATGTCTCGCCAATCCCGGCGGCTTTCCGCCACCCAATTGCCGGATGGGGCGGTCCGCTTCAGTTCGTCCGCAATCGCAACGGGGGGATCCTGACTCCGCAGCAGATCTTCTCGATGTATGACCCATCCTATCACACCGCTCCCGATGTGCGGCGCATCACGGAAGTCTCGCGTGGATTGATCGACCACAGCCGGCCGACACGTGAGGAGTGGTACGTGAACTGGCAGGGCACCATGTTTGACGACCGGCTGACTGCATTCCTCGGATATCGCGAGGAAAAGATCACGACCGTCGGCCAACTCGTTGCCACGAATCCGCCGTGGTTTACAGTCCCTGATTACGCGCTCGAAAACATTCCCCAGTCCCAATGGGTGACCTATGGCCTGAGCGCGATTTTCTCGCGCCCGCGCACCACCAAGGGCGATTCCCAGATGACTGGGCTTTCCTATGAGGTGAAAAAGAACGTCAATGTTTACGCGAGCTTCTCGAAGACCTTCATACCGAGCGGGGTTACGTATCTTGGCGGCGACTATGATCCAAACACCGTCCGCACACGCGCAACAGCGATCGGCCTGAATCCAGACGCCGAACTCGCCCGAATTGAAGCCGAGGGCGGCCTCACAGAGATCGAGAACGAGCGCGGCCAAAACATGGAGGTCGGCGTCAAGATCACCTCAGACGACCAGAAGCTTGTTGGCACGTTTTCACTGTTCCGCCTGAAGAGGCAGAACCGCGCGGTCGACGACCAGCAACGGCAGTTCGACGAACTGGTGAATTGGTCGGGTCCGAACCGCACCGGCACGCAATACTCACCGCGCACTGTCCGCTGGTATACGGCATCCGCCGTCGAGCAGACCGAAGGTGCGGAACTTGAACTCTATTGGACGCCGAAACGCAACTGGCAGACCTACATCTCCGGCGCTTGGATGTGGGATGCCGAGACAGTGTCTGATCCAAGCCTCGACATTCTGCCCAACTCATCGCTCGCCACCCAGATCCAGAACGAGATCACATTCTCGGAGCGGTTGGTCAATGCTCCTGAGTTCCGGTTCAACGTGCGCACGAGCTACACGTTCACGGAGGATTTCGTCGGGGAACACGGCCGCGGCTTGAACATCGGTGTCGGCGCTCGCTACTCGAGTGTGATGAACATCCAGAATAACGTGAACATGTGGTCGGCGCGAGGTGGCATCACCGCGGGTGACTACGTCGTATTCGAGACGAGTGTCCGTTATCCGTTCGAGCTCTACGGATACCAGTTCGAAGGAATGCTCAATATCGACAACATATTCGACGAGGTCTACTCCGAGGGCAACTTCGGCCTGGCTCCGCCGCGTTCCATTCTCCTCACGCTCGGCATGCAGTTCTGATCGCAGGAGTCCTGCTCTCACATTCGCCAAGGGCGGAGGCATCCT
>DATKCJ010000261.1:0-7369 GCA_035513275.1 Opitutaceae bacterium
CCACGGCAGTAGCACGCGATCGCGGCGGCGGCCGTTGAGAATGGCGCCGAGAAAGGTGGAGCGCACGACGAGGTCGTAGCTCAACAATGCGATCCCGATCGTGACCGCGGAGACAAATCCGAGCTTCGGCGACCAGTGCACAGGCACCTCCGCGATAGCGACCTGCAGCCAGACGACGACCGGCAGGTGGATCAGATACATCCAATAGGAAGAGTCCGCCACATACCGCACCCAAGGCCGGTTCCGCCGGCATAGCTTCTTAAACACTCCGATGGTCAGGAACACGAGAGACCACATCATCAGCGCATAGCCCGCGACGAAGACCCGATGGGCCGCGACATAGTCCGGATGGCCCGGATCCATCTGAATGTCGATCAGCAGCGCTACGGTGGCGAACCCGACCGCCGCTCCAATCCAGCGCGTCGGCGAGAGCCGTGCCAGTCCGTCCATCGCATCGGGTTGCCGCTCGAGCAGCCAGCCGAGGCAGAAGAACCCGCCATAAACGAGCAGCACGGGCAGGTGCGGCTGCATCGACTGGTCCGGCGTGTCCACGCCCCACATTTTCATCTGCCAGAGCGCGAATGCGGTCGGCACGACGAGGACCGGCAGCGCCCAGGGTGAGTGTGCCACCCACGCGACGCACGCATCGACCCGGCCCGCCAGTTTTTCCGACCAACCCCCGAACACTCCACGCAACAGCGTCCGCAGGATGAGCGTGAGCGCCGTGATCAACGCCAGATAATACAGGAACCACAAATGCGTGCGGGTGAACAGCCCGGCCGGCAGGGTCTTCAGGTCCGCGAATCCCGCCGCGATTGCGGCCCAGAAATCGTAGTCCCCGCGCATGCTGGCGAAGCCCATCGCCCAGCCCGACATGATGAGCGGCTGCAGCAGGAACCAGCCGACGACAAACGGCACGACGATTTGCAGCGCACGCGATCGTACGAAGTCACGCGCACCCTTTCTGTGAAACGTCATGTGGCTGAAGTAGCCGGCAAGCAGGAAGAACAACTCCATTCGGAACGAGTGGCTGATCGTGAGGAAATGCACGAGGGTCGAACCCGTCGAAACGTCCTGGACGGCCCAACCAATGAAGACCGGCATGAACGAAAGGCTCGCGTGAAAGACGATGCCGAGCACGAGTGCGAAGGCGCGCGTGGCATCCAGGTAGTCGAGCCGCGTCGAACCAGGAGCCGGCGGACCGACCGGGGTTGATGTGTCGAGAGCGTTCATGCCGGGCGCGCGTCGGAGATCAGTAGAAACCGATCTCGTCCACCTCGTAGGCGAACGCACCGGGAGCCATGCCGGCGACGACGAGATTGACGCTCGTTATGGTCTTCAAGTTGAGCGGGACCTGCTCCGACCAGGCGCGCTTCATCGCGGAGAATGGGATCCGAATCTCTTGAAACGCACCGGGCTTGCGCACGATGGGTGCGCTTGTGTGGTAGTCGAAGTTGTCGATCTCGGTGCTGCTCACCTGCACGGAAAGCGCACCGCGCTCGATCTTCACGCGCAGCCGCACGCCTTCGCGTCCGCTCACGTCCTGGGGCTGTGCGTCGGTGGACAACAGGAGCGGCACGGAGACGAACGCCGGCATCCCGCGTCCCGGTGCGAGCGTGCCCGTCACGGCGAAGATGCCGTCCGCGCAGTTTGCCGTGGCCTGCGACTGACCGCCGATGTCCTTGTCGGTGATAATCGGACGGGCGGCTCCGGCGGTTGTCTGCTCCGCATTGGAGAAGTCGTCGATCAGCGTGGGGGCGCCGGCGCCACCCATGGTGAGCGGCAAGAGTAACGGGCCGGTGAGGATGCAAAACGCCAGCCATGGCAGGCGGCGGTGGAGTGAGGTGTTGAATGATTTCATGGTGGTCTGCTCACAAGTGCCCAACCCGCCGCGTCCGGTGACAAAATCTTTTCGATGCGCCGCGAATGCAGAAATTTTGTCACCCGTTCGAGCTTTTCGGGCACCTATGGGCAGACCATCATGAAGTCCCCGGATTCAATGCCCTCCCTCGAACTCACCAGTGATGCTGAAATGGTGGCTGCCTGCCTGGCCGGCGACCGCTCGGCGTTCGCCCCCATCGTGCAGCGATACCAGCGACTGCTCTGCTCGATCGCCTACGCCTCGACGGGCCAGCTTGGCCACAGCGAGGACCTCGCGCAGGAAACTTTCGTGGAAGCGTGGCGGCAGCTCTCAAAGTTGCGCGAGCCTGAGAAACTGCGCCCGTGGCTGTGCGGCATTCTGCGGCATAAAATTTCCCGCCTGCGGCGCTCCGATGTTCGCGAGCCCGCAAGTCAGGCTGAGCCGCTCGATGCAGCGGGAGAGTTGGTCGCCGAGGACGAACCGGTCGCGGACGCAGCGGTTCGCCAGGAGGAACAGGCAATCCTTTGGAGCGCGCTGGAGCGCATTCCCGAGTCCTATCGCGAGCCACTCGTCCTTTACTACCGCGAGCACAAGTCCGTGGAGCACGTCGCTGTCGCGCTGGACCTTTCGGAGGACGTCGTGAAACAGCGGCTCTCGCGCGGCCGCAAAATCTTGCAGGAACATGTGCTGGCGTTTGTCGAGGGAGCACTTGCGCGAAGCACCCCGGGGAAGCTATTCACCGTCGCTGTGCTGGCGGCTCTGCCGGCGTTTGCGACGCCTGCCAAGGCCGCAGGTCTTGGCGCGGCAGCGGCGCACGGCGGCATGCTCGTGAAATCTGTGGGCCTCGCTGCGCTAATCACATCCCTCTCCGGCGTGGTGAGCGCGGTTCTGGGGCTGCGCGCCAGCCTCGACCAGGCGCGAACGCCGGCGGAACGCCGTGCCGTCGTGAAAGTCACGATCGGCTTCTTCTTCGGCGCGCTTGGCTTTCTTGCCGTGATCTATGCGTTGCGCGAAGGCGCGTTCCACTGGTCGGACAACCGAAAGCTCCTGGCCATTCTCACACAGGTGCTCGTGCTCGGCTTCATCGTTGCATGGCCCCTGACCCTGCGGGAAGTGATGCGGCGGATTCGTGTGCTCCGCTCGGCGGAGCGCCGCCGGCACCCCGAGTCCTTCCTGGACTCCCGCGATCAGCGCGGCTCCGCGGCCTCCGAATATCGAAGCCGGTGGAAACTATTTGGCGTGCCGTTGGTGCATCTCCGATTCTCGTGGCCGGACGAGGGCGAGAGGCCCGTGTTCGGATGGATCGCCGGCGGGGATCGCGCTTACGGCCTGCTGTTCGCTTGGGGCGGGTTTGCGTTAGCTCCGATTAGCGTAGGCATTTGCGCGGGCGGGATACTGACGGTCGGTTCGCTCAGCGTGGGTGTGATTTCGCTCGGCACAGTGAGCGTGGGACTCCTTGCGGTCGGCTGCGCCTCGCTGGGAGTGAAGGCCTTTGCATGGCTGAGTGCGGTCGGCTGGGACACGGCGGCCGGCGGCGGTTTCGGCATTGCGCAAAACGCAGCCGTGGCTCCGATCGCGTTTGCAAGGCACGCAAACGACCAGGCTGCGATCGATCTGCTGATCTCTCCAAATGCGCAAAACGAACAGATGATCTTCCTCGCGGTGATCGCAATCCTGACGCTTGTTCCGGTCACGCTCTACGCCAGTGCCGTGCGGAGGCGTTTCGGCGGAGGATCGCAACGCGACGCGGGTGGTTCCGGCAAGACCTGAATGGCTCGAAGGTTGGATTCGGGACGCTGAAGGATCCGGCGGAACTGCCGGAGTGTCAGCTTCTCCCTTCCGGTCGGACTTAGACTGGTGCGTTTCCCGGCCCGACGCCTACCGACCTGATAAAACTTATAAATAACAGTTGTCGCAAAAGCCGCTCCCTTGTCTGCTTGGTGGCCATGCCTCCACGGCGGAAAGTCTCCCAGCAGCAAATCGCGCGCGATCTCGGCGTTTCCCAAGCGCTGGTCTCCCTCGCGTTAAACGGCCGCAAGGAGGGAATCAGTCCGGAGACTTACCGGACAATCTGGGAGCGCGCGCTCAAGCTCGGCTACCAGCCAAAGGGGATGAAGTTCGAGCGGACACCGGCCGGGGCGAATCAGCGGCAGGTGGGTTTCATTCTTCGAGCGGGGCTCAACATTCACAACCAGGGCTCCTACTTCGGGCTCGTGTTGCACGGCCTGCACACGGCGCTCGCAGAGCACGGGTTTGCCGCGGTGTTTCTCGGATCCGAGGACACTCTGGACCGCCGGCAGGTGGAGGCATTTTTTCCGGAGTACCACTCGCTGAAGGGCGTGGTCCTGCTCGGCGAAGTTGCCACACCGTTCCTCAAGGATCTCCGCCGCCACGAGAGCCGAATCGTCGCGGTCTCAGCGCGCCACCCGGGCCTTTGCCACTCGGTAATCGGCAACGAGAATCAGTCGCTCGAGCTGCTCGTCGCCCACTTGCACGAACTCGGCCACCGCCGCATCGGCTGGCTCGGCGGCAACGCCGGGCTCAACCGCCACCAGATGCGGTTCGACGCCTACCGCGCCTCGCTTCAGCAGCTCGAGCTGCCCTACGATGAGCGCTACTGCGTGCGGCTCACCCAAGGCGACCGGGCCGAGGGCGGCGATGCAATCCTCTCAATGCTGCCGCACGCCCGTCGCAAGGATTTCCCGACCGCGTTTCTTTGCTACAACACGCTGATGGCCGCCGGCGCCATCAAGGCGCTCGTGCGCGATGGTTGGAAAATTCCCGCCGACTGCAGCATCGCTGCGGCGGACAATTCGAGGCTCGCCTCCGAGGAAAGCCCGCGCATCACCGTCGCCGGGTCCGATGCCGAGAAGCTGGGAGCCGTCGCGGCCCGGGTCATACTTGAGACCACAGGCGGCGCCGATGAGAGTTTCAACGACCTCATCCTGCCCTCGCAGTTCGTGAAGGGCGAGTCCACCGGGCCGGCGCCGGGTTGAGTATCCGGCGGTGGGCGGGTTTTTTTGCTTGGCGGCTTATAATTATTAGGCGATTCTGGCGGCGCTACCCCATTCATGACCCACTACGACCACGCCGTCCTCGCATTCTACTTCGCGTTCATGCTGGTCATCAGTTGGGTATTCCGCCGCTTCATCACCAACGTCAGCGACTACTTTCGCAGTGGCGGCCAGGTGCTGTGGTGGATGGCGGGCGGATCCGCGTTCATGGTGTCGTTCAGCGCATGGACGTTCACCGGCGCCGCGAGCCGCGCCTACGCCGACGGCTGGCCGATCGCCGTGATCTACTTCGCAAACGCCGTCGGCTTTTTCATCAACGCCGCGTGGTTTGGCCCGAAGCTCCGGCAGCTCCGCGTCATCACCGCGATGCAGGCCGTGAAGCAGCGCTTCGGCCGCGCCAGCGAGCAGACGTTCACGTGGATCACCCTGCCGCTGCAGATGCTCACCGCCGGCATCTGGCTCTACGGGCTCGGGGTGTTCTTCTCGGCGGCGTTCGACATCGACGTTCGGTTCACGATCGCGGTGACAGGAGTCTCCGTTCTCTTCATCTCGCTCGTCGGAGGAAGTTGGGCGGTGATCGCGAGCGACTTCATCCAGGTGCTCATCCTGATACCTGTCACGATTGTCACCACGGTGCTAGCGCTCGCGCATGTTGGCGGCTGGTCGGTCGCCGTTGATCGGCTCTCCGAGACCACGCTCAACCTCAACAAGCTCGCGACCGACGACTTCCTGCTCTTCTGGTGCGTGGCGATCCTGTTCAAGCAGTTCCTCTCGACGAACAACATGAACGACGCGTCGCGTTACCTGTGCGTGAAAGACAGCTCCCACGCGCGGAAGGCCGCACTGCTCGCCGGCGTGCTCTTCCTCGGCGGACTCTTCGTGTGGTTTCTACCGCCGATGCTCGCGACGATCACCCACCCCGATCTGTCCGCGACGTTTCCCAGCCTGCAGTCGCCCGCGGAGGGTTCGTTCTTTGCGATAGCGCAGGCGGTCTTCCCGATAGGAATGATGGGCCTTCTCGTCAGCGGTATCTTCGCGGCCACGATGTCGTCGATGGATTCCGGCCTGAACAAAAACGCCGGTGTCTTTATCAAGAATTTCTACCAGCCGCTCCTGCGGCCCGGCGCGAACGAGACCGAACTGCTGCGCGCGGGCAAGGCCACGACCGTCGTCCTCGGCCTCACCGTCATCGCGATCGCGGTGTTCTACAGCTCGATCAAGGACCTCACGCTGTTCGAACTGATGTTGAAGTTCCAGATCCTTGTCTCGCTGCCCTACATCGTGCCGCTCGTCCTCGGCCTGATCATCAAGCGCACTCCGGGGTGGGCAGGCTGGTCGACCGTGATCGTTTGCTTCGTCGTGAGTTTCCTCACCGACCGCTTCCTCGACATCGAGTGGGCTGCACGCACCTTCGGCATGATCGACAGCACGACCACCTGGGAGCGACAGAACTGGGAGCAGGGTATTGGCGTCTTTACGATCCTCGGTGCGGGCATCGTGTGGTTCTCGCTCACGAAGCTCTTCTACCGCCACGAGAGCCCGGAGCAGAAGGCCGCGATCGAAAAGTTCTGCCACAACCTGGCGACCCCCGTCGACTACGACAAGGAGGAGTCCGCCGCCTCCACCGACGACAAGCAATCGTGGCTCATCGGCTGGCTTTGCATTCCCTACGGCGTGTTCGTCTGCCTGCTCGCTTTGATTCCAAATCCGATGATCGGCCGGATCGCCTTCATCTTCTGCGGCGGCGTTGTGTCTTTCATAGGCTGGATGCTTGTGCGCGCCGCGCGTCCGCGGACGATATCTGAATGAACTCCTCTCCTTTACCTGACTTTCGTCTCACGGGCCGCCGCGCACTCGTCACCGGTTCCTCGCAAGGCATCGGTCTCGCACTTGCCGGGGCGCTCGCCGCCGCCGGCGCACACGTGATCCTCAACGGCCGCGACTCCGCGAAACTCGCCTCCGCTGCCGACAAACTCCGCGCCGCCGGAAACGCCTCCATCGATACAGCTGCCTTCGACGTCACCGACGAAGCCGCAGTGAACTCCGCCGCCGCGTTCGGCGCGATCGACATCCTCGTCAACAACACCGGCATCAACATCCGCGGCCCGCTCGAGAAAACGACGCTTGCCGATTGGGAGAGAGTCATCCGCACGAATCTCACGTCGGCATTCCTCGTGGCGCGCGCCGTGGCTCCCGGCATGATCGCGCGCGGCTCGGGCAAGATCATCAACATCTGCTCGCTCATGAGCGAACTAGCCCGGCCAACGATCGCGCCCTACGCCGCTGCGAAAGGCGGCCTCAAGATGCTCACGCGCTCGATGTGCGCCGAGTGGGCGCGCCACAATCTCCAGGTCAACGGAATCGCGCCGGGCTACATCCTCACGGAACTCACGGCGCCCCTCGCCGCCGATCCAAAGTTCGATTCGTGGATCAAGGCGCGCACGCCCGCGGGTCGCTGGGGCTCCGTGGCCGACCTCACCGGCGCCTGCGTGTT
>DATKCJ010000262.1:0-3401 GCA_035513275.1 Opitutaceae bacterium
GTTTCCCGCCCGGCACCGAGGTGAAGCTCGGCGTTGTGCGCGACGGCCAGACGCTCCAAATCACCGCGAAGCTCGGCGAACTGGCCGGCGAGACGCTCACCGCCTTGGATTCCCCGCAACCCGAGGACGAAGGCGCGCTCACGGGGGTCGGCGTGACCGACATCCCCGAGCAAATGCGCACGGGGCTCAACATGGGGCCGGATTTCAAGGGCGCACTCATCAGCGAGGTCGAGCCGGACAGCCCGTCCTACCGTGCCGGACTGCGCGAGGGCGACGTCGTCCTCGAGATCAACCGTCAGCGTGTGGAGAACGCCGCCGAGGCCGTGCGACTCAGCCGCGAGATCACCGACAAGCGCGTGCTCGTGTTACTCTGGCGAGGCGGCGTTAGCCGCTACGTCGTCGTCGACGAATCGCAACCCGCCGCAACGCCGCCCGCCCGCCGGCGTTGAGTCCACCGGCTTACCCCACATATGACCACGCACTCCAATCCGGGCCAATGCAGTGCTGCAACGCGGGTGCGTGGCACGCCTGCAACAGTCAGTTCTCGCGAGCCGCGCGAACGAGACGTCCCTTTGAAATCGGACGTTGGCGCGGCAACGCCGGCTTGCCTCGCCGTAGCAACGCGAAGACGGGTAGCCCGGCCTCTCCGAGGACGGGTTCCGATCGCTTGCACATTCACTCCCGCGCTCGGAGATCGCGGGCTACCCTTCCAGAGCAACTTTGAGGTAGCGCGCCCATCGCCGAGGGGCGCGTTTGTCGTGCCTCTCAGACAGAGGCACGCTACCTTTCGAGGACTCCGTCTCGCCGCGCTCGCCCTGTTCGGTTGCATCTTCACCGCCGCTGCCGTTGCGACAGAACCCACCACGCCTGCGCCCGCTTCGACAGATCCGCTCGAGGCCCGCGGTGCCGACGAGATCCGGATCCGCGAGGTCTTTTCGAGCCACCTGCCAGGCACGATGGCAAAGGATGCATTCCGCGCGTCGCTCCATCCGCATTTTGGCGATCTGGACAGCAAAGACCATTTCCGCGTATCAACCGGCTTCCGTTACGGGGCGACCTCCAACCTCGAGCTCAGTGCGGAGGTGAATTTCTACACCAGTCATGGACTCGGTGACATATCGTTTTGGGACGAAAAGGGGATCCTGTCCGTGGAATTCGGAGCCAAGCTCAACCTCGGACGGAAGATTTTGAAGAGTTGGGATTCCGCCATCGGATTCGACGCGATCATCCCGCTCGATGACCCACCGATGGAATTGACCGACGGTCTGAAGCATTTTGACCCGTATGTCACTTTCTCGAAGCGGCTCCAGTCGCGTCCCAATGTCAGATTATTCTGGGGAGTCGGATTGGATCTTGTCCAAAAGACGTCCTTCCCCGGAGTTCTTGGCGACAACCAGCTTGACGACGACTCCGTTCATGCGAGTGCGGGTTTCGTATTCGATCGCAATTACCTGCACTACACCTTCGAAACACTCGTTGCCACGACCCGCGGGATTGGCGAGACCGACGAGGATCTGCTCGTGCTGCGCCCCGGTATCATCTGGGAAGTACCGTCGTTCCGCGACCGCACCCGGCGCAGCAACTGGATGGTCGGCTTCGGTGGCAAGGTCAGCATCGGGCCCGACGGCACGGACTACGGCGGCTCGATGAAACTCCGCTACAACCTCGACCTCAAGGACCTGTTCCGGCGCGGGGGCAAGGGCGAGTAGCGGTCAGTGTCTCGCGTCGTGCTTGAACAGACGCCAGAACAGCACGTGAAAGGCGGCAATTGCCACACTCAGGGTGCCCGCCAACAACAGGAGAACCGACAGCGGCTGGTTCATGAATAGTGGCATATCCCCGTTCGGGCGGGATCAAAGGCACGCAAGCAAAGCACACGGAATAATCTCAACGACCTGGCGTGGTGCGGCCGGCGAACTTTCTAGTGCCAATGCCCACCCACAACAGTATGCTCAATCCCATGGCAAAGACCAAGAGCGACCCCTCGCCGGCCGATGGCACGTCGGCGGGTCCAACGCCAAAACCCGCCAAGCCCAGGCAGAAGAAATCCAGACCACGCCTGCGTCTGGCCGGGATGCGGACCGAAAGCACTGGCAAGGCCGAGGCGTCGGTCGGATCCACGCCGGGAATCGAATCCGTTGTGGGCGTCGATCAACAGCCTTCGCCCGGCGAAATCCGGATTCGCAGCATCGATTACAGCCCCGATGTCTTCGAGGAACGCGAGTTCGGCACCATTGATGAATGCATCGCGGCGGCGCGCACACCGGGGGCCGCGATCCGGTGGATCAATGTCGATGGCCTGAACCCGTATGTCGTAAACCAGCTGCGCAAGTTCCTGGGGTTTCACACGCTCGCAGCCGAGGATGTCCTCCGAACCCCGCAGCGCCCGAAGATGGAACCCTACGAGGGACATCTCTCCATCATCGCGCGGATGCTCATGTGGAAGGACGAGCAGCTGCACCACGAGCAATTGAGCATTTTCCTGTTCAAGGACACCGTGCTGACCTTTCAGGAGACGGAAGGCGATTGTTGGGACCCGATCCGCCTCCGGATCCAGAAGCCCGGATCGCGGCTCCGAACGCTGGACTCGTCCTACCTCGTCTACGCGATGCTGGATGCGGTGGTCGACCACTGCTTCCCGATCCTTGAGAACTATGGCGAGGTGCTCGAACAGCTGGAGGCTGCGGTGCTGGAGGATCCGTCGCCGCGGGTGCAGCAGCGGCTGCACGCCGTCAAACGCGAGCTGGCGGTGCTGAGACGTGTGATCTGGCCATTGCGCGAACTCGTCCGGGAACTTCACCACGAAGATACCGAGGCGATTTCAAAGGCCGTGAAGGCTTACATGCGCGACGTCTACGACCACGCCGTGCAGATCATGGACATCGTCGAGACCTACCGCGAGATGGCTGGCGGCTTGAACGACCTCTACATGTCCGCCGTGAGCAACCGGATGAACGAAATCATGAAGGTGCTGACGATCATGGCGTCCGTGTTTATTCCGGTCACCTTCGTCGCGGGCGTCTACGGCATGAACTTCGAACACATCCCGGAACTCGGCTGGAAATACAGTTACGCGATCTTTTGGGGCATATGCCTCTCGATCGTGATGGGGCTCCTCATCTTCTTCTGGCGCCGTGGCTGGATCGGTGGCGGAGGGAAGGATGAATCGTAACGCCGAGTCATCCCGCCGGATTCGCGACGAAACCTTTTTGCCGTGGGCCAGGGAGCAATATGCATGCATCGTGATAAACCTGCGGGTGCTGCATGACGCCGAAGGCATCGCAGCGGCCACACGCCAGTTTCGGGCGGCGATCGACGAAGCGCTCAATCTCGGTGGGTCTTACTTTCTCACCTACCATCGATGGGCGACCAAGGAACAGGTGCTGAAGGCCTACCCGCAG
>DATKCJ010000263.1:0-2014 GCA_035513275.1 Opitutaceae bacterium
GGCAAGCGGTTCACGGGGATCACTACACAAGCCCGCTTGCGGGCGATCTGTAGCGGAACGCGTGAGCGTTTCGTCCGACCCGGACGTCGGGCAGCCAACGCGAAAAACTCACGTTTTCCGCTACATATCGGAATCGCCCGCAAGCGGGCTCCTCCAACCCCAGACCCCAGACCCCAGACCCGAGATCCCAGATCCAAAATCCGAGACCCTAAACCGTCTTCGCGCCCGACTCTTCCGCACGATACAGCGCGAGCTTGTTGCGCATCGTGCGAAGGCTGATGCCAAGTGCCGCGGCTGCGTGCGTGCGGTTGCCTTTCAAGTGCTCAAGCACCCCGAGAATGTGGGAGCGCTCGACTTCGGCGAGCGTCACCGGGTCGTCGGATCCGGGCGCGGGAACCGCCGCGCCCCGGCCTTGCGGCGCCACTGGCACGCCGCTTTCGGTGAGCCCGAGGTCGATCGACTCAATCTGCCGTCCCGCGCCGACGAGGATCACGGCGCGCTCCACCGTGTTCTGAAGTTCGCGCACATTCCCCGGCCAGCGGCACGCGCCGATCGCGGACAGAGCGTTTGCCGAAAACCCGCCGGTGTTTACGCCGTGCTTGCGCGCGGCGCGGACGAGAAAGTCGTTCGCGAGAAGAACCGCGTCGCGATCGCGCTCGCGCAGTGGCGGCACGTGAATCGGCACAACGTTGAGCCGGTAATAAAGATCCTCGCGGAAGCGGCCCTTGCGCACCGATTCGCCGAGGTCGCGGTTCGACGTCGCGAGCACGCGCACATCGGTCTTGATCGTCTTGGTGCCGCCGACGCGTTCAAACTCGCGCTCCTGGAGGACGCGCAGGAGCTTCGCCTGAAGGTTGACCGAGACCTCGCTGATCTCGTCGAGCAGGAGCGTGCCGCCGTGCGCCAGTTCGAAGCGACCTTCCCTGCGCTCTGTCGCGCCCGTGAACGATCCACGCTCGTGCCCGAAGAATTCGCTCTCCATGAGCGTCTCGTTGATCGCGGCGCAGTTCACCTTGATGAACGGCGCCCGGCTGCGCGGGCTGTTTCGAAAGACTTCCATCGCCACCATTTCCTTGCCGGTGCCGCTCTCGCCGGTCACGAGCACCGTGGCGTCGGTCGGTGCAACCTTCGCGATGATCTCGCGGAGCTGCTCCATCACGCGACTCGAGCCGAGGAGGTCCGAGTCGTCGCCCCCGCTCGTCATGTAGTGGTTGACGCGCTGGAGCTGGCCGAACGACGCGGCCTTTTTGAGAATGACTTCGATGATGTCGCCGTTGAAAGGTTTGAGCAGGTAGTCGAAAGCGCCCGCGCGAATGCAGCGCACGGCGGACTCGACGGAGCCCTGCCCTGTCATCATCACGATGAACGGCGCCTCCGGCGCGGCCTTCAGTCGCTTGAGAAGATCTTCGCCGCTTCCATCCGGAAGGTTTACGTCGGCAAACACGAGGTCGACACGCTCGCTCGACAGCGCGGCCTCGGCCTCCGCGATCGTCGCCGCCTCGAGAACTGAAAAGCCCATCCTCCGCAGAACTTCCCTCACCGCGCGCCGGACAAGGGGTTCATCATCCAGGACAAGTATCCGCTCGAGTGCCATCGCGCGCGAGCATGCGCGACGCATCACGCGTGTTCAAGCAGCAGGTTCCCGCGCGCTCATTCTTTCTTATCCGGCGGGACAACTCGCGATGCGAGGATCTCGGCGAGTTCCTCCACGATTGGGTCGGTCGGGTATCCCGGGTCCGCGATGAGCAGTCGCGCCCGTGCGATCAGCTCCTCGTTTCGGGTGCGCGGTGGCGGACGCTGGCCATCGGGCGCATTGGGTTCATTTCTAGGGGACATCTGTGAGGGTCCGCGGCGCGGATGTTGAGCGATTGCTACCGCCATTATCGGCTCCAGACAGCGAAACTGTAGGCCGGCCCGCGGGCGAATCGGCGACCGGTGCCGCCCATAACACTCAACGGCGAAATCCCGGGATAACAGCACCTAATGAACTGCGAGCCAGGGCAAAAACGCGTTT
>DATKCJ010000264.1:0-23625 GCA_035513275.1 Opitutaceae bacterium
CCACTGCCCCGTGTCGCCGAAGACCTTCACCATGTAAATGCCACCGACTCCAGGTGCGACACCCACAACGCCCTCGGAGTTACTCACCGCGGCGATGGTTCCAACGACATGCGTGCCGTGCGAGCTGAAGTCTCGATACCAAGTCTGTTGGTTGCCTGCGCCGAGATCCGGCTCGCCGCGCAATATCGGGTGATCCGGCAGGTCGGGGTGCGCCGCATAGGCTCCCGAGTCAATCACTCCGACTATGATGCCTGCGCCCGTGCCGCCATTGTCGATCGCGGTCTGCGCCTGCACCATGGTGATGCCATAAGGAATGTTCTGCGCGTGTAGTTCGCGGATCGGATCGTCCTCTACCAACGTCACGTGCGGGTTGCGGCTGATGCCGTTGAGAGCCTGCTCCGGCAGCGAGACTGCGACGGCCTCGAGGTTGTCGAACTCGTAGTGCACGCGGCCGTTTGCCTTCGCCAGCGCGGCCATCACGGGGCCCTTCGCGCCGGATTGATACTGGACCCACACGCGTTTCTCGCCTGAGAAGCCGAGGGCCGCCGCAACAACGAAAAAGCCGAGTACCGCAATCAAGCGAGCCGGCCGATGGGGGAAGACACTTTTCATGGTGTTTGTTACTCAGGAGTTCTGCCCGCCTCGCGGAGTTGCACTCGCACCATGCCGGGTCAGCAACGGTTCTTATGACTGCCAGCAAGAATGCTTCTCGCCCCGGTTGTGTCCAGCCCTTGCCATATCGGGGAAACCCGCAATTTTGCTTCGCTCTTCCAACCTGCCCTACCTTCCACCGATAAATGCCCGACGAGCCCAAGATAATCTTCTCCATGATCGGCGTCTCCAAGCGCATCGAGCGCAAAGAGATACTCCGCGACATCTCGCTCTCGTTTTACTACGGCGCGAAGATCGGCGTCCTTGGACTTAACGGCTCGGGCAAGAGCTCCCTCCTGCGCATTCTTGCGGGCCGCGACCGGGAAATCGACGGCCACGTCCACTTCGAGGCGGGATACACGATCGGAATGCTCGACCAGGAGCCGCACCTGACGCCCGGCGCAACCGTCCGCGAATGCGTCGAGGAAGGCGTGAAGCCGCTCACCGATCTTGTCGCCGCCTACGATGCAACTTGGGACGAACTCGACGCCGCGGCCGACGACGCCGCGAAGGACGCGGTCATGACGAAGCAGGGCGACCTTCAGGAGAAAATCGAAGCCGCGGGAGCGTGGGACCTCGCACCCCAAATCGAGATGGCGATGGACGCGCTCCGTTGCCCACCGCCCGACACGCCCGTCGATCGCATCTCCGGTGGCGAGCGCCGCCGCGTCGCGCTGGCGCGCCTGCTCCTCCTCAAGCCCGACATCCTCCTGCTCGACGAGCCCACGAACCATCTCGACGCCGAGAGCGTCCATTGGCTCGAGCAGCATCTCGCGCGCTACGCCGGCACGGTCATCGCCGTCACGCACGACCGCTACTTTCTCGACAATGTCGCCGGCTGGATCCTCGAGCTGAGCTACGGCTCCGGCATCCCGTGGAAGGGAAACTACTCCTCATGGCTCGAGCAGAAGCAGCGCATGCTGGCCGTCGAACAGCGCACCGAGGACAAGCGCCAGAAGGCGATGGCGCGCGAACTCGCTTGGATTCGCCAGTCGCAGAAGGCGCGCCAGTCAAAAGGCCAGGCGCGCATAAACGCCTACGAGGCCATGTTGAGCCAGAGCACCGCCGAAAAGGAGACCGAGTTCGAAATCCTCATCCCGCGCGGCCCGCGTCTCGGCAACCTCGTCATCGCGGCGGAGAACGTCGCGAAGAGTTTCGGCGACAACCTGCTCTTCGAGGGCGTCAACTTTTCGCTGCCTCGCGGCGGCATCGTCGGCGTCATCGGACCTAACGGCGCCGGAAAAACCACCCTATTCCGCATGATCACCGGCGACGAGCAGCCCGATTCCGGCGCGCTGCGCATCGGCGACACGGTGAAGCTCGCCTACGTCGACCAGTCGCGCGACTCGCTGCCTGACGCGGCGAGCGTCTTCGACGCGATCAGCGGCGGCGAGGAGACGCTCCAGCTCGGCACGCGCGCAATCAACGCCCGCGCCTACTGCGCGCAGTTCGGCTTCACCGGCGCCGACCAACAGAAGAAGGTCGGCATCCTCTCCGGCGGTGAGCGCAACCGAGTGCATCTCGCGCGCATCCTGAAGTCCGGCGCCAACGTGCTCCTGCTCGACGAGCCGACGAACGATCTCGACGTGAACTCGATCCGCGCGATCGAGGAGGCGTTGGAAAACTTCGCCGGCTGCGCAGTGATCGTCTCGCACGACCGCTGGTTCCTCGACCGCGTGGCGACGCACATTCTCGCGTTCGAAGGCGACAGCTCCGTCTATTGGTGGCCCGGCAACTACACCGGCTACATGGAGGACTTCCACCGCCGCAAGGGAGCCGACGCCGATCGCCCGCACCGGATCAAATACCGCAAGCTCACACGCTGAGCGCGCCTCATCCTCTTTTGTGGGTCGGGCTTTATGCCCGACTCCGAACCCAATCACGTCGGGGATAAACCCCGACCCACAAACAGACCGACCGAGCGGCCGAATCCAAGTGGGCGGTCGATTCGGCGGGCCCAGTGGTCCCGCCCTACCCTACGCAGTCAAGTCACGAGTACGCGACCGGCATCACGGTCGAACAGACGCGTCCGCTCCAACCACCGAAAACGGGTTGCGCGGCGCGTGCCGATGACGAATGTTTTGCGCCCCCCAGCCAGAGCGGGGCACAACACCCGGGACGCAGGGTCCCATCCGCCATGAATAGTCCAGCTAGAGTGGTTCTCATCGCCTTTGCGGCGATTACGTTCGCGCACGGCGCAAGTGCGCAGGTGGTCGACACGGCTTCGGCGTGGGATGGCTCGAGCTTCATCGCTCCATTTGGGCAGGGAATCGAGGATGACGGCGGAGACACTCCCACCTACGGGCAGACGTTCGTCGCACCGGGCACGATGCTGGACCTGACTTCGTTCACTTTCTGGGTCGACTCGGTCGGCGGCTCGGGGCCGTCGCGGTTCACGGGCTTCGTGATGGAGTTCGACGGCAGCGGCGTCACGGGTCCCGTGCTGTTCGAGGGCGCGGAGGTGTCGCTCGCGATCTCGGAGTCTACGTTTCCCTACGTGCCGTCGTTCACTCCAGTCACTTTCGACATGCCCTCGCTCGCACTGGACCCGGCGAAGACCTACGTGGCGTTCATCAGCGCGATTCCGTTCTTCGACGGACAAGACGACACAGCAAACGTCGGCTACCTCTTCGCAGACACTTACGCCGACGGCGGATTCTGGTTCTCGCCCGCGCGCACGTGGGAAGACCTTGTCGGCGAGGAGTGGGAGAACTTCATCGGCGGCGGCACGCGCGACCTCGCGTTCCATGCGACATTCAGCACCGTGCCGGAGCCTGCGGCGACCACGCTCGTGGGCGCGATCGCGCTCACAGCGCTCGTGTTTCTCCGCCGCCGCGCGCGGCATGCCCCTTAATTCACGGTTGCCCGAGCGCCGCATCGCCCTTTGCATCCGCCCGTTGTGATGTCGACCTCAAGGAGCGCAGCCATCCTGCTTGCCCTCGTCGCGTGCCTGCCCGGCGCCGCCGCGCAGGAGCCCGCGCCTACGGCTGCAGAGCCCCGGCAGATGGTCGTTCCCGACTGGCCGATTGGCGCACGCGCCGATCGAGACGTCATCACGCCGATCGAACTCGTCGTGCAAGACCCCGAGGAGACGCAGCTTCTGCAGGACCGCGCCTCGGCCCGTGTCGCGCTCATCTACAGGCTCGACACGTCCGCGCCGGACGAGGCCGCGAAGCGACTGGAGCGCGCGTTTTTTGAGGCGCGCGAGGAGTTCCGCGGCTCAGCGGCGAGCCAGTTCGGACGCTACCCGCTACCGGCTCACGTGTTCGAGCGCGACGGCTTTCCGAACTTCGCTGCGTCGTGGACCGAGAGGTGGAACGGATTTCCGGCATCGATGAGTGTCTTGGAGGCTTGGGCCGTGGGTGACGCTGGACGCGAACATCTCACGCCCCTCATCGAAATGCTCGGTCACTTTCAGGCGGAGCGCCGGATCCGCGAGTCCACCGTCGAGCCCGACTCCGGCCTCGGCCAGCCCGATGTGCGCCTCGTTGCCGTCGAGAAGCCGGACACACCGGTCACGATGGCGGATGTCGGGAAGGCCGCGGTGATGGTGCCGCGCACGGAGTTCATCCCGCTGGCGAAGGCGCGGCTCGAACTGCAGGCGCAGTTCCCAGAATCTGATGCGAAGCTTGGCAAATTCCTCGCCGCGCAACTCCAGGCCAACGTGATCTACGACGAGGCCCTCTCGCGTGAGGAGCGCCGGGTGATCGTCGGCAGCATTTCGAGCCTCGATCGCTACCGCGCCGGCCAGGCGCTGATCCGCAAAGGCGAGGTCGTCACTCCGGCTGCGCGCGCCGCGCTTGACCAGCTTCGCGCCGTGGCTCCCGAGGGAGTCGCTGTTGTCGAAACCCTGCCCGAGGCCGCGCCGCCTGCGACAATCGTAATGCAGGAACCCGCGCCGTGGTATGGCGGCATGGGGACGCTTATTGCTCTCTCGGTTCTCGTGCTCGCGCTTTCAATTCTCTTCCTGGCGCGGCGAGTGCACCGCACCCACGCGATCGTGCAACACTCGACGGCGCTCACGATCATGCAGGCAGAGCGCGAGGTCGCCCCGGTCAACAATCCCGAGCGCGCACAGATCGTCGAGCGGGCATTGCGCGACGCCGCGGTGCAGTCTCTCTACGGCCAGCGCCAGCAACTCGCCGAGCAGAACCGGCAGGCCACCGAGAAACTTGAGGACCTCGAGGCTCGGATCTCGCGGCTTCAGCCACAGATCCGCGCCAAGCTCAAGGCTTACGAGGAGCGGATTGCCGAACTCCAACATGAGTTGGAGACGGTCCGCACCGAGAACCGCGACCGCTTGCGCGAGCAGCTTGAGGATACCCGTCGCGAGCGCGACGAGTTCATCGCCGACGTCGCGTAGCAGCCTGTCGGACTTGCGCCCAGACCAGGCAAGGGAGGTTCGAGAATCCGGCCTCATGATCGAACCCTGCCCCCTCCAGGCTGCTAAGCCGGCACTTCGTGCCGGGAAATGGAAATTCAACGGATTGTTTTGCAGCGCGCAGCGCTGACTCAGGAGTTTGGCGGGTTGGCCGAGACGCAGGCGAAGCAACTCCCCGATCTTCTCGAGAAAGTTTGGAACCAAGCCTGCCAAACTCCTCGCGGTGGACATCGCGCAGCACCGCGCTAGAATAGGGGCATGAACCGCCATCTTCGCCTGCTCGCATCAGTTGTGATACTCCTGGTCTCGTGCGTGCACCTTGCCGCGCAAGCTGAGCCCGATGCGATGCCCGTCAGGCCGGTCGGGGCCGAGCCGGCGCCCGAGCCGACGAAACAACCCGAGGTCGCGCTCCCGGCCCCTGCGCCTTCTCCCAGGGTCGTTGTAGATGACTCGAGTGCGCGGATCGCGAAACTCCAGGCGGACATCGCAAAACTGGCATCCGATCTCGCCAAGGAGCGCGCCGATCACTCGAAGACGCGCCTGGATCTCGCTGCCACGCGCACCGACGCGGGCCGCGCGAAGTCAGAGGTGAAGGATTCGCACGATCGCTACGCCGCCGAGCGCGATGCGCTCTCCGCGGAGGTTGCCGGTCTGAGGACCGAGAAGGAACGAGCGGAGACTTTGCGTGATCAGGCGCGCGTCGATCTCGCCTCAGCCAAGGCGCGGCTCGAGGTCTACGAAAAATCGATCCGCGAAGGCGCACCCGTTGATGCCGAATCGCTGCGCGAGGCTCTGCGCGCGTCGCAAGCCCGCGTGGAAATGACCGTCCGCGCGTTTGCAATCATCGAGCAGGAGAACAACCGCATCCGCTCGCAGCTCAGCGGCTCCGACCCGCAAACCTTCAAGGCCGACGTCGAGGCCACCGAGCGCGCGCTCACAGACGCACAGAACGATCTCGCCGCCGAAAAGATCAGAAGCACGAACCTCGCCCGCGAGCTCGCCCGCGCACGGCCCGGCACGCCGCTGGTGATCGACGAGCAGCAACCCTTGCTCTCTTCACCGACCGCGCCCACCCGCCCTTCAGCCGTGTCCGAAACGCAGCCCCCTCCCGCGACGCCCGAAACCGAGGCGAAGATTCACACGGTGGCCGACGGGGAAAACCTCTCGGTCATCAGCAAGCTCTACTACGGCAACGCCGGCCGCTGGGTGGAAATCTTCAACGCCAACCGCGACATCCTGCAGAACGAGAACAGCCTCGTCCCCGGCATGAAGCTGCGGATCCCTTAACGCAGCGACTGCGCACACATTTGAGCCGCCGTCCTGCGCGCACGATTTGTCACGCCGGCGGTGCCCCGTCACCCAAGATGCCCGGCGGGAAGCCCGCGGCGGTCGCCGCCGCCTTTAAGGAACCCAATGCGGACTTCCGGAGCGTCTCGCCCCAGCCCCTGTATTTTGTCTCGAATGCGGTGACTTCCGCCTGCAACTCGGTGGCCAGCTTGGCGAGGCGAGGGGCGGTTGAGGAAGTAGTGATACGATCCAGCGTCGTATTGATGTTGGCGACGTGAGTCGTGAGTTCTGCCTGGGTCGCTGCGAGCAGCCCATCGACCTCCTTCTTCACCTGATCGGCGTAGGACCTTACGAAGGCGTCGAGCGATTCATCGACCCTCTTGTTGATTTCGGGAATCTCCTGGTCGAGCACCCGCCTTGCATCCTCATGCATGTAGGGGCGGATGGCGTTGTAGTAATCAGCTTTAAATGCCATGGCGGAGTAGGGTTCAGGGGGTCGCTGTTTGAAGGGCCGTCCTGGCGGCGACGGCGGTCGCGATCCGCTCAGCCTGGATATCGAGCTTCGACTGCCAGCTCGCGGTCGTCTTCGCAATGAGCGGGGATAATTTTTCGTAGAGATTGTCGCCGACCAGACCCCTTGCCACGAGTTCGACGGCGCCCGGCTTGGTGATGTAGCCGTTCAGCGCCTTTACGTTCGCATCGATCGCTTCATTGTATGCTTTGCCGTCGGAGACCAAGTCCTTGAACAAGTTTTCAACGACCTGGGGGTCGACCGCCCCTTTCAATTCGGCAGGCATGGCGAACAGGACCCCGATCTCGTGGCTCAGCGTGGTCCACGCCGCCGCATATTTGTCGCGCGTCTCCTTCTCCAGTTTTTGGGCCTCCTGAGTGGCGATCGCGAGGGAAGCGGAAAGCTGAAGAGCGATCGCCTTCGCCTGTTCGTCATGGGTGGAGCCCCCTGAGCGGGCCGACTCGAGTTCCCTCTTTAGTTTGGAGAACACGGGGTCGAGCGCATCTTCCAACTTCTTGCTGTCGGCGGCGATCCGCGCATCGAGGGCCGCGTCGAGTGTCAGCTTGGCGTCGAGAAGCCTGGCGCTCTTCTTCTGCTCCCACTGCTCGCGCAGGGACTGCCGTTCGGCTTCAAGCTGGGCGAGGACCGACGCCTTCAGTGCCTCGCCCATGGCGACGTTGCGGGCCTTTACGCTGGCGCCAAGGGTGGTGACGGTCTCTGTCGCCTTGGTTTTCATCGCAGCCGTTGTGCAGCCGCTGCAGCCGATGAGGGCCAGACCGAGGGACGCTCCAAGGACGGCAGTGATGCTGCGGGAGGCTTTCATAGTTCGTGTTTAAGGGGACCGGTGATGTGCGCCGTGACGCTGGCCTTGAGTTGATCGACGGTGATCAGGCTGCCCGGGGGACGCCGGGAAAAGTCGGGCGTATCCACGCGGGTCCGGGCCGGAAGCGGTTTACCCTCCTTCTCACTGGAGGTGAGTTCGTCGCGGAAGAGGCGGGTTGCCAGATCCTGGATGATCCGAAAGGCGGTGTTTGGGAAAATGCCGAGGGTGAGCGCAAAGCCGAGCACCGCAGGTGAGGACCGGCCAAGTTCGAAGGCCTCCCTCCCTGCGCCAATAAACGTCGACAGGAAGAAAAGCCCCAATGCCAGCACCGGCGCATAGACAAACTTCCCAAGCAGCCTGAGAAACTCGCGGGGCTCGTAATGGCGCGACTTGAGGCCGGCGACAACCAAACCGAGGTCGATGAGGCCCTTGATGAAGACACCAAACCACACCCACATGACAATTTCCATCCAACGGTATCGGCCGATCAACCAGAACGAACCCAGCTCGGAATGTGTGATGGCGACCAGATCCGCCCGTACATGGGAGTTAACTCGTGCCAGCCAATCGCCGCCCGTGGATGTGGGTGGGGCAGGCCGTGTGTCGCCTTCCCAGGATTCACCGTCCGCCTTCTCGGGAGTTGTACCAGCGGGGTCCGCAAGAAACCCGACGGCCGTTTGCTCAAGATCTCTGCGCCACACCTCGTAATATGAGTCGATCGCGGCAGTCAGGCCTTCACGGAAGCCTTGCTCCGGCGCGCCGGTCAGGTGGTCATCCGCAATCTTCTTTCCATGATTCGCCACCAAATTGCGGACGGCGGCGATCCTTGGATCTGTGGGTGCAGCGGACGAACCGGAGAGATCGACCGAGCCGGCCGCGTATGGCCGCCAGATCGTCACCCGCTTCAGCAACGCAGCCGTCTCGCAACGGAAGCTCTCTCCTTTGAGCTGTCGAAACTGCTGGGCTGTCGCTTGGTCCAGCCGGAGCACCAGCGATTCGTCCGGTTTCGAATAGTTGAACACGCTTGCCGGGATCTCCTCCACGCTGCCCGAGGTATCGCGACGCATCCCCGCGAGAACGGCGGCCCGGCGGGTCGCGTTAAGGTCGTTTAGTGCTTCCGCCAGCCGGTGGTATTTCCAAAGTGCCCCTTGAAAGGCGCTGAACGTTTCCAAGGCAAACGGCGCCGGCAACCGGTCGCCCCCCGGACTGAACAACTGCCCGTTCTCGAGCATCCCGAACCTCGAGCCGTCGGCCAATCGCTCGATCCCGTATGCGGAGAAACTCAGATTCGCGCTCCGCATAATCTCCGCGCGGTAGCAAGGCTCCAACTTGTGGTGCAACACGAAGTAGCCGATGCCGTAGGCGGCCGCCATCGCGAAAAACACAGTGAACTGAAAGACCCGGCTCCAAACCAAAGTCCTGAGACGTTGAATCCTCACGGAGGGTGCCGGTTCAGGCGGAGAAATACCGCCTGAACCTTTCGATAAAACGCCGGTTTCCCTCAAAATCTTTCACCACTTTTGACCTTGAAGAGCAACTGGAGCACTCGTTCGCAACGGACCGGAACCGGTCCGTCGAAAAACCAACCTGGATCTGTTCGCGTTGTAGGCGCAGCTTTACGTCGCAACTCCGTGTGGTTTCCGCGAATTGCCTGGGGCGCCTCGCAAAGTCCTTCCACGGACGAGCCGGTGCCTTCGATCGCTCATCAAGAGTGCGGCATCAGGGTGACGCGTTTCCTCGAGGGAAACTCAGAGTCGCGGCGTAAAGCCGCTCCTACAGTTCCAGACAAAATCATCGCTGCGCTGGCGTTGATCCGACGCCGCGGACGGACGGAAATAATGTTTCCACCGGATCCCGCGCTATTCGCCTGCCTCTTCCCCGCCGTAGTTGCCGCCGGCGGCCATCGGTTTCACGAGCTCGCGCAGGTAAATTGCGTTGAGGAAGAATTTCGCGCCGCCGAGCCACATGCCGCGGAAATTCGGATCTTCGCTGGAGAAAATTACTCGCCCCGAGCCGACGTGCGCCACCTGCACGGCCGAGCTGCCTGCGATCGCCGCAAGGTTCTCCTTTGAAATGTATCCGCTGAGGAGCGGCGCAGCCGTATAGACGGCCGGATCGAGGAACGGCGTCGCGGACGGCTTCATGAATATCCGGTTGTTTTTCATCAGCGGCAGTGTGCCGCGCGCGTGGCCGTAGAAGAGCGGATGCGTGACGTCGATCTGCGCGGAGAAGATCGAGCCGCGGATCAGTTTCATGCTCTCGGCACGCGGCCCGTCGCCAAACGAGACAGGCTCCTTGGACTCCTCGCTGGCAGCCCGCACGAACTCCACGCGCGCGATCTCCTCCTTCGAGACAAACTCCACGGCACGACCGATCGCGATGAGGGTGCCGCCGGCCTTCAACCAGTCCTTCAGCGCCGTCACCTGCGCGGGCGAAATACCGGCGTAGGTGCCGTCGTTCATGACGACGACATTGTGCCGCGCGAGAATTGCCGCGCTGATGCGCGACGGCTCGAGCAAGGTCGGCGTGAGTCCGACACGCGTGTCGAGCAGGTGCCAGGCAGCGCCGGCCTCGAGCGGATTCACGCCATCGCCGGTGAGGATCGCCACGACGGGAGGCTTGACCAACCTGAAACCGGGGCTGCCCAGATCCGGTCCGCCGACCGCGCGACCGGTGCCCGCCGCGACGACCGTGATCGCATCCTCGCGTGCGATCGACGAGATCACGTCCTCGATCGTTCCGCGCCTGTCAGCCTGCGGGCCGAGCGGCACAAGCACCGCGCCGGGCGCGAACGTGCGGCGACCTTCGTCGGTCTCGACCTCGAATGCACGCGTGGCGATCTTCGTGAGCACGCCCGCGCGGTGCAGCCGTTCGAGGGCACGCGGCGCATAGTAGCCCGACCAGTCGAAGACGTAGGCGTAGGCGTCGCTCGCGCCGGAGACGCGGCCCGCGGGGAAAAATGGCTCACCGAGCGCCGCGCCTACCGCGCCCGAAGGCAGCGCGCCCGCGGCGACCTGCGCAAATGGCAGGTTGTAAGCGAGCGGCACGGTCCACGCGGAGACGTCGTAGAACAGCGAGTCCTTGAACTCCGTGCGCTGCGCGAAGATTTCGTGCGCGAGGCGGAACTTCAACTGAGCGGCTGGCACGAGCCACGCCGATCCGGGCGCGAAACTGCGGTCGCCCGTCTCAACTGCAGCGGCGAGCGAACGGACCTCGATGCCGTGTGCGTGGAGCATCTCGAGAAAATGCCATGCGCGCGCCGGGTCCTCCGAGCCGTCGACAACCCAGCCGGCGATCCCCGCCTTCGCGGCCGTGGCGACCGCGGTGTTGAAGAACTCGCGCTGGTGATCGAGAAGTTTCGCGCGCATTGCTCGGACCGCGCGAAGCGTGCTGAACGAGGTGGTCACCTGGTTGCGAATCGTGAACGGAAACGTGAGCGTGCCGTGATCGCTCCGCTGCGCGTGGCCGCGGGAGCTCCCCTGCTCGAAGAGGATGCCGACGCCGCCGTTGATGTCGGGATAGGTTGAACCTTTGCCGGGATAAAAATCGTCGAAGCCCTCGCGCGAGTAGTAGAGCGAGCCGATGCGGTCGAGCGCGTCGGCGTGCGAGGCGCCGATGAGGCGCGTGAGCTCGGCGACGACCTCGGGCGAGCTCGGATTGTCCCGGGTGGGGATTCCGGGCTGGAAGAAGAACGTGTTGTTCGTGTCCATCTCGTGATGGTCGGTGACAACGTTGGGCAGCCAGCGCTGGAACTGCTCGATGCGGCCGCGGCTCTCGGGATGCACGAGCGGCATCCAGTCGCGGTTGAGATCGAACCAGTAGTGATTCGTGCGGCCTCGGGGCCACGGCTCGTTGTGCTCGCGGTCGGCGGGCTCCTCGCTGGGGCGGGTGCTGCGGTGCGCGTTGGCCCACGTGGCGAAGCGGTCGAGCCCGTCGGGATTCTGCGCGGGGTCGAGCAGGATTACAGTGTCGGCGAGCGTAGCGAGCATCTCCGGGTCGTTCGAGGAGGCGAGATGCCAAGCGACGAGGAGCGCAGCGTTCGCGCCGCTGGGCTCGTTGCCGTGGATGCTGTAGCTTAGGAGCACGACCGCCGGCATAGCGCCGGTGTCGAGCGCGGCGGATTGCGCGGGATCGGCGAGCTTGAGGTGCTCAGCGCGGATGGCCTCGAGGCTCGCGTGGTTCTCCGGCGAGGTGATGATGGCGTGGAAGAGCGGCTTCCCTTCGTGCGACCGGGCGTAATACTCGAGCTTCACGCGCGGCGAGGCGCGCTCCAGCTCGCGGAAATAGGCAAGCGTCTCCGCGGCGCGCACGTGCCAGTCGCCCACGTCCCACCCGAGAAACTCCGCGGGGGACGGCACGCCTTCCTCTCTCGCGTCGTCCTGCGGCAGGAAATAGGAGACCGGCTCGGCCCGAAGAGCCGCGGCAGTCATGAGAGTTGCGAGTGCCGTGCGGAGAAAGCGGACCATGATTCACAGGGGATTCCCTTTTGGCGCCGGGGAAAAGCCAAAACATCCTCGGCGAACGCCTTGAACACTTCGCGGAGGGCGCGTAACTAGAAAGGTCCCGCATGAAGTCGCTGAAAGTTCCGATCATCCTCGGTGTTGTTCTCCTCCTGATCGCGCTCGGTGTGCGCACGGGGTGGTTCGCACGCGAGGATCCCGGCGAGCCGTTGAACGCCACGGCGCGTGCCGCGCGCGAGGATCCGCAGTGGAGCGCCGCAGATGTCCGGCTCGTCGAGGAGCGCTACGCTTCAGCGCATGTGATGACGAGCGGCCTGCGCTATATCGTGCGTGCACCCGGCGACGGCCCGAAGCCCCGTCCGGGCGAGACGGTGAGCGTGCACTATGACGGAAAACTCCTGAGCGGCGGCCCGTTCGACAGCACGTATGACCGGGGCTCGCCGATGGACCTTCGTGTGGGAACCGGCGATGTGCTGGTGGGCATCGACGAGGCCTTGCTCACGATGGAGCCGGGAGAGAAGCGCACCTTGATCGTTCCGTGGTGGCTCGGCTACGGCGAGCGCGGCCGGCCACCACTCGTGCCGCAGCGCGCGACGCTCGTCTACGAGCTGGAGTTGCTCGCAATAAAGCGTTCCGGCACCTCCCCACCCTCGGGAAGTTGACCGCGAGGCCCGCGCCTAGGGTCTCGCCGGGCTTGCATACCCTGCCCTTCCCCGAAGACGCTAGGACCGCACCCTTGATTCGAAAAGTTGTATCGCCCCCTCCGGACCCACCCGGAATGCGGACTTTTCGACTTCAGGCGTTCTTCCCTATCTTCAGACTCGGCCGCATTTGTCACGACCCGCGCATTGAATCCTCCTCCAGACTCCGACGAGCACGTGGGAACCCGCAAAGTCTCCTGGCAGACAGTTGCCTCGGTCGTCATCATCGCGTTCGCGGCGACGCTGAGCATCTTGAGCGCCATCGCGGTGCAACGGTTCGAGGAGCGCCAGTTAAAGGCACTCATCGAGCGACGTGGTGAGACAATCAAGAGCTTCCTCTCGGGGCAGCTCTCGCCTGTCGGGCGCTCGGTCGCCGCATTTCAGATACTCTTTGAAAACTCCGAGCGTGTCTCGCGCGTGGAGTTTGAAAGCGCGGCCAAGACTCTCATGGAGGAGAATCCAGAGATCGGCCTCATCCAGTGGGTGCCGGTGGTCCGCGAGGTCGAGCGCCACGAGTTTATCGCACGAATCCGCGGCGAATTCTCCGGGGAGTTCGAAATCGTCGACGTCTCACCCATGGGCGAGCGCCGGCCAGCCCCGGTGCGCCCCGAGTCCTGGCCGATTGCCTACATCCACCCACTTAAGGGAAATGAGACCGCCTGGGGATTCGATCTCGCCGTCGGTCCGACGCGCGAGACGCTCGTCTCCGCGCGAGACTCGAACACGCTCACGATGGGCCCGCCGCGCAAGCTCGTGCAGGATCCCGACGGCGGACCCGCGCTGTTCTATGTCCAGCCGGTATTCCGGCCCGAGACGGCGGGCAGCGGACTACTGCACGGCTTCGTGCAGGGTATCTCGCGCGCCGAGGTCGCACTGCGGCCCGTGATCGAACTCGCCGAGAGCAACAACATGCTCTTCGAGCTGTCCGACGTCACCGACGGCGAGTCCGAGCCCTTCATCTCGACGCTACGGGGCCGCATCTCCGCGCACGGTGCGAAGCTGTCGGAGGAGTACCTGATCAACCGGCTCGGCCGCACCATGCGTTTCCGCTCGGCGCCCAACGACGAGCTCCTTGCGACGCAAGCGACCCACTTCGCGCAGGCCACACTCTTCGGCGGACTCCTGGCAACTGCCCTCCTCGGGCTCTACCTACAGGGACTCCTCCGGCGCACCGCGACCATCACCAACCTCGTCGAGCGCAAGACCGGGGAGCTGACCGAATCGAACAAGCGCCTCATGCGAGAGGCAGAGCAGCGGCGCCAGGCCGAACTCACCGCGTTGAGCGCCCAGGAAAACTTCCGGTTCATCGTCGACTCGGTCGAGGGCATCGTGTGGCAGGTCGACACCGCGCGGAACCGCATCGTGTTCGTGAACCGGCGCGCCCAGGAGATGCTCGGCTACCCCGCCGAGATGTGGCTCGGCGAGCATGACTTCTGGATGATTCACATCCATCCCGACGACCGCGAGCGTGCACACCGGGAGTTCGGCGAGGGTGTCGAGCGCGGCGGCGCGTTTGAGCATTCCTACAGGATGCTCGCCGCCGACGGCCGCACCGTGTGGCTCAACGACTACGTGCGCATCGCACACCTGGCCGGCCAGCCTCGGCTCGCGCACGTCATCAGCTTTGACATCACCCGGCAACGCGACGCCGAGGAGCTGCTAGAGCGCGACGCACATTTCCTCTCCAACGTCGACGACGCTCTCGTCGTCTGCGACCTCGCCGGGAACGTCACCTTCTGGAACCACGGCGCCGAGAAAGTCTTCGGATGGACGCAGGCCGAGGTGCTCGGCAAGTCGTTCCAATCGCTCTTCAATCCCTCCGTCGCCACTGCCATCACGCGCAACTTCGCCGCCGTCGCAAATGGCGATCAATGGAGCGGCGAATGGACCGACCGGCGCAAGGACGGCTCGCGCGTGACCCTCGACAGCCGCGTGAGCCGCTACCTCGACCGCGCTGGTCATCCCGCGGGCATCTTCACGATCTCGCGCGACATCACTTCCCGCAAGACGCAGGAAAAGGAGCGCGTCGCACTTGAGGCCAAGCTCCAGCACATGCAGAAGCTCGAGAGCCTCGGCGTGCTGGCCGGCGGCATAGCACACGATTTCAACAACCTTCTCACCGGCATCCTCGGTCACTCCAGCCTGCTCGCTATGGACCTGCCCGCGAGTGATCCGATGGCGGCGAGCGTCACGGCGATCGAGCAGTCCGCGTTGCGCGCAGCCGCGCTCTGCCAGCAGATGCTCGCGTATGCCGGCCGCGGCAAGTTCGTGATCGAGCCCGTGAGCCTCAGCGAAATCGTGCGCGATACTTCCAAGCTGATCGAAACCTCGATCGCGAAGGAAACCAGGATCGAGTTCAACCTCCGTGAAGACATCCCCACCGTGCGCGCCGACGCGACGCAGCTTCGCCAGGTCGTGATGAACCTCGTGATCAACGCCGTCGAGTCGCTCGGCGTGGATGGCGGCCGCGTCGCGGTCTCGACCGGCGTGCTGCACGCCTCCCGCGCGATGCTCGATGCCGCCGTGCTCGGCCATGAGCGCGCCGCAGGCACGTATGTTTTCCTCGAGGTCTCCGACACCGGCTGCGGCATCCAGCCCGATCACATGCGCAAGATCTTCGAACCGTTCTTTTCCACCAAGTTCACCGGTCGAGGCCTGGGCCTAGCTGCCGTGCTCGGCATCGTGCGCAGCCACGACGGTTCGCTGAGTGTCAGCAGCAGCCCCGGCAGCGGGACGACCTTCCGCATCCTTCTGCCGCCCTCAACCGAGCCCGCCCCAGACCGCGTCGAGGAGCCATGCAGCCCGCCCGTCGCGAGCGCGGGCACAATCCTCGTCATCGACGACGAGCGGTTCGTGCGCGAGGCCGCGGTGAGCATCCTCGGCAGAACCGGATGCACGATCGAGAGCGCCAGCGGCGGTCAGGAAGGCATTTCGATCTTTGAGAGCAATCCCGACCGCTACGACGTTATCCTGCTTGATCTCACCATGCCGGGCATGCACGGCGTCGAGGTGCTCACGCACATTCGCGCCATCCGGCCGACGCAGGCGGTGATCGTGATGAGCGGGTTCACGGCAGACGAGGCCGCGCACCGCTTCGATCGCGACCTGCCCAACGCGTTTCTCGAGAAACCATTTCGCGCAGCGAGGCTTCTCTCGATTATCGACGAGTTTGTCTCGCGACGCCGTGGCGGGTGAGCCCGCTTGCAAGCGATTGATTTTGTAGGTGGCGTTCTGCTGGCCAGCAGAATCGCGCCATTCTGCTGGCCAGCAGAACGCGCGAGCGCGCAACCTACAGGGCGAAGGACAATCGCCCGCATCCGCCTTCGCTACGCTACGACGCGACAGGAGCGGGCTCCTACAATTCATGGACTCCGCTGAGCACACATACGCGTCACAACCCCAGCGCCGGACCGTTTGCCTTGAGCCAGCGCTCCGCTTCGCGCCAGCCGGGGCAAAGCTCTGCGACGGCGCGCCAGAATCCCGTTGAGTGGTTCATGTGCCGCGTGTGCGCGAGCTCATGCAGCACCACATAGTCGGCCACGGCGGGCGGAGCCTGCACGAGGCGCCAGTTGAGCGAGATCGTGCCCTTCGAGGAACACGATCCCCAGCGCGTGCGCTGGCTGCGGATCGATACGCGCCGGATTTGGATCCCGTGCGTCGCCGCGAGCTCCCACGCGCGCGCCACGAGTTCAACCTTCGCGATCCGCTTGAACTGTGCCTCGAGCGCAAGCCTCAGGTCGGACGTCGCGGCGCGAACGCGAAACTCGCGACCGCCGAGCGAGACGACACCCGCACGAGTCGCATGCGGCTCGATCGGCAGCCACTCGCCGCGAAACAGGACCGAGGTGCCGTGCGTCCATGCCGGGGCTGGCCGCGGCATCCGAGCCACGCGCTCGCGGGCGCGCGCGAGCCATGCGGCCTGGTTCGCGAGAAATGCCTGCGCCTCGCGGGCCGAACCACGCGCAGGAATCGTGAGCACCGCAGTGCCATCGCGCTTCACCTCGATGCGGTATCTTCGCGCACGCGCGCTGCGGCGCACGACGACTTCCGAGCCGGTGGTTGCCTCGCGCGCGCAGCTCACAGCCACTCGATCCGCCATGTCCAGGCGCCCCCTGTGTGCTCCAGCCAGCCGAAGCTCGCCGGCGCCCCGCGATTAGCACGCGAGATGCAGCCGGGGTTGAGCCATCGCACACTGCGGATCGTTTCGTCGCGCGGCACATGTGTGTGGCCGTGGAGCAGGAACTGCACGGCGGGCGGATTTCCCGACGGCGGGATGTGCACGAGATAAAAACGCGCCCCCTCGCGCTCGAGCTCGAGCGCAAGTGGCCATGAGAATTCCGAGTCGCAGTTTCCAAGCACCACGCGCACCGGCGGACCCGCGGTCGCGATGTGCGCGATCACCGACGGCATGCAAACGTCGCCGAGGTGCCAGATCTCGTCAGCCGCGGCGATCCGGGCGCACAGCCCCGCTGGGACGCGGTCGTGAGTGTCGGAAATCACAGCGATTCGCACGGGCAAACCGTAAGCAAGGACCGCGCGAGGGCGCCAGAAAGGAATGGCGCCGGTTCGCCGTTGCGCACGCCGGGGGTTCGCCTAACTTCGGGCGTACACTCCCCTGTCCCATGACCCGCCGTCTCCTTGCATCGACTAGTTTCGCCCTGATCTTGTTCGCCTCCGGCTGTGCCACGCGCACGACAGAGTCCGTCTCGCTCAACCAGTCCGACAACGCCGCGCTTCAAACTTCCGCGACGGAGGCGCTCCTGACCGTCGGCCTCGACGTTCGCAGCACCCGGATCTACGTCGACGTGCTGCCTGTCATGGATCTGCGCGATGGCGCGCCGATTATCAACACGGCCCACGTCGCGGAAGCCGGGCGCGCCGCCGTCGCGGCGCTGCAGGAGGCATTCGCATCGCGCGGCTTCCGCGCGGCACAGGGCGAGTTCACTTCGATCGGCCTCGGTGCGCCGCCGAGAAACATCCTCCTCACGAGCGGAGCCGAGACTCCGGTGCCCGCGTCGCTTCCCGTATTCGCCGCCCCGGGGCTCTCAGGCACCGATCGCGGCGCGTGGGTCGCCAGCCTCTATGCGAGCGTCCACACGTTCGCGGCGGAAGGCACCGCGCCCGCGACGCTCGCGGCGACCTACCTGAGCCCGAACCTGAATCGCATCGAAGTGTTCGCCGTGCTGAAGGCCGGTGACGACACACGCGCCCACATCTGGGTCGTGGCATTCGACTCGCGCAACGGCAAGGTGCTCTGGACAGGGACCGCGTGGGAGCCGGCGTCTATCCTCGACGGCGCGGTCGCGACCTCACTCGTGCGCAGCCTCGTGAGCGGCCTTCCCGTGCTCGCGCGGAAGGGCGCGTAGGCGGGCTTCCTCCGTTTCGGCGGCCAATGAATTCGGAGGTGGCGCGCTTGCGGGCGATGCGGCGGGAGCCTTGTAGGTTGCGCGCTTGCGCGCAACGTGGCGCGGCAGGCGCGCCACCTACACCAGGCCAATCGCCCACAAGCGGGCTCCTGCTACAAATCATCGTCGCAGCCACCCAACGCCGCGGATTGTAATCCCGCGGCTGCGGCGACAGCCTGTGCCGATGAAACCCGCACGGCTCGTTCTTCCGCTCGCGTCGCTTCTCGTCACGTGCAACATTCACGCACAAGTGGATCGTATCACAGGCAAGCCTTTCGCCACGCGCTCGGAGATCATCGCACAACACGGGATGGTCGCCACGAGCCATCCGCTCGCCACGCAGGCCGGGCTCGATGTGCTCAAGGCCGGCGGCTCCGCGGTCGACGCGGCGATCGCGGCCAACGCTGCGCTCGGATTGATGGAGCCCGTCGGCTGCGGTGTCGGCGGCGACATCTTCGCGATCGTGTGGAGCGAGCGGGACAAGAAACTTTACGGCCTCAACGGCTCGGGTCGCTCGCCGCTCGGGCTCAGCTATGATCAGTTGCAGGCGGAGCTCGCAAAACTCAACCGCACGACAATCCCGCCGCTCGGCATGCTGCCGATCTCGGTTCCCGGCGCGGTCGACGGCTGGTTCGAACTGCACGCGAAGTTTGGAAAACTCCCGATGGACCAGGTGCTCGCGCCCGCGATTCAATACGCCGAGGAAGGTTTCCCGCTCACCGAGTTGATTGCCTTCTACTGGCAGTTCGCAGCGCGCTTCAAGGACTTCCCCGGTGCCGCCTACGCCACGTGGATGCCCGGCGGCGTCGCGCCGAAGAAGGGCGACATCTTCAAGAACCCCGATCTCGCCGCGACTTACCGCGCGCTCGCGACGGGTGGACGCGATGCGTTCTACAAGGGTGGGATCGCCGACAAGATCGACGCGTTCATGCGCGAGAACAGCGGCTGGCTTCGCAAGGAGGATTTCGAAAAGCACACATCGACGTGGGTCGATCCCGTTTCGGTGAACTACCGCGGCTACGACGTCTACGAGATCCCGCCGAACGGTCAGGGCATCGCCGCGCTGCAGATGTTGAACATCCTCGAGAGCTACGACCTGCGCGGGATGGGCATGAATTCCGCCGATGCGCTGCACGTGATGATCGAGGCCAAGAAACTCGCGTTTGAAGATCGCGCGAAGTTCTACGCTGATCCGGAGTTCTCGAAGATCCCGCTCGCGGGCCTGCTGTCGAAGGAATACGCGGCAGAGCGCCGCGCGCTCATCGACATGAAGCGAGCCGCGCGCACCTACGACGCCGGCAACCCCGCGCTCCAACAGGGCGACACGACCTACCTGTGCACCGCGGACTCCGAGGGCAACATGGTCTCGCTCATCCAGAGCAACTACCGCGGCATGGGCAGCGGCATCATGGTGCCCGGCCTCGGCTTCGGCTTCCAGGATCGCGGCGAGCAGTTTGTCTTCGATAAGGAACACGCGAATTGTTACGCGCCCGGCAAGCGGCCGTTCCACACGATCATCCCTGCCTTTGTGATGAAGGACGGCAAACCGCTGATCGCATTCGGCTTGATGGGCGGCGCGATGCAGCCACAAGGCCACGTGCAGATCGTCGTCAACCTCGTCGACTTCGATCTCAACCTGCAGGAAGCGGGCGATGCTGCGCGCTGGCAGCACGAGGGCAGCACCGACTACGACACACCGAAGATGAAGACGGGCGGCTGGGTGAATCTCGAGAGCGGCATTCCACAGGAAGTCGTGCGCGCACTGGAGTTGCGCGGCCACGACATCCGGTCCGACGTCGGCGGCTACGGCGGCTACCAGGCAATCATGCGCGACCACGAGCGCGGCATATACGTCGGCGCGAGCGAGAGCCGCAAAGACGGCCAGGCCGCCGGCTGGTAATCATGGACACCGCCGTCGTAGGCGCGCTCGTCGCCGCCGGCGCGTATTTTCTCGGCGGACTTTCGCCCGGCCACTGGCTCGTAAAGCGGCGCACCGGAATCGACATCCGCACGCATGGCACGGGCGTCACCGGCGCGACCAACGCCGGTCGACTTGTCGGCCGCAGCGGATTCGCGCTCGTCGCCGCGCTCGATGCCGCGGCGCCCGCTTTGCATTTCGCCGGAAACGGGGATAGCCTCGTCGGGAAGTGATTTCAGAGTTGATCAGGCTGATAACGGGCAAGACCGGCGACGCGCGCGACGCTGACTTCGTGGAAGAAGTCACAGTCAAGGAGACGCGCCAGCCGAGCCGTGCCGTGGAGCGCCTCATCCTCGTGGGCTGGGCGATCATCATCGCGAAATGTTTCGTCGTCGCGTGGGCAATCGAGCGCTACGCGATTCCCGTCCAACCGGGCTGGGTGATCGTGCCGACGCTGTTCATGGCAGCCATCTGCACGGCACTGTATTACTGGAAGGATTGAGAGCGGAATGAGGAGACAGAGGTCAGGAGACAGGTGACAGAAAGCCGATCGCCGTCTCCTGTCCTCTGTCTCCTGTTCGCTGTCCACTGTCTCCTGTTCACCGTGCTTGCCGCGACGCGCGCGCCGGTCTTTTTTGAAAGGCCTCCCCTCGCATGACTTCCATTGCCTCGATTATCGAGAAACACCTCCCGCGGATTCGCGCGCTGCGCCGTGATTTGCACGCGCACCCCGAACTCGGCTTCGAAGAATTCGAAACGTCGGAAAAGGTCGCGGCGATTCTCGCCGAGCTGCCGGGCTTTTCCGTGCGACGCAACGTCGCCGTCACCGGCATCGTCGCCACCCTCGATGCTGCGAAGACCGGGCCGTGCGTCGCGTTGCGCGCGGACATGGATTGCCTGCCGATCGCCGAGGAGACGGGCCTTCCCTCCGCATCAACGAAACCGGGCCTGATGCACGCATGCGGTCACGACGGTCACACCGCGGCGCTCGTCGGCGCCGCGCTTGCATTGCACGAGATCCGCGACGAGTTGAAGGGGCCCGTGAAGTTGATCTTTCAGCCCGCCGAGGAAGGCCGGTTCGGTGCGAGGCACATGGTCGACGAGGGCGCGCTCGATGATCCGGCGGTCGCAGCGATCTTCGGCATGCACAACGAACCACAGCCTGAACTCGAGTTTGGCCAGGTCGCGCTGCGCAGCGGGCCGTTCTACGGCGGCGGCGCGACCTTCGAGATCATGGTCACCGGCGCGGGCGGCCATGCCGCGATGCCGCAACAGGTCATCGACACGATCCTGATCGCGAGCCACATCGTGACCGCCCTGCAATCGATCGTCTCGCGCAACGCCGATCCGTTCGAGGCGCTCGTCGTGAGCGTCACCCGGTTTCATGGCGGCACGACGCACAACGTGATTCCGGAAACCGTCGAGCTTGGCGGCACGATCCGCTCACTGTCGCCTGCACTGCTCGAGCGCGCGCAGGAGCGCATGCGCGCGATCGCGGAGTCGAGTGCCGCGGCCTTCGGCGGATCGGCGGTCGTGAAGTTCAGACCCGGCTATCCGGTGGTGGAGAACGACTCGCGCGCCGCAGCCTATTGCGCAACGGTCGCACGCGATGTCGCCGGCGCCGACTCGGTGTATGATTCATTTTCGCCGACCCTTGTGAGCGAGGACTTTGCGTTCTACCTGCACCAGCGCCCGGGCTCATTCTTCAAGATCGGCACGCGCCCGCCGGCGATCCCCGTGCTTCCCGGGCTGCACCACCCGCGGTTCAATTTCAACGAGGACATCCTGCCGCTCGCGATCGCGATGCACGTTGAGCTCGCTCGGCGCTTTGCCGACGATTGGTCGAAGTTTTCAAAATCCTGATTCAGCAAACGACTATTATGCCACACGTCCCCGGACTCCGCAGCCCCTACGACCGCGTCGTCGGTCTCGTTTACTTCGGCCGCATGATCGACAAGATCCGCCTTCACGCGGCCGGCAATCTGCCGGAGGACTACCTCCGAAACGTTGGCAAGGGATTCGACATGCGCTGCGCGGAGCATCTCGGCCTGCCCTACGACGTGATCGTGAAGCGCGCGCTTGAAGGCGGCACCGAGGAGGAAGTCCTCGCGTGGTGCCGCGAGAACGGCGCGCCGCGGACGGAGCTCGAGGTCGAGATGTGGAATTGCTTCCTCCTGAAACGCGGCTGGCGCGACTCGGTGTCCGACGTCGTCGCAAAGCGCGTTGGCGAATATGGCATCACTGGCAAACCCGCCGAGACCTTCTTCGACCTCATCGAGTTCGACGAAGGCCGCGACCCGCGGGCGACGCAGCCGTGGAAGGTCTGAGCCTTCAAAGCTGTAGCCCCGTCATTCTGCCCTGCGGCTAGTTCGAAGTCGATTTCTCCTTCTTTTTCCTTTTGAAATCGATCGTAGCGCTCATGTCCTGTGCCAAGCGCACGTTCACCGGCACGCCATCCTTGACCCCAGGGAAAAACTTCCATTGGGACACCGCTTCCACAGCGGGTCCACCAAGGGCGCGGTGAGTCGATTGCACCAAGTGTGCTCCGCGAACATTTCCCTCGGTATCCACGATGAACTGCACCGAGAGTTTCCCACTGGTCTTCCTAAAGATGAACGCGTTCCGGTAGTCCGGCTCTACTTTTTGAAGCAGCCTTGGTGGAATCGATGCTTGAGCAGGATCAGCGTCGTAGCGAACGCTCACCTTGCCCTTCTGGAACTCGACGTGCATGCAGCACGCGCGCTTAACCGGAACTCCACCCAATAGCGCAGGTTTGAATCGCCATTGATCGGCCGCATCCATGGACCACTGATCGAAGCGATTGTCCGTCGAACTCGCAACTTGGGAACCCCATACTTTTCCACTGACGCCGACGATCACTACGAGCCGCACATATCCCTCAACTCCCTCAGCAAGCAGTTCTGCGGGATACTGTGGTGGCTGAGTTTCTATAGGCACCGGAGGTGCCTGGGACTCACTCGATTCCTCCGTCCAACCGTCGCAGCAGATGAACGCAACGGCCACCATTGTTACGATGAATTTCAATCGCATGCCTCAGCATCGTCCACGGTTCATTTCGCGAAGCAAGCCGGGCGGCCTGCTCTTCCTGCAGGATAACAGGTCCGGGGCACTTTCTACTGGGCGGGCTCGGTCGGCAACGGCGGCGGCGTGAATCTGATCGGAATCACGACCTTCACCTCCACCGGTTTTCCGCCAACGGTCGGCGGATCAAACCTCCACCGCTGCACCGCAGTTGCCGCAGCCCAGCCGAACTCCGGTTCGCTCGCCTCGAGGATGCGCGGCAGCACCGCGCGGCCTTTCTTGTCGACGATTACCTCGATCCTCGCAGTGCCATCCACTCCTTTCCTCTTCAGCGCTGTCGGGTAAACAGGCGGAATGGCGAAACTCGACCTGAGTGGCGCATCGAGTTCCTTCGCCTTCGCAGGCACAAACCTACCCTTGCGAATTCTCGAGGCGATCGCGGTCGT
>DATKCJ010000265.1:0-8574 GCA_035513275.1 Opitutaceae bacterium
CGTCGGGCAGGTTTGCGGCTCCTGCCGTGCCGATTTCCGAACAGAGGGTTTGCCCGGAGTGGATTCGCAAACTTTGTTCATAGACACCTTCTCCGATGAAACACCTCCAAAGACTTCTCCTTGCCTGCGTCGTTTTCGCGCTCGGTTTTTCCGCCTATGCAGAAGAAGGCGTGCAAGACCTGAAGATTGGCGATCCGGCCCCTGATTTTGAGCTGATCGGTATCGACGACCAGATGCACCGCCTGTCCGACTTCAGCGACGGCAAGGTCCTGATGATCTTCTTCACCTCGAACCACTGCCCGACCTCGCACGGCGCGGCGGCGCGGCTCAAGGAGTTTCTCGACGACTTCAGGGGCAGAGGCCTCACGTTCGTTGCAATCAACCCCAATCATCCCGACGGCCTGAGCATCGATGAGCTGGGTTTCTCGAAGTATAACGACGGCTTCGAGGACATGAAGAAGTATGCCGCGGACGAGGGTTTCGATTTTCCCTATCTCTACGACGGGGAAACACAGGCCGTAGCCAAGGCGTATGGCTGCCTCGCCACGCCCCACGTCTTCATCTTCGATGCCGAGCGCAAGCTGCGCTACAAGGGACGCTTCGACGACTCGCCCTACGCCGAGACGTCGACCGTGAAATCGCCCGACGCGCGCAATGCCGTCGAGGCATTGCTGGAGGACCGTCCAGTGCCCGTCGCCGTTACAAAGCCCCATGGCTGCTCGACCAAGTGGAAAAGCAAGCAGACTGATGTCGCGCGGAAGATGGAGAAGTGGGACCGCACGCCCGTCGATGTCGCGACGATCGATGCGGCCGGAGTCGCCGCGCTCCGAAAAGGTGGCACCGGCAACATGCGACTCTACAACGTTTGGGCGACGTGGTGCGTGCCGTGCGTGGTCGAGTTTCCCGAGCTCGTGGCAGTGTCGCGCCAGTACGACATGCGCAATTTCGAGTTCATCAGCATCAGCATGGACAACCCGAAGGACATCGCGAAGGCGAAGGAGTTTCTCGAGAAGAACGGCGCCGGTCTTTCGGGACGCCTGCAGAAGTCTGTGAAGGCCGAGGGCCGCGTGTCCAACAGCTACCTCTTCACGGGCGGAAACATGGAGGAGTTGATGAAGGAGCTCGATCCCGAGTGGCCCGGCGGCATTCCGCATACGCTTCTGGTCGATGCCGATGGCAAAGTCCTCTGGCGGCACAGCGGCGTGGTGGATGGCGACGAACTCCGCAGCCGCATACTCGAGCACCTCGGCAACTACTACAGGCCCTGATCGTCACCTCTGGGAACACGGCGAGCGCGTCGCGCGCGAGGCTGCCAACTGTGGGCGGCAGGTCGTGCCCCTTCACATGCGTTCAGTCGGAGATCCCGACCTCACGTCTTGTGGTTGCGCTGCACCGTGCATACGCTTCGGAACTCCCTTCACCCCCATGAATGCCCTTCGTCCGTCTCGTATTGCCACATTGATTGCCTTCGCGCTTGCGTCGCTCGCGCCGGTCCTTTCGGCCTCTTCCAGTTCCACTCTGCCCGATGGCACTGAGTTTCCCTTTTGGGAAAAGCCGCTGCAGTTCGCGAAAACTCTCCATGTGGACGGGAGCGCCACAAACGCCGACGACGCCGGGCCGGGCTCGAAGGAGCAACCGTTCAAGACGATCAATCGCGCGGCGCAAGTGCTCCAACCCGGCGAGCGCGTCGTGATCGCGGAAGGCGTGTATCGCGAGCTCGTGCAGCCCGCGCGCGGCGGCACCGCTCCCGACGCAATGATCAGCTACGAGGCTGCGCCGGGCGCGAAGGTCGTCATCAAGGGCTCGGCCGTCGTCACGGACTGGAAACCCGGCGAAGGCTGGAATTACGGCATCGACCCAAAGACGAAGCAGCCTGTGAAGGCGTGGGAGCTGAAGCTCGACCCGAAGCTTTTCCCGAGCGGCTACAACCCGTTCCAAGTCGATAACGTCATCGGCAACCGCTACTGGATCAACTACGCGAAGGATAACATGGCGAACTATTTTCGCCGGCGCGGCATCGTGTTCGTCGATGGCAAACCGCTCGAGCCGGTGGAGTCGCCTATGCATCTCGCCGGGCCGTCCACGCGATCGATGAATTTCTTCAGCGAGGTTTTCTGGACGCCGCTGTTCGAGGAGTTCTCGCCCTACGCGGGCAAGGTGTGGGTGGAAACCAACGGCATGTCGCTGCACATCCGCCTCGCGAACGACGCCAACCCGGCGGACCACACAATCGAGATCACCACGCAGGAGCAAATCTTCTCACCTGCGCAGCGTTACCAGTCCTACATCCGGGTGAAGGGCATCACATTCCTTCACTCGGGGAACGGGTTTCCCGTGCCGCAGCGCGGCATGGTCTCCACGAATCGCGGCAACCACTTCATTTTCGAGGACAACACGTTTGAGTGGGCCAACAGCGTGGGCCTCGACGTCGGCAACGAGGACTGGGCCGCCGCGCGGCCTCCCGTGCCGGTGGGCTTCAGCATCGTTCGCGGCAACACCTTCCGCCATTGCGGCATCGAGGGCATCGGCGGAACCGGCGGACCGGACAGCGTGCTCGTGGAGAAGAATCTCTTCGAATGGATCGGCTGGCAGGACGCGGCCCGGATGTCCGAATCCGCCGGCATGAAGATGCACGGTGCGAAGAACCTTCTCTTCCGCCACAACGTCCTCCGCCACATCCGGCACGGCAACGGCATCTGGATCGACATCGCCAACGCCAACTGTCGCATCACGGGCAACCTGTTCGCCGACATCCCGGGCACCGTGAATCCCCACGCGGTCCACATCGAGGGGAGCGAGGAGCTGAACCAGGTCGACAACAACATTTTCGACTCCCTCACCAGTGCGATCCTCGTCCGCGACACCAACAACGTCATCATCGCCCACAATCTGTTTATGAACTGCGTCGAGGTCGGCATCGACACGGCGTCAGGCCTCGGCGGGCCGCGCCCGGTGCGTGGGCGCACCCTCGACGCGCGCAATCTCGAGGTGCACGGCAACATCTTCTTCGCGATGGGCCGCTCCGCGGTCGAGTTCACGAACGCCCACAACTCCGCCGAAGGAAACGTCTACGGCAATCCGACCGGAAATGCATTCTTCGCGCCGCCCCTGCTGCGCGTGAAGTTTCCCGAGCCCCAACAATGGCACAGCCTGAAGTCGTGGCGCGAAGAGCACGGCTGGGACATGAACGGAACGACGGCCGACATCACCGCGCAGCTCGATCCCGACAAGCTGGAACTGACGCTTACTGTTTCCGGCGATGTGAAGGCACTGCCTCCGTTCAAGGGCATCGTCTCCGACTACCACGGCAATCCAATCGAAGGGGAACGCGTGGCCGGCCCGTTCGCGGACCTCCTGACGAACAGCGGCGTCCGCAACATCGACCCGCGATAGGTCGATCGACCCTTCTTGGTCGCAGCGGAGGACGCGCTTCCGGGTGAACGGGTCGCGCGACTTCGTTGATCTCGCGCTCGCTCTTCGTCGCTTGGTTTGCATAGTGCCTGCGAACCCCCACGCATCCGGCTGCCTCACCTTGGCGCCGGTCCCCTCGCAAACCCTCAGCCGCATGAACTTTCTCCGGCATCTCACCACGATTTTGTTGGGCATGGCCGTCGGCAGCGCCGCACTCGCCCAGCAGATTTCCAAGGACGAACTTGTCTACCTCACGCGCGAGTGGACGGGCGACCGCTTCGACGACGGCCGGCCGAATGTGCCCGACGCGCTCCTCGACCGCATGAAGCTCGTCACGCTCGAGGAAGCGTGGGCCGTGCTGCGGAGCGAAAACTTTCACCAGCAATACGAGGGCGACTGGATGGCGATCCACCCCGACGACGTGCTCGTCGGCCGCGCCGTGACCGCGACGTTCATGCCGGGTCGTCCGGACATCCATCGCGCCATCGACGATCGCGGCCACAACAAGGACGGGCGGATCAAGGGGCAGAATTCGTGGACGATCGATCTGTTGGTGAAGCGCGACGTCTATGTCGTCGACCAGTTCGGCGCGCAGGTCGACGGTCCGACGATCGGCGACAACCTCGGCAACTCGATCTTCGCGAAGACGGGCAACGGCTTTGTCTATGACGGCGCCATTCGCGACATCGCCGGCCTCAAGGAACTCGAGGGATTCACGGCGTATTTCAAGAGCTACCATCCCTCGCATCACCTTGGCAGCGTCGCGGGACCGCGGCTCAACACGACGCTCGTCGGCATCAACCAGCCCACGCGCATCGGCCGCGCGACCGTGATGCCGGGCGATGTTGTGCTCGCGCGCGATGGCGGCGTCGTCTTCATCCCGCCGCAGCTCGCGGAAAAGGTTGTGAAGACTTCCGAGATCGTTCGGCTGCGCGACATGTTCGGTCACCAGCGGCTGCGCGAGCAGAAATACACAGCCGGCGAGATTGACTCGCGCTGGTCCGATGAGATCGAAAAGGACTTTTCCGGATGGCTCAACGCGCACATCGACGAGCTGCCCGTGCCGAAGGAAGAGATTCAGGAACTCCTCAAGAACCGCACCTGGTGAGCCGCGTCGCGATCCACGCATGAACTTCCCTTTCATCGCTCACCGCACTCGCATTCGTATTGGCGCGGCAGCGCCGGTAGCCCGGCCTCTCCGAGGACGGGTAGAAGCAGACCCGCGCCCGGAGGTCGCGGGCTACCTACGAACCCACTCCAGCCTCGGCACCACAGCGCATCGGGCAAACCAATCGCAATGAAAACCTCACTCCACTCCCGCCGGGCCTTCCTCGGCAAGACTCTCCTCGGCACCGCAGCGGGCGCAGCGGCGTTCGCCGGCAGCAGCGCATTCGGCGCGGATCTCGAGAAGGCCGTCGACGCCACACCGAAATCGTCAGCGCCTTCCGATCTTAAGATCACCGACATCAAGTGCGGCTACATCCGCAACGGCAACGGTCTGTTCGTGAAGATCTACACGAACCAGGACATCCACGGCTGCGGCGAAGGCGTCGATGCAGTGCGGGGCACCTACCACCTCGTGAAGATGATCGGCACGACTTTGAAAGGGAAGAACCCGCTCGACGTGCACCGGCTGTTTGAGGACATCCGCAGGATGGGGTTCTTTGCTGGAGCCCAATCGGGAATGTATGTCGCAGTGCTCTCGGCGGTGGAGACGGCGCTCTGGGATCTCGCAGGAAAGGCGCTCGGGCTGCCGGTGTATCGCTTGCTCGGCGGCAAGTTTCGCGACCGCATCCGTGTCTACATGGACACCGCACTCTACCAGTCGCGCCTGCCGAAGCCCGAGGAGTTCGCGACCGCGGCGCGCGAAGCAGTCGACATGGGTTTCACCGCTGTGAAGTTCGACCTCGACCAGCGCAACGACCCGAACAAATACGACCTCTACAACTGGACCGCGAGTCCCGCCGAGTTGCAGCGCATGGTCGACCAGATGGCGGCCGCGCGTGAGGAGGTCGGACCGAACATCGACATCTGCGCCGACATGCACGGTCGCTACGACGCTCCGACGGGCGAGAAGGTGGCGAAGCTCATGGAGCCGCTCAACCTCATGTGGCTCGAGGAGCCGGTGCCGGCGGAAAATGCGAAGGCCTACAAGCGGATTGCTGATTCGACCTCCACGCCGATCTGCGCCGGCGAGAACCTTTACCTCGTCCATGGTTTCCGCGAGCTGCTCGAGACAGGCGCGGTCGACATCGTCATGCCCGACCTGCAGAAGTGCGGCGGGCTGGGCGAGGGGCAGCGGATCGCGAACTACGCCAACATCCACTACATCCCGTTCGCCCCGCACATGGTGGCGTCGTTTCTCGGAGCAATGGCGTGCGCCCACGTGTGCGCGTCGGTGCCGAACTTCATGATCATGGAGTGGCAGATCTACTTTCACAAAAACCCGATGTTCGACGAGATCGTGACTTACGACGGCCCGAAGGTTGTTGATGGCTTCGTTCCGCTCTCGGAGAAGCCCGGCATCGGCGTCGAGATCAACGAGGAAGGCATGCGCAAATACGCCACGCCGGGGATGCCATTTTTCGAGTGAGACGCGCCTGACGATGACCTCATTTCACAAACACCTCCTGCAGGTTTCCGTCGTCTTGTTCATCGCGGCCGGTGTGCTGTTCGCCAGCGGCGAGGCATGGTCCGCCGGACTCGTGCTGACCGCCTTCTTCCTCGCGGCGTCGGTCGGTGTGCGCGGCAGCGAGCGACTGCGCGGCATTTCCTACAGTCTGATGATCTTCGCGGCGGTGACATTCGCGATGTGCGTCCCCGCGCCCTTCGTGGCATGGGGCGAATTCAAGTTGAGCTCCCTGATCGTGCCGCTTCTGCAGGTCATCATGTTCGGCATGGGCACCGCGATGAGCGTGAAGGACTTTGCCGGGGTGGTGAAGGCACCGATGGGAGTTGGCGTCGGCATCGTGTGCCAGTTCACGATCATGCCGTTTGTCGGGGCTGGGCTCGCGTTGCTGTTTGGATTCCCTCCCGAGATCGCGGCCGGTGTGATCCTCGTCGGCGCTGCGCCGAGCGGACTTGCGTCAAACGTGATGTGTTACATCGGCAAGGCGAACCTCGCGCTGTCGGTCACGCTCACCACCGTGGCCACGTTGCTTTCGCCCTTCATCACGCCGTTCTACATGCAATGGCTCGCGGGCAAGTTCATCCCCATCGATACGTGGGCGATGATGTGGAGCATCACCAAGATCACGATCATCCCGATCGTCGCGGGACTCATCTTCAACAAACTGCTCCACGGAAAGACGGCGTGGCTCGACCGCCTCATGCCGCGCGTTTCGATGGGGGGCATTGTTGTGATCCTGATGATCATGACCGCGGGCCGTCGCGATGATCTGCTCACAGTCGGCGCGATCCTCATTGCCGTGACGCTCATTCACAACGTCGCGGGCTACGTGCTCGGCTACTGGAGCTGCCGCGCGCTGCGCATGGACGAGCGTTCGTGCCGCACAATCTCGTTCGAGGTCGGCCTGCAAAACGCCGGCCTCGCGACCGGGCTCGCGATGGAACTCGGCCGCATGGTCGCGCTTGCTCCAATTGTGTTCGGCTCCCTCATGAACATCACCGGCGCCACGCTCGCGACCTGGTGGCGCGAGAAACCGATCAAAGACGGCCGATAGCACCCGCCGGCAAACTGGTTTGTTCCGCAAGAAACCAGGACCCCTGTCCGAACTGTCGGGTCTGGAACGTTGACTAATTGAAACACGATCAATCACCCAGCAAACGACAACCACCATGCCTCAGACCGTTCGCCTTCACCGCGTGCTTCGCGCCGCACCAGAGAAAGTTTATCGCGCGTTCCTCGATGCCGACGCGCTCGTCAAATGGATGTCGCCCTTCGGCTTCACTTCCAAGGTTCACTCGATCGATCCGAAGGTGGGCGGCGGCTTCCGGATGTCGTTCACGAACTTCGGCACCGGCTCGAGCCACAGCTTCGGGGGCAAATACCTCGAGCTCGTTCCCGGTGAGAAGCTGCGCTACACGGACAAGTTCGACGACCCGAACCTGCCCGGCGAGATGACGATGACCGTCACACTCAGGAAGGTCATCTGCGGCACGGAGGTTAACATCGTCCAGGAAGGCATCCCGGATGTCATCCCCGCTGAGATGTGCTACCTCGGCTGGCAGGAATCGCTTGTGCAACTCGCGCAACTCGTCGAGCCCGAGATTGCCGATGGCTGAGGCGTGCTGCACCGTGCGGCCGGCCATTCGCCACTCCACGTCATGGACACCACGCCCTCCGGAAGACTCCGCGTCGCTTGTTTCAGCCTTTCGCTGGATGGATTTGGGGCCGGCCCAGATCAGAGCCTCGAGAATCCGCTTGGTGTGGGCGGAATGGCGATTCACGAGTGGGTTTTTCCTACACGCACATTTCAGGAGAAGGTCGGCGACGGCGGTTCGGGCACGACCGGGGTGGACGACGATTTCGCCGCCCGTGGTTTCGCAGGCGTGGGCGCGTGGATCCTCGGGCGCAACATGTTTGGGCCGATTCGCGGCGAGTGGCCCGACGACAAGTGGAAAGGGTGGTGGGGCGACGAACCGCCTTATCACACTCCGGTCTTCGTCCTCACGCACTACGAGCGGGCGTCGATCGAGATGGAGGGCGGCACTATTTTTCATTTCGTGACCGATGGAATCCACGCCGCGCTCGCCCGCGCGCGTGAAGTCGCCAAAGGCAAGGACGTGCGACTGGGCGGCGGAGCCGCCACGATCCGACAATATCTGACCGCGGGTTTGATCGACGAGATGCATCTTGCGATCAGCTCCACGCTCCTCGGCCGCGGAGAATCTCTGCTGTCGGGAATCGACTTGCTGAAGCTGGGATATCAGGTGACCAGACGAGAGGCCACGGACTTGGCGACGCACGTGGTCATCACGAAGCGGAGCTGATGTTCAGCGCGATTGAATGCTCGTTCGCGGTGGTGCCGACCGTTGAGGAGTTCTGAGGGTAGGGCGCGACCGCTGGGCGCGCCGTTCCGAGTATCGCGATGCTGTTTTCGGCGCGCTCAGCGTCGCGCCCTACCTCAATCGATGGCCAAGTTGCGCCAGAAAGAGCGCTCAAAGTGGCGCAAAGTGTCGATTATGCGCCACAAAAGCGGA
>DATKCJ010000266.1:0-4462 GCA_035513275.1 Opitutaceae bacterium
TCGTTGATGATCGTGAGCAGCGCGTCGCCGCTCGAGCGGATCGTGCGCACCCAGTCGGCCTGCTCGGCATTGAGCGGGGATTCGAGAAGGAGCGAGGCGAGCGCAATGACGCCGTTCATCGGCGTGCGTATCTCATGCGACATCGACGCGAGGAACTCCGACTTCGCACGGGTCGTGGCCTCCGCCTGCGTCTTTGCGTGCCGGAGGTTGCGCTCGGTCTCGACGCGGGGCGTGATATCGTAGAGCACCGCGATGAAGTTCTGAACCGCGCCCTGGTTGTCGGCGACCGGTTGAATCTCGAGGTGCAGGGTGAAATTGCGGCCGCTGCGCGATCGCGCGGCGATGTCAGCCGTGTGCGGCCTGCCGCCGTGAAGTTCGGTGCGCACTTGCTCGACTTGAGCCGTCGAGGTCCCCTCGGGGTCGATGAACGAGACGAGTTCGCGGCCCACGACTTCGTTGAGCGAGAACTCGAGGAGGCGGGAGAAGCTCTCGTTGACCCACTCGACGCGCGCCTTGGCGTCGGCGATCACGACAAGGTTGTCCGTGATGCTTGCGACCATCGCGAGTTTGCGTGTCTCGGCCTGGCTCGTGCGCAGCGCGGACTCGGCCTCCTTGCGCGCCGAGGCATCCTGGAATGTGCCGGTCACTCGCACCGGGCGTCCCTCGGGCGTGAAACTCACGCACTTCGCACGCTCGAGCACCCAGATCCAGGTGCCGTCGGAGTGTCGCACGCGATACTCCGTCTCGACGTAGGGCGCGCGCATGTCCGCCCGCTGGACGAAGTCGCGCTGCAAGTGCGGCCGGTCGTCGGGATGCACGAGCCTGTCCCAGCTGCGCATGCTCGGGGCCATCGCTCCGGCCTCGTAGCCGATCATGCCCCACACACCTGGGCTGAAATGCACGCGGCCGGTCGGCATGTTCCAGTCGAAGACGCCCACCTGGCTCGATTCGAGCGCGAGATTGAGCCGGTCGTCGCTGACCTTAAGCCGCGTCTCTACCTGGCGACGTTCGTAGTTTTCGTCGACGAGCCGCCGGTTTGTGATCTCCGCCTCGACGCGCCGGCGCCGCGACTTCTGTGCGAAGTGCACGACGAGCCCGAGCAGCCCGCTCAGGCCCGTGCCGAAGAAGAGGACGACGTTGTGGAGGTTGACCTCGAAGGGATTCGACGGGCCCCTGTCGGAGGCGATCGTAATGCGGGTGCGCTGCCCCTGTATGCTGAAAAGCTCGTTCTCGGACTCGAACTTCTCGCGCCGCTCGAACGGCGGCAGCGTTGAGTAGACGAGTTCACCCTCGATCGTCACGGCGATGAAAGTCTCGGTGCCGAGCCTTTGCCGGCGCGCGAGCCCCTCGAGGAATCCGCGGTAGCGCACCTCTGCACCGATCCAGCCGGAAAAGCGATCTTCGCGATTGATCGGCGCATAGATCATGAAGCCCGGGCCTTCGTTGGGAAAGTGAAGGGGCGCAGTGACGGTCGGCGACGTCTCAGCGCGGGCCTTAAAGAGGGCGGCGATCCGTTTCTCCTCGGAGCTGTGGTCGAACCCGAGGGCGGCTTCGTTGCCGCGGCGTGGGTAGAGCTGCGTCGCCTTCCCATCGGGCTCGATCCAGGCGATGTAACTCACCGCAGTCAGTTCCTCGGCGTGGCGACGCGCATCGACCTCGCGAACTTTCGGATCGATCACTGCCGTCGCGGCGTCTCGCGCGGCCATGCGCGAAAGAATCTTCGCGTAGTCCTCGATCTGCGCGCCGAGCGCGATGGCGAAGTTGTTCGCGGCGAGCCGCAGGCTGCTCGCGCGGAAGTCGGCCTCGCGCTTCTGCAACGCGAGCCAGAAGATCATCGTGAGCGCGAATGCGCCGATCGCGACTGTGTAGGGCAGCCACTCGAACCACGGCCCGCGCGAGTCCTCGTCGTTGGCCGCGATGTGGACGATGTTGATGCCGATGATCAACACGCCGACTGCGCCGAGCAGTGACATGGGGTGGGTGAGTCCCCAACTGTAGGCTGCGGGCAGTTGCGTGAGGTATCCGATGACCGCGGCGAAACCCGCGGCGCCTACCACCGAGCCCGTGACCGCGGTGATGAGTGCGCGGTTGCGCATCGACTTTGCACGATAGAAGGCGATCAGCGGCACCGCGCCGAGCAGCATGCAAACCGCCATCACCGGTGACATGCGGCCGGGATTTGCTGAGTCGTCCATCGCGTGCCGGAACATCCACTCGTCGATTCCGAGGCTTCCGCCGCTTAGGAATTGGAATAGCCCGGCGACGCCGAGGATTGCGGGCAGGATCGCCAGCAGTGCCGCGCTCCTACGCCCCATCTGCAACCCGACAAAAACGCCGCCGAACGCGAGCAGACCCAGGATCGAGTTGCCATCGAGATAGGGCAGCCCGTGGCCGACCTGCACGAGCGACGGCTTTCCTTGTATCCAGCCGACGAGAGCGGCCAGACTCACGAGCAGAAGGATGCCAGTTCCGATTAGGTAAAAGCCCTTTGCCCAAGGGTTTCTGGTGGGAGAAAGCATCTTCGATTAACGTGCTGGCGCGCGATCTGTTTACTTCGCGCGACGGGCGTAATCAATGAGTTTCATCCGCGCGCGGCGGCCGTTCGAGCCTCCACAACGATGATTGCACGAGCTTTACGAAAATCTTTCAGTAGCTGCGCCTAAGAGAAACCACCGCCGCGCGTCATCTCTCATGTGAACGCGGCACCACAAAAATGTCCCCGAGATTCGATGCATCGGCAGCGGCCTTCGTCCGCGCCGCGCTCGCGAGCCATCAGGATGGGCTGCTGCGATACGCGTCGCGAATCCTCGGTGATCCCGAGCGCGCGCGCGATGTCGTGCAGGAAACTTTTCTCCGGCTTTGGAAACAGGATCCCGCGGACATTGAGGATCATTTGCCCGAGTGGCTCTACACGGTATGTCGCCGCTGTGCGCTCGATGTGCTGCGGAAGGAGGGGCGGATGAGCCGGTTCGAGGAAGGGCAGCTCGAGCAGGTGCCTGCGATCGCGCCCGCGCCCGGCGACAACGTCGAGGCGCGCGACACTGCCGCGCAGGCCACCGAGTTGATCAACCGCCTCCCGCCGCGCCAGCAGGAAGTCATCCGTCTGAAATTCCAGGCTGGTTTCAGCTACAAGGAAATCAGCCGGATCACCGGGCTTTCTATCGGCAATGTCGGCTTCATCATCCACACTGCAGTGAAGACGCTGCGCGCCGGCATGAGCACGGACACGACCGTCGGACATGGGAGCTGAGCACACGATGAAAACCTTCGATCCAGACGATCCGCTGCTCACCGCCTACGCCCTCGGCGAACTCGAGGGTGACGAGTTGCGCGAAATCGAGGCGCTGATCGCGCGCGATCCGGCAGCGGCGCGTCACGTCGAGTCAATCCGTGCCGCAGGCGCCGGCTTCGGCGAGGCGTTCGAACGCGAGCCAGCGCCGGAGGTCGAGCCGATCCGTCCAATCGAAATCGAGCCGAAGCGCCGCGTGGCGTTTATTCCGTGGCTCTTCTATGCGTCGACCGCGGCGGCGGCGTGCTTCTTCGTCGTGCTCGTCGTCCGCCTCGCGGATCCGGCGACACAGACCAAGGACGCCAATCTCGCCGCGGAGGCGCAACTCGCGGCACCGCCGCCCGCGCCGACGATTGCTGAGGACAAGATGACCTCGGACGACGAGGGCTCCGTTGCACAGGTGAGGCAACAACCCTCGCTTCTCCGAAATGAGAAGTCGGAGGTTTCCGACTTGGCCGTCGCCGGGGCCGAGGAAAGGATGTCCGCGAAGCGTGCGAACGCCTTCCCCGACGCACGCGAGCGCGACGATGCGGACACAGCAAAGAAGGCAGCGGCTGCGCCGTCAGCGGCGTATGGCGAAATGAAAGACGCCGCGAAGGGCGGTCGTGCGCGCGAGCAGGAGACCGAGGTTTTGAAGCTCGATGCGTTTGAAGTTGCGCCCATGGAAACCGCCGGTGCGGCAGCGCTGGAGGACTTGCGCTCGAAGCTGGCGTCCGGCGGCCCGCCACCGGAGATCAACACGGTCGCGCTTCTCGCGGAACTTGGGCTTCTGGAGTCAAAGCAGAATCTCGAGAACGAACTTGGGAATGTCTCCGGTCAGATGGCGGCGGCTTCATCGCCGATGCCCGACCCGGAGGCCGCGCTCGTGCGCGCGGTCGAAGGTTTCGCCCGGCTGGTTGCAGACAAGACGCCAGCGAGCGACGAGGCGTGGGACCGTGTGTTGGGCGATGCGCGCTACGCGGCTGGTTCGAATCCGAGGCGGATCGCATTCGTGGCGCTGGTAGGCGACACACGGGATGCGGTGGCTGCGACGGCACGGTAGATTCAGCCCCCTCCGATGTAGCCCGCCGCGTGAGCGGCGGGACAAGAAGCGCGAGTCTGGCTCCGGTCCCTGCGCTCACGCGCAGGGCTACGACAGATCCAGCGATCGCTAATCAGGATTCGTCCTTCCGC
>DATKCJ010000267.1:0-15072 GCA_035513275.1 Opitutaceae bacterium
CAACAAGGACGAGCTCATCGACGAGACCAACGCCGCCGCGCTGCTGCCGACGCGGCAGTATTGAGGTTTTCGCTGCGCGAAAACCTAAACTTTGGTTTTTGTGGAAAAACGGCCACTTCTCGAATTGCGCGGCGTCCGGAAGGAGTTTCCCGGCGTCAGGGCACTCGATGGCGTGGACTTCACCGTCCGCGCAGGCGAGGTCCACGCGCTGCTCGGCGAGAACGGCGCGGGCAAGAGCACGCTGATCAAGGTGCTCACGGGCGTGCACCCAGCCGACGCCGGCGAATTCCGCCTCGCGGGCCGCGCGATCCGTCCGCGCTCGCCAAAGGAGGCCGAGGAACTCGGCATCAGCACAGTCTATCAGGAGGTGAACCTCGTGCCGTCGCTCTCCGTCGCCGAGAACATCACGCTTGGCCGCCAGCCGAGCCGCTTCGGATTCCTCCAGTGGAGTGCGATTCGCAAGCGCGCGCGTGAGGCGCTCGCGCGGCTCGAGGTCGAGTGCGATGTCGACGCCGAGCTCGGCTCGCTCTCTGTCGCCCTGCAGCAGATGGTCGCGATCGCACGCGCGCTCGACACCTCGGCGCGGCTGCTGGTGCTCGACGAGCCGACGGCAAGCCTCGACGAGAAGGAGGTCGCCGAGCTTTTCGGCATCATGCGCAAGCTGCGCGCCGACGGCATGGGCATCGTGTTCGTCACGCACTTTCTGGAGCAGGTGTATGCCGTGACCGATCGGCTCACGGTCCTGCGCAACGGCCAGCTCGTCGGCGAATACGCGACCGCTGACCTGCCGCGGCTCGAGCTCGTCGGCAAGATGCTCGGCCGCGAGGTGAGCGACGCGGACTTCACGAGCCACGCCGCGGCGCCCGCGAGCGATGCGCCCGCCGTGCTCGAGGCGCGCGGGGTCGGCCGACGCGGTGCAATCGCGCCACTCGACCTCACGCTGCATCCCGGCGAGGTGCTCGGCCTCGGCGGATTGCTCGGCTCGGGACGCACGGAGACGGCGCGGCTGCTCTTCGGGATCGATCGTCGTGACAGCGGCGAGATCCGCGTTGGCGGAATCGCGAGCCGGCTCGCATCGCCGCGCGACGCCGTGCGGCACGGGCTGGCGTTCTGCTCGGAGGACCGAAAGGTCGAGGGCATCCTGCCAAATCTCTCGGTGCGCGAGAACCTCCTCTTCGCGCTCCAGGGCAAGCGCGGTGCGCTCCGCGCGCTGGGCCGCGAGGAGCAGGAGCGGCTTTGCACCCACTACATCGGCGCGCTGAGCATCAAGACGCCGCACGCGGACACGCCGATCAAGAACCTCTCCGGCGGAAACCAGCAGAAGGTCCTGCTCGCGCGCTGGCTCGCGACGCAGCCCACGGTGATCATCCTCGACGAGCCGACGCGCGGCATCGACGTCGGCGCGAAGCAGGAGATCGAGCAGTTGATCGCCGACCTGCGCGCCAAGGGCCTCGCGGTGTTGTTCATCTCGGCGGAGATCGACGAGGTCGTGCGCAGTTGCTCGCGTGTCCTCGTCCTGCGCGAGCGGCGGCTGACTGGTGAGGTCGCCGGCGACGCCCTCAACTCGGAAAACCTGATGCACCTGATGGCGGGCACGCATGAATAGGCCTGATCCACAATTCCACCGTACATCCGCCGATTGCGACGGTCTTGGGCATGCTTGTGGGTCAGGCTTTATGCCCGAGGACATTGGAGACATGAGCTCCGGGGGTAGGAGCCCGCTTGCGGGCGATGCCTTGGACGTCGCTTGCCCTGAAGGTGTCCGAATCGCCCGCAAGCGGGCTCCTACCTTCGAAGCACACGCTTCCGATCCCGTCGGGTGTATAGCCCGACCCACGATTGGATTCGGATCGCGACGGAAGGAGGCTCGGGGATGAAGGTAAAATCCCCCATCCTCTGGCCGCTGATCGGGCTGATCGCGCTCGTGCTGGTCAACGCGGCGTTCGACCTGAACTTCCTCAAGATCGTCGTGCGCGATGGCCACCTCTACGGGACGCCGATCGACATCCTCACACAGGGCTCGCGCACGATGCTCGTTGCGCTCGGCATGACGCTTGTGATCGCGACGGGCGGCATCGATCTCTCGGTCGGATCCGTGGTGGCGATCGCTGGCGCCTTGTGCGCGGCGATGCTGCAGCAGGGAAACGGAATCGCACTCACGATCGCGGCCGCGATCGGCGCAGGCATGCTCGCGGGCACGGCCAACGGCCAGCTCGTCGCGCGCTTCGGCGTGCAGCCGATCGTTGCAACCCTGATCCTGATGGTCGCGGGCCGCGGCATCGCGCAATTGATTGTCGGCGGGCAGGTCGTGTTCATCACGAATCCGTCGTTCGAGTTCTTTGCGAACGGGTTCGTGCTCGGGCTGCCGTTTGCGCCGCTGCTCGTGCTCGCGATGTATCTCGCGACACACTTCACGCTGCGAAAGACGGCACTAGGGCTCTTCGTCGAGGCCGTCGGCGACAACGAGACGGCCAGCCGGTTCGCGGGTCTCGCCGCCGCGCGGATCAAGACGATCGCCTACATCTTCTGCGGCGCGTGCGCGGGTCTCGCCGGCGTGCTCGCCGCTTCAAACATCCGCGCGGGCGACGCCTACCGCACGGGCGAGAACATGGAACTCGATGCGATCTTCGCCGTGGTCGTGGGCGGCACAGCACTGACGGGCGGACGATTCACGCTCCTCGGCACCGCGATCGGCGCGCTGCTGATCCAGACGCTTACGACCTCGATGTACAACTTCGGCGTGCCGCCTGCGGTCGCACCGGTCGCGAAGGCGCTGTTGATCATCGCCGTCTCGTTGCTTCAGTCCGACCGCGTCGGCGCGTGGATGGGGCGTTTGTCGAGGAGGAGGGCCGCATGAACGCGATCCGCCGGCATGCCGCGCGCAATCTGCCGCTCGTCGTCACGGGCGGCATCCTCGTAGTGCTGTTCGCAATCGCTTCGGTTCTCTACCCCGGCTTCCTGAGCTGGGGCGTCGTTTCAAACCTGCTCGCCGACAATGCGTTTCTCGGGATCGCTGCGCTCGGCATGACGTTTGTCATTTTCACGGGCGGCATCGACCTCTCAGTCGGCGCGGTGATCGGGCTCACCTCGATCCTCACGGCAACGCTTATCACGGGCCTCGGCTGGCACCCGGTCGCCGCGTGGCCGGTCGCGCTCGGCGCAGGCACGACGATCGGGCTCGCGATGGGCTCGATCGTGCAGGTGTTCCGACTGCCTCCGTTCCTGATCACGCTGTCGGGGCTCTTCTTCGCGCGCGGGCTCGCGTTCATCGTCAACACCGAGTCCGTCGGCATCCGGCACCCGCTCTACCGCAGCCTGTCGGACATCCGTCTGTCGCTCGGACCGCTCGAGCTGCCGTTCGCGGCGATCGTGCTGCTCGTCGTCGCGGCTGCGGCCTATGCCGTCGCGCACCACACGCGCTTCGGGCGCAACCTCCTCGCGATGGGCGGCAGCGAGTCGTCGGCGGTTCTGATGGGCCTCCCGGTCGGCCGCACGAAGATCGGAGTATACGCACTCAACGGCTTTTTCGCTTCGCTCGCGGGCATCGTTGCCACCCTCTACACCGGCTCTGGCAACTCGAGCATGGGCGTGGGACTCGAACTCGATGCGATCGCTGTGGTTGTGATCGGCGGCACGCTCCTCACCGGCGGACGCGGCCACATCGCCGGCACAATGCTGGGCCTGCTGACGTTCGGCGTGATCCAGGCAGCAATCCTCTTCGACGGCCGGCTTAGCTCGTGGTGGATGCGGATTGTCGTCGGCCTCCTGCTTCTTGTCTTCATTCTAATGCAGCGTTACCTGCTACTCAGAAAGCCGCGCCCCGCGGCAGCGCACCCATGAAATCGCGATCCTCCTCCACGTTCACTCTCGGCATCGACTACGGCACGAATTCCGTTCGCGCGCTCATCGTGCGGACAAGCGACGGACGCGAGTTCGGCTCCGCGGTCGTGAACTACCCCAGTGGCGACCAGGGCGTGCTCCTCGACCGGCGCGACCACCACCTCGCGCGACAGCACCCGGGCGACTATCTCTTCGGACTCGAGCGCAGCGTTAAGCTCGCGCTCGCGCAGGCGCGCAAGCGCGGCGGGTTCGATGCCTCGCGCGTCGTCGGCATCGGTGTCGACACGACAGGCTCGAGCCCGCTCCCGGTCGACGCGCGTAATGTGCCGGTCGGCATGTCGCCGAAGTTTCGCAAGAACCTCAACGCGCAGTGCTGGCTCTGGAAGGACCACACAGGCTGGCGCGAGGCCGCGCGAATCACCGAGACTGCCGCGAAGCACCGGCCGCAGTTCATCGCCAAGTGCGGCAACACCTATTCCTCGGAGTGGTTCTGGTCGAAGATTTGGCATTGCCTCAACGTCGACCCCAAGGCGTTTGCCGCCGCATATTCGTGGGTCGAACTCGCCGATTGGGTGCCGTCGGTCCTCGCAGGCGTCACCGACCCGCGCGAGATCAAGCGCGGCGTCTGCATGGCCGGCCACAAGGCGCTCTACGCCGACGACTGGGGCGGCCTGCCCGACAAGGAGTTTCTCGCGATGCTCGACCCGAAGCTGGCCGACCTGCGCGACCGGCTCTACGTGAAGGCGCACGACGCCACCGAGCCCGCGGGTGCTCTCTGCGCGGAGTGGGCGAAGAAACTTGGCCTGCCCGCCGGCATCCCGATCGCGATCGGCGAGATGGACGTGCACTACGGCTCGATCGGATCGGGCGTGACCGAGGGCACGCTCGTGAAGGTCATCGGCACGTCGACGTGCGACTGCGGCGTCGTGTCCGCGGAGAAGACAGTGCCCGACATCCCCGGAATCTGCGGCATCGTGAAGGGCGCGATTCTGCCCGGCTACTACGGCATCGAGGCCGGTCAGAGCGCCGTGGGCGACATCTTCAAATGGTGGGTCGAGGTCGTCTGCCAAGGCGACGCCGCGCTGCACGCGAAGCTCACGAAGGACGCCGCACAACAGACGGCCGGCCAAAGCGGCTTGCTTGCTCTCGATTGGAACAACGGCAACCGCACGATCCTCGTCGACCAGCAACTCACCGGCCTGCTCGTCGGTCAGACGCTCTACACGACGCAGGTGGAGATCTACCGCGCGCTGATCGAAGCCACGGCGTTCGGCGCACGAGCGATCATCGAGCGCATCCGCGAATACGGCGTGCCGATCGACCGCGTCGTCTGCGCCGGCGGCATCGCCGAGAAGAATCCGCTGTTGATGCAAATCTACGCCGATGTCACGGGTTGCACGATGCGCGTCGCAGGATCTTCGCAGGCGTGCGCGCTCGGCTCGGCGGTGTCGGCGGCCGTGCTCGCCGGGGCGCATCGCGATTTCCCGGCCGCGCAAAAGGCGATGACTTCATTGAAGCGCGTTTCCTACAAACCGCGCGCCGCCGCGCAGAAAACCTACAACCAACTCTACGCGCTTTACCGTCAGCTCCACGACAGCCTCGGCGGTCGGAACCCAAATGCCGATCTCGGCCGCGTGATGAAAGAGCTCCTCGCGATCAAGGAGGCATCGCGCTCCTGACGGCCTGAGGTAGGAGCCCGCTTGCGGGCGATCCTAGCCGTCCGAATCGCCCGCAAGCGGGCTCCTACCCAACACACTCTCACTTTCACTCCGCCGCAACGCGGCGCCCTCCGAAGCCTCGGCGAAGGAGGGTCATCCTCACTACTCCCTATGAAGAATCTCTCCTCCCCCGAAATCTGGTTCGTCTGCGGCTCGCAGCATCTCTACGGCCCTGGCCCTCTGAAGCAGGTCGCCGAAAACGCTCAGGCGGTCGCCGACGCGCTCGCAAAGTCGAAGCGCTTGCCGCTCAAGGTCGTCTTCAAGGCGCTGCTCACGACGCCCGACGAAATCACCAACCTCTGCATCGAAGCCAACGCGAACCCAGAGTGCGGCGGGCTCATCGTGTGGATGCACACGTTCTCGCCGTCGAAGATGTGGATCCGCGGGCTCTCGCTGTTGAAGAAGCCGTTCCTTCACCTGCACACGCAGTTCAACCGCGACCTGCCGTGGGGCACGATCGACATGGATTTCATGAACCTCAACCAGGCGGCGCACGGCGACCGCGAGGCGGGGTTCATCCACACGCGCATGCGTCTCGCGCGCAAAGTCGTCGTCGGCCACTGGAGCGACGCCGAGGTGCAGGACCGGATCGCCGCGTGGATGCGCGCGGTGCGCGGCTGGAGCGACCTGCAGGGCGCGCGCTTCGTGCGCTTCGGCGACAACATGCGCCAGGTGGCCGTGACCGACGGCGACAAGGTCTCCGCGGAGATGCGATTCGGAATCTCGGTGAACACGCACGGCGTCGGCGATCTCGTCGCGCGGATCAAGAAGGTCCGCCCCCTCGCGGTGACCGCGTTGTGCGCGGAGTATGAGAAGCTCTACCGCGTCGCCCCACAGTTGCGCCGCGGTGGCAAGCGGCACGATGAACTGCGCTACGCCGCGAAGCTCGAGCTCGGCATCGGCGCGTTTCTCGAGGAAGGCGGCTTCAAGGGCTACACCGACACGTTCGAGGATCTCCACGGGCTCGACCAGCTTCCGGGCATCGCGTCGCAGCGACTCATGGCCGCGGGCTACGGCTTCGGCGCCGAGGGCGACTGGAAAACGGCCGCGCTGCTCCGCGCGATGAAGGCGATGGGCGAAGGCCTCGTGGGCGGCACCTCGTTCATGGAGGACTACACTTACCACATGCATCCCGGCGGCCACCAGGTGCTCGGTGCGCACATGCTCGAGATCTGTCCGACGATCGCATCGGGCAAGCCGTCGGTCGAAATCCATCCCCTCGGCATCGGCGGCAAGTCCGACCCGGTGCGCATGGTGTTCGACGCGCCACCCGGCGAGGCGCTCAACGCATCGCTCATCGACCTTGGCAATCGTTTCCGCCTGCTCGTCAACGAAGTGAAGGCCGTCGCCACGCCGCGTCTGCCGAAGCTGCCGGTCGCGCGCGCCGTATGGGAGTGCATGCCCGACTTCAAGACCGCGTGCGCCGCGTGGATCTTGGCCGGTGGCGCGCACCACACCGGCTACAGCTACACAGTCACGACCGAGATGCTGGAGGACTTCGCAACGATTGCGGGCATCGAGCTCGTGACGATCGACGCCGGCACGCGCCTGTCGGAATTCAAACAAACCCTTCGTAACAACGAGGTGTATTATCAACTGGCCAGTGGCTTCCGGGCTTGAGCCCGGAAGCCACAGTAGCGAGTAGTGAGTAGCGGGTAGCGAGCATACTTCAAACCGTCCGCTCTCTTCTTACTCGCTACTCACTACCCGCCGCTCGCTACTGTTCACCATGCTCCTTGAGCTAAAACGCGAAGCCTACGAGGCGAACGTCGCGCTTCCGCGCCACGGCCTCATCAACCTGACCTTCGGCAACGCGTCGGCGATCGACCGCGCGAAGGGCATCTTCGCGATCAAACCGAGCGGGGTCGATTACGCGGACCTGCGGCCGGCCGACATGGTTCTCGTCGACCTCGAGGGCAAGCGAGTCGAAGGAAAACTAAATCCCTCGTCCGACACGCCGACGCACCGCCGGCTCTTCATCGAGTTCACCGCGGTCGGCGGCATCGTCCACACGCACAGTTCGCATGCGACCGCCTTCGCACAGGCCGGCCGCGCGATTCCGATCTTCGGCACGACGCACGCCGACTATTTCAACGGCGACATTCCAGTCACGCGGAAGATGACTGCGCGCGAGATTGGCGGGGGCGCCTACGAGTGGGAGACGGGCAACGTGATCGTGGAGCGTTTCACGAAGGGCGGGCTCGACCCGGCGGATTTTCCCGGCGTGCTCGTGAACAGGCACGCGCCGTTCACATGGGGCGCGACAGTCGCGAAGGCCGTCGAAGTCGCCGTCGCTGTTGAGTGCATCGCCGACATGGCGCTCATGTCGCTCGCACTGGATCCAAAGCTGCGGACGATTGAGCCCGCGCTCCTCGCGAAGCATTTCAAGCGCAAGCACGGCCCCGGAGCTTACTACGGCCAGGGGGGAAACGGCTGAGGCGGGATGCCGCCGAGGAATCTCTAATGCACTCTGCGCGACCCAGTCCCTTTGCAAGCGGCGCCCCGAAGCGCGTGCAACTCATGGCCACGTGCCTTTGCGACGCTTTCTACGACGACGTGGCGCGCGCCACCGTCGAGGTGCTCGAGCATCTCGGTGTGGAAGTTGAATTTCCCGAGGGGCAGACGTGCTGCGGGCAGCCGGCGTTCAACGGAGGCGACTGGCCCGCATCGCGCAAGGTCGTGCGCCACACGCTGCGCACCTTCGCGGGCGATGTGCCTGTGCTTCTGCCGTCAGGCTCGTGCGTGGCGATGCTGCGACATGGAAACCCGCTGCAGTTCGAGAAAGAGTCCGACCTCGCGGAGGTCGAAGCACTGGCAGAACGCACGTGGGAGTTCGCGGACTTCGTCGTGAACGCACTGGGCGTGAAATCCTGGCCCGGACGCTATGACGCGCGGATCGCCTTCCACCGCAACTGCCACAACCGCGGCACCGGCAGCGAGGCCGCGTCGCTCGCGCTGCTCGAGTCGATCGAGGGGGCGACAGTTCTGCCATTCGGCGAGGCCGAGCAGTGCTGCGGCTTTGGCGGCACGTTCTCGGTGGCGTTTCCCAACATCTCGTCGGGCATGGGCTCGCTGAAGCTGGATCACATCCGCGCGGTGAATCCCGACGTGCTCGTTTCGGGCGACATGAGCTGCATGATGCACCTCGGCGGCCTCGCGCAGAAGGAAGGTCAGCCGGTGAAGACCCAGCACATCGCGCAGGTGATGCGCGACGCACTGAAGAATGAAGTAGCGAGTAGTGTGTAGCGAGTAGCGAGCATGTTATGAATTCACTCTTCTCACTACCCGCTACTCGCTACTCGCTACTACTCTGATGCCCCGCCAACCCATCGACGACTTCGCCGCCACGTTGCCCGCCGCAACGCGCAGGTCTGTTTATCTGAGTGCGAAGGGCACGGAGGAGAAACGTTCGAAGCTTCTTCACGACCAGTTCGACGATCCGGACCTGCTGCGCAGGCGCGCGGGCGAGATCAAGCAGCACGTCGTCGAGAATCTCGACACTTACCTGCCCGCCGTCGAGGCGAAGCTCGTCGCAAACGGAGCGAAGGTCCACTGGGCCGCCACCGGAGAGGATGCGTGCCAGGCCGTGCTCAAGATTATGCAGGCGCGCGGCGCGACGAAACTCGTGAAGGCGAAGTCGATGGTGAGCGAGGAGATCGAACTCGGCCACTTCCTCAAGAAGAACGGCATCGAGTCGCTCGAGACCGATCTGGGCGAGTTCATCATTCAGATCGACGACGACCACCCGAGCCACATCGTCCGCCCCATTATCCACAAGAATCGCGCCGAGGTTGCGCGCAGCTTCGAGCGCGAGGGGCTCGGCGCCTACAACGACGATCCCGAGACGATCACCCGCCGCGCGCGTCACTTCCTGCGTCACAAATATCTTCAGGCCGACGTCGGCATGACGGGGGCCAACTTCGTCTCCGCCGAGAGCGGACGCATCGTCGTCGTCACCAACGAGGGCAATTCACGCTTCTGCCTCGCGGCCACGAAGTGCCACATCGTCCTCGTCGGCATCGAGAAACTCGTGCCGCGCGATCGCGACCTTGGCCTCCTGCTCAACCTGCTCGCGCGCTCCGCGACAGCGCAGCAGCTGACGGTCTACACCGAGTTCATCTCCGGTCCGAAACGCGCGGATCGGCCCGACGGCCCGGAGGAGATGCACGTCATCTTCATCGACAACGGCCGCACCGACGTGCTCGCGACCGAGTGCCGCGACATTCTGCGCTGCATCCGCTGCGGCGCGTGTCTCAACGTCTGCCCAGTCTACCGCCAGGCGAGCGGCCATGCCTATCGTGCCGTGTATCCCGGGCCGGTCGGCGCCGTGCTCTCGCCGCTGCTCGCGGGCGACAAGTTTCCCGAGTTCGCCGATCTGTCGAAGGCATCGTCGCTCTGCGGCGCGTGCAACGAGGTCTGCCCCGTCAACATCCCGATTCCCGACCTGCTCCTGCGCCTGCGCGAGAAAGGAAAGTCCGAAGGCGCGCCGCTCGCGTCGGTCGGCACGCCGCCGATGGGAGCGTGGTCGCTCCTCGCTTCGCAGCCGGCCGCGTGGAGGGCCGCGCTCTTCGGCGGCAAGTTGATGAACATACTTCCGACGAAGCTCATCCCGGTGCCAGCCCTGCGCGCATGGGAAGCGAAGCGCACGCTGCCCGCGTGGCGCGGAGGCGAGTTTCGGAAGTGGATGAAAGCACGGAAAGCCGGAGGCGGAAATTGAACCACAGAGGCACAAAGACACAGAGTTCGGAAATCCTTCAATGGACTCCCCTTCTTCACTTCTGGTTTTCTCTGTGACCTCTGTGCCTCTGTGGTGCAATCCATGGCATCGATGAACTCCCGCGAACAAATCCTTTCCCGTGTCAGCGCGGCACTCGCGCCGCTCAAGGAGCGCGCCGCGATGCCGGATTGGGATTCCGAGTTGGTCCGATTGCGCACGGCGCAACCCGCAGTCGATCCTGTGGCATTGTTCACCGAGCGGATGACCGCCGTGAATGGCACCGTGATGCACTCGCTCGCTGCAGTTGTCTCCATGCTCGCGGAGGGCGGCTGGCGGCGCGGCTACTGCGACCCGGATCTGTGGCCACGGCTGCAAGCGGCGTTCGCAGACGGCTTCACGGTTGAGACAAGCTTCGATCGCTCGCGCGTTGACAACTACGACTTCGGCATCACCGGCGCGACGGGTGCGATCGCCGAGACAGGCACGCTCATCCTCTCCGATGCCGACACCTCATCGCGGCTCGCGGCGCTCGCGCCCTGGGTGCATGTGGCTGTGCTCGATCCCAAGACGATCCACGCCGACATCGGCGCGGCGCTCGCGGCCCTCCCCAAAGATCCGAATGTCATCTGGGTCACCGGCCCGTCGAAGACTGCCGACATCGAGGGAATTCTCATCGAGGGCGTCCACGGTCCCGGAATTCAGGTGGCGCTGTTGATTTCCATGTAGCCCGGCGCGGAAGCGTCGGGACTCCCGGGAGCAGGACGTTCGGAAGTCCCTGTCCTCCCGGACAGGGCTACGAAGGAGAAGAGTGCGTCTGTCAGACGCTCGGACAGTCCGTCCGGCCCCTGTTTCAGTATTTTCGCTATTGCTAACGCTAGGCCTGTCGTTTTGCTTTTTGCGAAATGCCCCGTTCGACCCCCAAGTTCGACTTTTCGGTGCTGCGCATGCTCCGGCAGAAGCAGGAGTTGACGCTCGCCGACCTGTCGTCGCAGTCCGGGGTATCGGTGGCGGTGATCTCGAAACTCGAGCGCAACCAGCAGGTGCCGTCGCTCGATACGCTCTACAGCATCGGGCGCGCGTTCGGTTTGAGCGCCACGGACCTGCTCGCGATGTCGGAATCCGAACTCGCGCACCGGGCCGCGGAAAAGTCCCACCGCTCGGGTCAGTTCAAGTTTCGCGAAATCCGCTACGCCAACGCGGTCGCCCTCCTCGGCGAGGCGCCGGCGGGCGCGGCCGTTTCGCGTCCGGAAGTGCACCGCGACGACACGGAGGTGTGCTGGGTGCTCGAAGGCGAACTCCGGCTCAAGCTGCCGCACGAGACGTTCGATCTCGCAGGCGGCCAGAGCATCCAGTTCGACGCGATCCAGGAGCACACGTACGAGGCGCTGGGCGACACGCGATTCCTGATCCTGCACCTCCGAAAGGAAAAGCGCTACTGAGCGGTCTTTGCCGCCGCGAGTCCATGCCCTCCTTAGTTCAAATCACTTTCACCACAGAGGCACAAAGGCACAGAGAATTCCGGCCTTCTTTCTCAATTCATTTCTTCTCTGTGCCTCTGTGTCTTTGTGGTTAACCCATTTTACTCACGATGCATATTGACGACGCACTCAACGCCTCCGACCTCGCCCCTGCCCTCGCGCGTTTCTGGAAGCTCTCCGGCGAGAAGATCGACCTCATCCTTCGCGAATACGATCCCGCGAAGGGCTCGCCCGTTTTCACGGTCGCCGGCAAATACACCACGCGCGGCTGGACCGAGTGGACCGAAGGTTTCAGCTACGGCTCCGGCTTCCTGCAATTCGACGCCACCGGTGAGAAGCGCTTCGCGGATGCCGCCGCGAAACTAACCGTCGACCGGATGGCCTCGCACGTCTCGCACACCGGCGTGCACGACCACGGTTTCAACAATCTCTCGACCTATGGCAACTGGCTCCGCCTTCAGCGCGAGGGCAGCCTTCCCGCCAACCAGGTTGAGTTTTGCGAGATGGCGATCAAGGCGTCGGGCGCCGTCCAGGCTTCTCGTTGGTCGCGCATCGATCACGGCGGCGACAACGGCGGCGGCCCTGGCCTCCGTAGCCTTGGCGAAGGAGGCTACATCTACTCCTTCAACGGCCCGCACTCCCTGTTCGTCGACACGATCCGCTCGGTCCGCATCCTGATGGTCGCGCACCGGCTGGGTCACCGCCTGATGGGCGAGAACGACGCAGCGCACTCGCTCCTCGACCGCGGCCTGCAGCACATCGAGGCCACGGCGAAATACTCCATTTACTACGGCGAGGGCCGCGACAGCTACGACGTGCCCGCCGAGCGCGGACGCACGACGCACGAGGCGATCTTCAACCGCAACGACGGCCACTTCCGCTGCCCTAATTCGCAACAGGGCTTCTCGGGCTTCACCACATGGACCCGCGGGCTCTCGTGGGCGATGGTCGGTTTCGCGGAGGAACTCGAGTTTCTCAAGACGCTCAGCGACGCTGAGTTCGTGCCGCTGGGCGGCCGCGCCAAATGGGAGGCACTCCTTCTCAAGGGCGCACAGGCTACCTGCGACTGGTTCATCGCCAACACGGCGCTCGATGGCATTCCCTACTGGGACGGAGGCGCGCCGAACCTCTACAAGCTCGGCGATTGGCGCGCGCACAACGCCGAGATCTTCAACGACCACGAGCCCGTCGACAGCTCCGCCGCCGCCATCGGCGTGCAGGGTCTGCTCCGTCTCGGCCGTTACCTCGGCGTGAACACCGCCGACGGAAGGAAATACTGGCAGGCGGGGCTCACAACGATGCGCACGCTCCTCAGCGACGCATACCTCGGCACCGATCCGAAGCACCACGGCCTTCTTCTCCACTCGGTGTATCACCGGCCGAATGGTTGGGACTACATCCCGCCGGGTCGAAAAGTCCCCTGCGGCGAAGCCTGCATGTGGGGCGACTACCACATCCGCGAAGCCGCGCTCCACCTGCAGCGGATCATTCGCAACGAAACATACTACACGTTCTTCGGATGCCTGCCCGGCTGAGGTTTGAACCACAAAGACACAGAGACACAAAGTTCCGAACCCCAGAGGTGGCCACAAAGAGGCACGAAAAGTCACAAAAACGGAATCACCCAAACCAATGATCTCTCTTTGTGACTTCTTGCGCCTTTTCGTGGCCAAGCCTTCAGCGCCTTTCTCTGTGTCTCTGTGCCTCTGTGGTTAATCCATCCGTGTTCATCCGTGTAATCCGAGGCTAAAAATGACTCCCGCCTCCATCGATAAACTCTGCATCCACACGATCACCACCAAGCCGTGGAACATCGAGACGGCAGCCGCGAAGTTCGCCGCCTCCGGCGTGAAAGGCATCACCGTCTGGCGCGACACGGTTGCGGGTCGTGACATCGCGAAGACCGGACAACTCCTCCGCGATCACGGGCTCTCGATTGTCTCACTCTGCCGCGGCGGATTTTTCCCCGCCAAGGCTGCGGCGGATCGCGCGAAGGCGCTCGACGACAACCGCGCTGCAATCGCTGAGGCCCATGCACTCGGCGCGCCGATTATCGTCCTCGTCTGCGGCGCGGTGCCCGGGCAGCCGCTCGCCGAATCGCGCAAGCAGATTGTCGACGGTATCGCAGCTCTCCTGCCTGATTGCGCGGCCGCGGGCGTGAAGCTCGCCATCGAGCCGTTGCACCCGATGTATGCCGACTCGCGCTCCGCCGTGAACACGCTCGGCCAGGCAAACGACATGGTCGAACAGCTCAAGTCACCGTGGGTAGGCGTCGCCGCCGATGTCTATCACCTCTGGTGGGATCCCGCGCTTGAACAGGAAATCGCGCGATGCGGCCGGCTCGGCGCGCTCTTCGCCTACCACGTGTGCGACTGGCGCACGCCCACCGTCGACATGCTCAACGACCGCGGCCTCATGGGCGAAGGCTGCATCCCGCTCCGCCAGATCCGCGGCTGGATTGAAGCGGCCGGCTTCAGCGGCTTCAACGAAGTCGAGGTTTTCAGCACTCGTCTCTGGGCGATGGACCAGGACGAGTATCTAGCGCGCATCGTCCAGGCCTACCGCGCGCACGTCTGACGACGCGCGCGAAGCACCAACATCCAACCTCCAGCATCCAACGAATCACCAAGCCCCGATCTTCGAGTCTTCAGTGATTGAAGCTTCACTGAAGTTTGGATGTTGGAGCTTGGAGCTTTTGCACTCTTCTCCGTGCCTTTGTGCCTTTGTGGTTCAATTCAAGTCTCCGTGACCTCTGTGCTCCCTCCTCTGCCTCTGTGACAAAATTCTGAACTCCGTCCCTCACACCCTCCACTCCCTCACACTCCGCCGCAACGCGGCGCCCTCCGAAGCCTCGGCGAAGGAGGGTCACTTCCTCTTCCAAAAATGAAAGTTCACAAACTCGGCATCATCATGAACGGCGTCACGGGACGCATGGGCACCAACCAGCACCTGATCCGCTCGATCAAGGCGATCATCGACCAAGGCGGCGTGAAGCTTTCCGACGCGGAGACGATCATGCCCGATCCGGTCCTCGTCGGCCGTAGCGAAGAAAAGCTCAAGGCGCTCGCGGCGCGCGTCGGAGTCTCGCGCGTCTCGACAAACCTCGACGCCGAGCTCGCGAAGCCCGAGAACCAGATCTACTTCGACTCGACTCTCACCGGCCAGCGCCCCGCCGGCGTGCGCAAGGCCATCGCCGCGAAGAAGCACATCTATTGCGAGAAACCCACCGCGACCACTTCTGCCGAGGCGCTCGCGCTCGCGAAGGAAGTCACCGCCGCCGGACTCAAGAACGGCGTCGTGCCGGACAAGCTATGGCTGC
>DATKCJ010000268.1:0-17907 GCA_035513275.1 Opitutaceae bacterium
TGCCCGGGCATCACGATGTAGCGGTCGATCTCTACGATAATGTCGTTTTCGGTCTTCGGCGCGTTTGCCTTGAAATACTCGATCGCCTGCTCGCGCGACCATCCGAACGCGTGCAGTCCGGTGTCGACCACGAGCCGCACCGCGCGCCACATCTCGTAGGTGAGCTGGCCGAACTTCGAGTAGGGATCCTTGTAGAAACCCATCACCTCGCCGAGACTCTCCGAGTAGAGCGCCCACCCTTCCACAAACGCCGTGTAGCCGCCCATCCGTCGGAACTCCGGCAATCCCTCGATCTCCTCGGCGAGCGCGATCTGAAGATGGTGACCCGGCACCGCCTCGTGCAGCGAGAGCGCCTCCATCTCCCACTTCGGCCGCGTGTGCAGCGCGTAGGTGTTCACGAAGTAGTAGCCCGGGCGGCCCGCCTTCAGCGAACTGCGCTGGTAATAGGCCGTCGTCTGCGACTTCTCCGAATACTCCGGAATCGCCTTCACGCCATAGGTCGCGCGCGGCAGCCGGCCGAAGAGCGCCATCAATTCTGGATCCGCTCGCTTCATGATCGCGCGCGTCGCCTCGAGAAGATCCTCCTTCTCGGTGAAGAAAAACCGCGGGTCGGTGCGCAGAAAGTTGAAGAACTCGTCCATCGTTCCCTCGAAGCCGCTCTCCGTCTTCACGCGCTCCATCTCCGCACGGATTCGCGCCACTTCGCGCAACCCGATGTCGTGAATCTCGCGCGGCGTCAGACTCGTGGAGGTTTCCTCGCGCACGAGCCAAGCATACCAGGCCTCACCATCGGGCAGCGCCGACTGAGCGACCGCTTCGCGCGACGCGGGCACGTATTCTTTCACAAGAAACCCGTGCATACGCGCAAACGCCTCACGCACGCCTCCCTCGAAAGCCGCGACCGCCTCCGCCTTCAACCGCGCGGCATCCTCCTCGGCGATCGTCGGAGGCATATTCGAGAACGTCGTAAGCAACGGGCTCTCGAGCGCGTCCGCCGGAATCTGGGCCGCCACCTGGTCCGCCACGTCGCGCATCGTGATCATCGGATTCGTGACGCCACGCGCCAGGCCCTCGCGCATCAGCGCCACTTCCTGGTCGACCCGCGTTGCGAGCAGCCGCAGTTGCGCGATCTGCAGTTCGTAATCCGCTACCGTGCGGGGCGACATCCGCTCGAGGAACCCCGCTGCGCTTTGCTGGACGCCGTTGCGCTGGCTCACAGGAAGCAGTTCCATCGGAAAGCGGTCGCCGGCGATCGAGTCCTCGGTCTGACGCTTGAAGAGGTCGTAGCTCACCTGGTCGACCGGGCCGAGTTTCGAGCGGTCGATGGTCTCGAGCGTCTTCAGCCACAGCGGCGGTTGCGATTTGCGGTAGGCAATCGCCTCGGGCGAGATGTCGGTCCAGCCCGGTCGCGCACGCATGTGTTTCAGGGTCATCGCAAAAGTCGGGAACTGCTCCATCGACCAGTCCCACGTCGTGTCGAAGAGTGCATGCAACCGCTGTGCCTCGCTCATCGAGGCCGAGTTCGAGGCGATCTCATCGAAGCGGTCGCTCCACTCGTCGGCGCGCGAAAGGACCGCGGATGCCGCAATCAACATTGCCACTGCAAGTCTAGGTGTGCGCATGTGCCTTGGATGCCCAAACGCATTCACCTACGCAAGCAGCGTGAGCGCCCCCATCGTCTAGAAACTACAAAGCCGGAACAATCCCCCTCCCGCGGCCGCTTGTGCTACTGCTCCTTCCCGCCTCCCACGCGGTATGCACTACCTTTGAGTGGACCTTCAGTGACCAGGAACGTCGGACCCACGAACGCGCCACGGGACAGCGGATGATCTCCCTTCTTGGACCACACTGCTGTGCAGTCGCGCTCACGGACGTTTCCGCCGGCGAGGACAACCACGTTGTCGACTACCTCTCCTGTCTCGAAGAACACCTGCGTGAAAGGAGCAGGCTCAATCCTTGTCTCGCCATGCGGTGTGGCCGAGGCCGAGACGTTCAAGTCGGCCAACTGGAGTTCGCCTCTGAGCGTGCCATCGCTGTCGTTCAAGAGCGTCACCATCCCGTATTCGGCGTGATGGCCGCGAGCACGCATGTATGCGACATAATCCTGGTCCGCGACCCAAAGACCGAGCACGAGCACGGCGTCGGGAGATGGGGCGATGACAGCCTCGTATCTGTCCTTTGAGACTTCCGCGGCGAGCTGCGAATGGTCAACCGGCGCGAACCACACGCCAATACCTCCATTCTCCGGGAGCGTCAGCGGCTTGCCATCGAGAATCCACGACTTGGGACGGACAAACTCGACGAATGAGAAAGCCCAGTCGGAATGTTCGGGGTTTTGTTCCAAGTACTGTTGGAACTCGGGCACTGGTACATCGCGGGCGGATACGAAACGCAGCCCTTTCGGTAGTGCCACCGCAGGATCCTCGGGATTGAATAGCAGAAACGTAACAACCACTTCCAATTTTTCGATTTCCCACGAGGATTTTCCGCCCGGCGGCAGCTCTTGAGCCACTGTCAGAGACGACGCGCCGATCATTGCAAGCAATGCGATGAGCGGGCTCCGGCGATGCGATAGATTCCCCGACTCAAACCGCGGCGAGCACGCGTCGACCTTCACGCGTTGACTCTCAATGATTGGTTTGCTCCGTGACGCCTGACCCTGACCTGTCGGCCTTACAAGCCGCTTCAGCCACCCGAAGAGAAGTAAGAACTTCGGCGTTCCGACATTCACATGCGCAGGATGCCATGTATCGCCTGTTCTGAAAGAAGAAACTGGCCAGCTGCATCGGGCCAGACTGTCTTAGCGATGCTATTCCGCCCCAACGCTCAGCTTCACGATCACCGCGGGCAACAGCGCATGCTCGGCTGCATGCACTTTCGCCGTGAGCGTGTCGTGCGTGTCGTCCGCTTCGATCGGCACTCGCGACTGCGGGAGGGTCGCTCAAACCACAGTCCAGGCGCATTTGTAACGTAATACGTTACAAAGTGGGTCGGGCAGCCGCGACGGATGGCCGGAGGTGTTTGTAACGTATTACGTTACAAACGGGTCGGGCCAAGAGGCGCCTCACTTGCTTTCGACGCTCAGCTTCGCGATCACCGTTGGCAGCAGCGCGTGTTCGGCTGCGTGCACTTTCACTGCGAGCGTGTCGTGCGTGTCGCCAGGTTCGATGGTCACGCGCGACTGCGCGAGGATTGGGCCGCCGTCGACTTCTGCCGTCACGCGATGAACCGTGCAGCCCGTCTCCTGCACGCCGGCGCGCAGCGCCTGGCCGATCGCGTCGAGGCCGGGGAACTGCGGCAGCAGGCTCGGATGAAGGTTGATGATTCGCCCGGCGAACGCGTTGAGAAATCCCGGCTTGAGAACACGCATGAAGCCCGCGAGCACGACGAGATCGGCGCGTGCATCACGCACGGCTTCGATGAAGCGCGTCTCGCCTTCGCCTTCGAGTTTGGTCTTGAACGGCGCGGGATCGACGAATCGCGCCGGCACGCCGAACTTCGGGCCGAGTTCGAGCATCGGCGCGTCGGGCTTGTCGCAAAGCAGTCCCACGACCTCCGCGCGGCCGAGTTTCCCGGCGCGCCACGCCTCAAGTATCGCAGCGGCATTGCTGCCACGTCCGGATCCGAGAATCACCACGCGCATGGCGGCTGCGCTCACTTGAAAAACTTTTTCGCCTTCTCGAAGAAACTCTTGCCGACAGGCTCGTCGGCGTCGCCGGAGACGCGCGCAAATTCCTCGAGCGTGCGGCGCTGCTCGGAATCGAGGGACGTGGGCACCTCGACGTGAACGCGCACGAGTTCGTCGCCCGTGTGACCGCCGCGCAGGCTTTGCAGGCCCTTGCCGCGAAGCCGGAATGTCGTGCCCGATTGCGTGCCCGTCGGGATTTTCACCGTCGCTTGTCCCGCGAGTGTCGGCACTTGAATCGAGCCGCCGAGCGTCGCGAGCGTGAACTTGATCGGGATCTCGAGGAAGAGATCGTCGCCCTGCCGCTCGAAGATTTCGTGAGCCGCCACGTGCAACACGATGTAGAGATCGCCCGGCGCGCCACCCGGCGGACCGGCTTCACCGTTGCCCCCAGAGCGCAGACGCGTGCCTGAGTCGACGCCTGGAGGCACGCGCACGTTGACCTTCGCGCTTTCCTGCTGACGACCCTCGCCGTGGCACTTCGTGCATGGCTTCTCGACGCGCGTGCCATGGCCGCCGCATGTCGGGCACGGCTGGCGAAACGTAAAGATGCCGCGCCTCGATTCGACCTGCCCGTGGCCGTGGCAGGTCGCGCATCGCACGCGCTTTGTGCCGGGCTCCGCGCCCGATCCGCTGCAACGACTGCACGCCGCGAGTTTTCGAAACGAAATCTCCTTCTCCACTCCGGCCGCAGCCTCCTCCAGCGAGATCTCGAGATCGTAGCGCAGATCGGCACCTCGCTGCTCGCCGCGTCCACCGCCACCACCGCCGCCAAAAAACTCCTCGAAGATTCCGCCACCACCGCCGCCACCGCCGAATACCTCGCGGAAGATATCGAACGGATCGTGGAAACCGCCGCCGGCCCCGCCTGCGCGCGGGCCTGCTGCGCCGCGCTGGCTGAACGCCGCGTGACCGAAACGATCGTAGGCCGCGCGCTTCTCGGGATCGCGCAGCACCTCGTAGCCCTCGGAGATCGCCTTGAATTTTTCCTCGGCCTCCTTGTTGCCCGGGTTCTTGTCGGGGTGATACTTGATCGCGAGTTTGCGGTAGGCCTTCTTGATGTCGTCGGCCGACGCGTCGCGCGCGACACTGAGCAAGTCGTAATAGTCGTCCTTGTTCGCCATGTGCGTTCGCTCTTCGTTCAGGCTTTTTCTGGCTCGCCGCTTGAAACGACGACGCTCGCCGCGCGGACGAGCCGGCGGCCGATCCTGTAGCCGGGGCGCACGATCTGGATCACGCGGCCCTCGGCCACCTCGGCGGAGGGCGCATGCGCGACCGCCTCGTGATCATTGGGGTCGAACACGTCGCCCGCGGCGGGCTCGATGCGCTCGACTCCGTGGCGGGCAAGGGTCTCCGTGAACTGATCTGCGACAATCGCCACACCCTTGGAGAGTGTCGCGGCGTCGGAGGCGCTCGCTGCGGAACTCGCGGCGAGGTTGAGCCCGTCGAGCACGGGAAGAAAATCCTCGAGTAACCCGGCCACGGCGCGGGCGCGTTCGTCGTCGCGTTCACGCACCACACGGCGCCGGTAGTTGTCGAAATCCGCCATCGCGCGCAGGTAGGCGTCGCGGTTCTTCGCGGCCTCGGCAACGGCTGCTGCAATCTCCGCCGCGGCATCCGCGGTTTGCGCAGGCGCGTCGGTCCCGCCATCCGCGGGCACGGGCTCGAAGATGGACTCGGCGGGCGGATTGTCGCTCGTTTCACTCATAAGCCGCGCAGACTATGGGTAGGAGGGGCCGCGCATCAAGTTCCGTGGTGATGGGCTGAAGCTGAGTCTGTTGTGGGTCGGGCTTTGCGCCCGATTTAACACGCGTGAGCGATAGAGTCGTCGGCGTTCCTCCTTCGCCGAGGCTTCGGAGGACAAGAAAGCCCGACCCCCACTCCACCGCGGCTCAATCCGAAAAATCCTCTGTAATCAGCGCCAGAGAATCCTCGGTCGCCCGAAACGCGCCGCCGGTCTCGAAGGGTATAAGCAGGTTGTCGCCACGCCGTGCGACGAGCCCAGATTCGGCAAACTCAAACACGCCACGGATGACGTGGAAAATCCGGCATTGCTCGCCTGCGCGAAAAGCAATCTCGCCGCCCGCGGCGACCGGCACCCGCCGCAGAATGAATTCGCGGCTGCGTGCGAGGGTCGCGGGATTGTCGGCCGCTCGCACAATGGCCGGCAGAGGCGCGTCAAAGTCGATCGACTGCATCGACTCCCCGACGTGGAGCGTGCGCGGTTTGCCGTCGAGGCCGACGCGACCCCAGTCGTAGACGCGGTAGGTGGTGTCGGAGTTCTCCTGCACCTCGAGGATGAGGTTGCCGGCGTCGATCGCGTGGACCGTGCCGCTCTCGACGAGAACCGAGTCGCCCGCGTGCACCTCGACGTGGCGCACGCACGACTCGAGATCGCCGCCGTCGATCGCGGCGCGAAATTGCTCCGGCGTGACGCCCGGCGCGAGCCCCACGATGATCGACGCGCCCGGCTCGCACGCGGCGATGAACCAGTTCTCGGTCTTCGACTGTCCGCCAAGTCGCGCGGCCACCGGCTTGGGCGGATGCACCTGCAGGCTGAGACGCTCGCGGCAATCGAGCCACTTCACCAGGATCGGAAACGGGCGGTCGTGGTCCCACTGCGGTCCAAGGATCGCCTTGGCGTGCCCTCGAATCAACTCACGGAGCGTCAACCCGGCGAGCCCCGGCGTGCCGGGGCCGACGACCGACTGCGCTTCGGGCCTGTCAACGAGTTCCCAGCTTTCCCCGATAGGCCCGGTGCCCGGGAGGATGCGCCCGAAGGAGTCGGCGAGGGCCCGGCCGCCCCAAACGCGCTCCTGATAGACGGGCAGAAAAGAAATTGGCTTTAACATCGGCAGGTTGATAAACAGTGCGTGAAAATTCCGGCGGGTGTTTACTTGTGGACTCAAATTTCTAACTTCTTCCTCCTCATTGCCTAGCCAATAATCCTAATGGCCAAAGCCGAGTCGTCAAAAACACACGTCACACAGGCGTTCACTGATCCGCCATTTCGGCCGCGCTGGGTGCCTGCGACGTTCTATTTCCTCGTCGGCACGCTGCTGTTCGTGGCACTCGCTCATTTCGATCCGGAGCAGACCACGATCCGGACAACCAATCCCACGCAGACCAATCTCGTCGGATGGGTGGGCGCCGACAGCGCGTTCTGGCTGTTCTTCACGCTCGGCGCGGGTGCGTGGCTGGTCGCGTTTTTCCTCTTCTGGCTTTTCTACATCAACATGAAGGGCATCCGCCGCCTGGCTTCGGCGCGCATGATTGCGATGTTCTTCACCATCGTCTCGGTGTGCGGCCTCGCCTCGATGCAGGAGGCGGTGTTCATCGACGCGAACATCTACGCGAGCGGCCCCGGCGGCGAACTTGGCCGGATCATCTTCAACTCGATTCTCCGCGACTCGATGGGCGTCTTCGGCTCGGGGATGCTGATGGTCACGATTCTGCTGCTCAGCCTCGTCTTCGTGCTCACGCGCGATCTCGGCGCTTGGTTCGATCGTGCGTTCGCATGGGTCTTCAATCTCCGCGAGCGCTGGCGCAGGCGCATGGAATCGAGATCGAAAGAACGTGCCGTGAAGGACGAGGCCCGCGCCAAGCTTCGCGAGCGGGCCAGCGCAGAACTGCGCAAGCAGGTCGCAAATCTCGCTGCCGCGCCGGAGGCACGGAAGTTCACACTCCCGAAGAGCGACCAGAATCTTCCGATACCGCCGCCAAAGGCGCAGAAGTCGCTCTCGCTGCGTGGGCTCTCGAGCACCCCGACCTCATCTGCACAGCAGCTTCCTCCGCCAGTCGCGAGAGGGCCGGCACTGCGCATCGAGACGGTTCCCGCCGTTGCACCAGCGCCCGAGCCGGTGGCGGCAAGCAAGCTGAACCTCAACATCGTCACGCCGCAGGCCACGCGAAAGGCCGAGGTGCGCAAGCCGCGCGACGGCGACGACTACATTTTTCCGCCGATCGGCATCCTTCGCGATGCGGCCAAGACCAACCCCGAGATGGACGAGACCGAGCACGCGCAAAATGCCGAGACGCTCATGCGCACGCTCTCCGAGTTCGGCGTCGAGGTCTCGCTCGGCGAGATTCACATCGGCCCGGTCATCACACGCTACGAGGTCATGCCAGCGCCCGGCGTGCGCGTGGAGAAGATTTCAGGCCTCGACAAGAACATCGCCCTCGGCATGCGCGCGCAGTCGGTGCGCATCCTCGCACCCGTGCCCGGCAAGGGCGTCGTCGGCGTCGAGGTGCCGAACAAGAACGCCACCGCCGTCGGCCTGCGCGAGATCCTCGAGTCCGCGGACTGGGTCGAGTCCAAGGCCGAGCTGCCGATCGTCATCGGCAAGGATGTCTCCGGCTCGCCAATCGTGGCCGACCTCACCCGTATGCCTCACCTGCTCATCGCAGGCGCGACCGGCTCGGGAAAATCCGTTTGCATCAACAGCATCATCGCATCCCTCGTTTATCACGCAGGCCCGAAGAAGGTGCGCATGCTCATGATCGACCCGAAGATCGTCGAGCTGAAGATATTCAACAGTCTTCCGCACATGATGATTCCGGTCGTCACGGAGCCGAAGAAGGTGCCAGGCGCCCTCAAGTGGCTCTTGAACGAGATGGAGAAACGCTACCGGATCTTCGCCAAGGTCGGCGTGCGAAACGTCTCCGCCTTCAACGCGCGCAACTCCGGCGCAAATCCTGTTTCCGTCGACGACGAGGCCGACGCGCCGGTCGTGCCGGAGGTCGCCGAGGTGCCCCGTGACGAAGAGCTCGTCGTCCCCGATCACCTGCCCTACATCGTCTGCCTCATCGACGAGCTCGCCGACCTGATGATGGTCGCGCCCGCCGAGGTGGAGACATCGATCGCGCGCATCGCCCAGCTCGCGCGCGCCGCGGGCATCCACCTCATCATCGCCACACAGCGCCCGTCGGTGAACGTCATCACCGGCGTCATCAAGGCCAACCTGCCCTCGCGCATCGCGTTCCAGGTCGCTTCGAAGGTCGACAGCCGCACAATCCTCGACACCGGCGGTGCCGATCAGCTCATCGGCCGCGGCGACATGCTGTTCTCCCCTCCGGGCACCTCGCGCATCATCCGCGCGCAGGGAGCATTCGTCTCCGACGACGAAGTCGGCGCGGTCATCGAAGCACTCAAGAAGAATGGCCCTCCTGCCTACCTGCAGGAATTCCAGGACCATCTCGATCGCGAAGAGGCGGCCGAGGGTGAAGGCGGCGGCGAAGACGACGGGTCCGACGACGAACTCCTCCCGCAGGCCATCGAAGTGCTCAAGGCATCGCGACGCGCCTCGACATCGATGCTCCAACGCCGTCTCCGCATCGGATACAACCGAGCTGCCCGGCTCATGGAGCTGCTCGAGTCCCGCGGTATCGTCGGCCCGGAGAATGGCGCCCAGCCTCGCGAGATCCTCGCCGACCTCGATTCGCTTTGATCGACCCGCTAGCGCAGGCATCCTGCCTGCAGACACAGTGAGAGTGAAAGTGAGAGTGAGAGTGGTCGCCCGGCGAAATTGTATCGCGGCGCACTCTGAAAGATCATAACCATACCCCACATGCAGACGATCGGTGAACGACTCGAGGAAGCGCGCAAACGAAAGGGCATCTCGATCCGCGAAGCGGCCGAGGCCACGAAGATCCGCAGCGAGTATCTCCAGAAGTTCGAGGGCAACTCCTTCGACCTGAATCTCCCCGAAATCTACCTGCGCGGTTTCCTGCGCTCCTACGCGCAGTACCTCAAGCTCAACGCCGACAAGATCGTCACCGACTTCAACGGCCTCGGGCTCGGCGGCCGCAATTCGAAACGCGACACACGCGAGATCTTCGGCCGCATCGAGGTTCCCGAGTCAAGCACGGTGCGCGATGACGAGCCCCCTGCACCTCCCCAGCCCGCGCCGCAGGCGCGGCATTCGCAGATCCATACCGCGCCGATCGAGCGCCCGCGCGAGCACGGCAATCTCATCCGCATCGGCGCCGTCGCCGGCGGCGCGATCCTCGCGCTCATCCTGCTCGTTTGGGTGATCAGCATGGTCACCACGTCGCCGACCACCGCAGCGGGAACATCCGCCGGATCGACGAACTCATCGAGCATCGGCACCGAGACGATCACGCTCATCGCGCTCGACAACGTCAGCGTGAAGGTCGTTCAGGCGAGCGACAACCAGACCCTTTTCAGCGGCGACCTCGTGCGCGGCGATACGCGGACGATCACAAAGAACGGCGCGATCCTCGTCACGCACAACATCGGCAAGAACCTCCAGTTCGAGAAAAACGGAGTGAGGTTCCGCCCCAGCGTCGACGGCTACGGCCGCGCGCGTCTGGAGTAGCGCAAGTAGCGCGGGTCTCTGACCCGCGAAATCGCGCGCGACCAAACGTGGCAGGTCGGAGACCTGCCCTACTCGCTCCCTACCCCTGCAATCCCTTCGGCGGGCCGAGGACCTCGCGCAGCACGATCGCACGGCGCACTTCCGAAGTGTTACGCAAGCCGGCCATCAAAGCGCTCGGCGGAGCCCTCCGTCCGACAGCCGAAACTGATCGGATCACTTTCAGCACCGGCACCTGCGCGCGAAGCGCCTCGGCATTCCGGCGAGTGGCCTCGATGAGGCGCAGCTTCTCCTCGAGATTCCGCTGCTGCTCGAGGACGAAGGCGTCCGGATCGTAGCGCATCTCCACCTGCCTCGGCGGCTCCACGGCTGCAGGCTCGCTTCGCGCCCAGTCGGGAATGATAACCGGCGGAGGCGCGACTGGAGGCAGTGTCCGACGCTCGGCGATCTTCCGCCGGATCTCCTCCTGAATCCGACGTGCGCGGGCCTCGTCCTCGGCCGTTGTATCGTCCATCACCAGCGGGGGCGGCGCCTCGTCGTCCTCGCTCGCGGCGCTCTCCCGGCGCTTGTTCAGCCACCAGGCAAACGCCGCGGCGAATGCGATCACGAATTGGATGTTGTCGAAGATCCAGTCCATCGCGGGTAGAGCGCGTCAGCCCTTCGGATTCTCAGGATTGGCGATCGAGCCGCGCATCTTCGTGTCGGCCTGGACGTTCTCCATGCGGAAATAATCCATCACTCCGAGTCGGCCGTTTCGGAAAGCCTCGGCCATCGCAAGCGGCACCTGCGCCTGCGCCTCGACGACCTTCGCCTGCATCTCCTGCACGCGCGCCTGCATTTCCTGCTCGAGGGCGACAGCCGCCGCGCGACGGATTTCCGCCTGAGCCTGCGCCATGTTCTTGTTCGCTTCGGCCTGCGCGACCTGGAGTTTCGCTCCGACGTTTTCGCCGACGTCCACGTCGGCGATATCGATCGAAAGGATTTCAAATGCCGATCCGACATCGAGGCCGCGGTGTAGCACGGTCTTCGAAATCGCATCCGGCGACTCGAGCACGACCTTGTAGCTCTCGGCCGATCCGATCGTGGAGACGATGCCTTCGCCGACGCGCGCGATGATGGTCTCTTCCTTTGCACCGCCGACGAAGCGGTCGAGATTCGTGCGCACCGTGACGCGCGCCTTCACCTTCACCTGAATGCCGTCCTTCGCCACGCCGTCGATTGTCGTGCGGCCGCTGTCGGGATTCGGGCAATCGATCACCTTGGGATCGACCGAGGTGCGCACCGCCTCCTCGACCGACTTGCCCGAGCCCTTCGTGGCGAGGTCGATCGCGCAGGCGCGCTGCCAGTCGAGCGCGATGCCGGCTTTCTGCGCGGCGATCAGCGCGTGCACGCAGGAAATGACGTTGCCGCCTGCTAGATACTGGGCCTCGATGTCGTCGATCGAGAGCTGGATTCCGGCCTTCGTCGCACGGATGCGCGCGTCGACCATCACGCCGTAGGGCACCTGTCGAAGACGCATCGCAACGATGTTGATGATGCCGACGTAGGCGCCCGCGAGCCACGCGCGCAGCCACACGCTGAAGAACGAGAAGACGATGCCCACAATGACGAGGGCGATGACGCCAAGAATGACGTAGAAGATGATTGCTATGTTCATGGTTTGGAAACGATCACTCTGAAGTTATCAACGGCGTCCACGCGAACGGCAGTGCCCGGCTCGATGTAGCCGGACTGCGAAAAAGCCTCGAGCCTCCGACCGTCCACGACGACAAATCCCGAGGGTGACAGTATCGTCGCCGCCTCGCCTGTCTTGCCGACGATGGAAAAATCGGCCACGGGCGGCTGGGAACTTGCGGAGACCGCCGAGTGCAGGAACATGCACTTGCCAAGCCGCGTGTTGGGGAGGATTCGCAGCTCAATGTAGAGGACGAGCGCGACGATCGCGATCGCGATGAGAGTGGTAGCGACGCCGCCCGTCGGCCCAAACTCGATGAAGGCGACGATGACTCCGCCGAGCATCGCAAGTCCGCCGAGCGTGCCGAGGATCGCGCCTGGCACGACAATCTCGAAGAAGAACAGCACGACGCCTATTCCGAGAAGCAGGATGATTGTGTTCATTGCCTGGGCCTTTCGACAACAAGGCCAAAGGAGCCACGACCGGTCACGACGACTTCCTCACCGGCGTCGACCGAGCCGAGATCAAGCTGTGCCGCGTAGCGGCGACCGTCGATCTCGACTTGTCCGCTGGGGAAGAGGTCCGTCAATGCACGGCCGCGTTTGCCGATGATTGGATCGGCGTCGCCCGGCAGGGGGATCGTGGCGGTCCCGTCCGGGTGCGCATCCAGCGCGGTCTTCAGCACGAGCCGGTCCCAGAAGATCGAGCGCGGAATCACACGCGCGAGCACCACCGCGCCCACCACGGCGATGACGACGCCGAACATCACATCGCCGATCGGACCGAGAAACGTGTCCGCGGTGAACTCGACCGGCTGCCCGGGCCAGATGTCTGCGAGTGCCCAGACGAGCGAGCCGAACATCATCCCCACGCCGATCACTGCGGGCAGAATGAGTCCCGGGAAAAAGAATATCTCAGCCGCGACAAGCAGCAGGCCGAGTCCGAACACGAGGATCGGCTCGTTGCCCGCGAGACCGGCGACCGAGCTGCTGAGGAACACGACGGTGAGAAGCAGGATTCCCGAGATTCCGAAGATTCCGAAGCCGGGCGTTTTGAACTCGATGAAGAGCGCCAGCAGTCCAAGCCCGAGCAGCAGCGGGCTGATCTTCGTGAGATACTGCGCGAGCCGCTCGGACCAGGTGATCTCAATCGAAGTGATCTCAAATTTGCCGAGTCTTTCGGCCAGCAGCGCATTCAGCGTCTCGGCGGTGCCCGACGAGAGAAGCGGCTGCGAAGGGTCTCCGAAAACGCGCGCAGCCTCGGATTCGGTCAGCGAAAGCAGCTCACCCTTTGGCTTGAGCACCTCGTCGCCAATCTTCAACTCGTAGTTCGCGTCGATCATTGCAGATATCACCTCGCCGCGATATGAACCCTTGCCCTCGGATGCGGCTCGCACCCGCGCGCGAAGGTAGCTGACAATTTTCTGCTTCATCGACTCGTCGATGTCGCCGCCGGTGCTGAGGACTGGGGCGGCGGCGCCGATCACTCCGCCCGGTGCAAACCAAATCTCGTCGGTAATCGATGCGATGAACGCGCCCGCGGAGATCGCCTCGTTGTTGATGTAGGTGATCGTCGTCCCCTCGAAGCGGTCGAGCGTCTCCATGATCTCGAGAGTGGTGTCGAGCGCGCCACCGGGCGTCTTCATGTCGAGCACGACGTGCTTGATGCCCTTGTCGGTCGCTTCCTTGAGTCCGCGGCGGATGATGAACAACACCGGGTCGGCGATCTGGTCGCGCACCGGGATGACGTAGACCCCGACGGACTCATTCGTGGGCGGCGCTGCCACGGCCGTGGCTGGTGCGACAGCGGCTGGTGCGGTGGTCTCGGCCTCGGCCGAAATTTCAGTCGGGGCGGCGGGCGCGGGCTCCGCCGTGGCGGCCGGTTCCTGGGCTTGCAGCCAGCAGGCCGCGAGTGCGGTTCCCAAGGTGAAGATTCCGCGTGCAGACATCCGGCCATCAACGTGGCCGACCGCGACGGCGTCCGCAAGCATTCCAGGTGGCGTTGGAGAATTCCGCGGGTAGCGCGGGTCTATTGACCCGCGTCGGCAGGTCAAAGACCTGCCCTACTCTCCAGACACCTCGCCCCAAAACCTCCGGCTTCCCTCTTCCCGCCCGACCCGTTCTAATGCTTCGCATGGAGAAGCTGCCGTATCTGGGAAAGGAAATCGGTCGGTGGCAGTCGGGACCGTCCACGTTTCTCGCGATGCCCGAGGCGGGCGCCCGGCTGATGAACTGGAACGTGACTCTCGGCGATGGCTCCGTGCGCGACCTGCTTTACTGGCCCGAGCTTCAGTCGCTCGACGACTTCCACAAGGTGCGCGGCGGCAATCCGATCCTGTTTCCATTCAGCGGGCGCTCGTTTGACCGTGGCGAGTTCGGCTACTGGCTCGACAACGGCGTGCGCCGGCCGATGCCGATGCACGGCATCGCGCGCCAGGGAAAATTCAAGCTCACGCGGTGCGACGCCGGCGGCTTCACCGCGCTGTTCCAGCCCGACGCCGCGGCGCGCGAGGCCTATCCTTTCAGCTATGAATTCGAGGTGAGCTACCGGTTTGCGAAGCTTGGCTTCAGCGTCGAGTTCGCCCTGCGCAATCTCGACCGCCAGCCGATCCCGTGGAGCGCGGGCCACCATTTCTATTTCACGGTTCCATGGAGCGAGGGCGCGAAACGCGCTGACTACGAGGTGCGCATTCCCGCGAAGAGCGCCGTGCGGCAGACCGCCGCCGGAGCGCTCGAAGGGGCCGCGCCGCTCAACACCGCTTCGCTCGACAACCCGTCGTTGATCGACCTCATCCACACCGGACTCGCCGCTCCGACCGCGATTCTCGCGGAGCACGGGGGCTCGAAAATCGACATCGAGATCGGCACTGGGAAACACGTGCCCGAGGGCGCGACGTTCGTCACATGGACACAATCAACCGAGTCTCCCTTCTACTGCCTCGAGCCGTGGATGGGGCCGCCCAACGCCGCGGAGCACGGCATCGGCCTCGCACGCGTGCAGCCGGGCGACGTGCAGAAGTTCGTCGTGAAGGTCGAGATGGAGTTGTGAGGGGATAGGCGAGAGATCTTCCGAGTTAGGGGCGCGTGATAGCCTCCGTTCTAAACGTAGCGCAACTTGCGCGACTTTCCCGTTGAACTCCGCGAGTCGCTCCTGATTATCGCACCGCCTCGCCCACCCCCAGACCATGGATTCCCCAAAACGCCCAGCCCACTGGGACGCCAGCAAGCGCCTTGTCCTGATCCTGATGTTGGTGTGGGCATTCGTCTCGGTCGGCTGCAGCATCCTCTTCGTCGAGCAGCTCAATCAATTCAAGATCGGCCACCTTCCTCTCGGCTTCTGGTTCGCACAACAGGGATCGATCGTGATCTTCGTCGCGCTGATTTTCATCTTCGCTCGCGGCATGGACCGGCTCGACCGCAAACACAAGTGACCTGCAACGCATGAGCGTCGAGATCTGGACCTACTTGATGATCGGGACGACGTTCTCGATCTACATCTACATCGGCTGGCGGTCTCGCGTGAAGGACACGCGCGGCTTCTACGTCGCCGGCCAGGGAGTGCCTGCAATCGCCAACGGCGCGGCCACCGCAGCCGACTGGATGTCGGCGGCGTCGTTCATCTCCATGGCGGGCTTGATTTCGTTCATGGGCTATGACGGCTCGATCTACTTGATCGGATGGACAGGTGGCTACGTGTTGCTCGCGCTGCTCCTCGCGCCCTATCTGCGGAAATTCGGCAAATACACGGTGCCTGACTTCGTGGGCGACCGTTACTACTCGCGCACCGCACGCATCGTCGCGGTGATTGCGGCGATCTTCGTCTCGATGACTTATGTCGCCGGGCAGATGCGCGGCGTGGGCATCGTTTTCAGTCGCTTCCTCGGCGTCGACATCACGACCGGCGTGATCGTAGGCATGGCGATCGTCGCATGCTTCGCGGTGATGGGTGGCATGAAGGGCATCACCTGGACGCAGGTCGCCCAATACGGCGTTCTCATTCTCGCCTACATGATCCCTGCAGTCGCGCTTGCGTGGATGATCACTGGCAATCCGGTGCCGCAGCTTGCCTTCACCTTCAGCGATGTGACCGAGCGGCTCAACGGGTTGCACGCAGAGCTGGGCTTCGCGGCCTATACCGAACCGTTTGTCTCTCGATCTAAACTCGACGTGCTCTTTACCACGGTCGCACTGATGGTTGGCACCGCCGGATTGCCGCACATCATCGTGCGATTCTACACGGTGAAGGACGTCCGCGCCGCACGCTACTCCGCGGGCTGGGCGCTGCTCTTCATTGCCCTGCTCTACACCACGGCGCCTGCGCTCGCGGCATTCGCGCGCTACAACCTCGTCTCGACGCTGAACGGAAAGTCCATCGCGGAGGTCCAGTCGCTCGACTGGGCCGCGAAGTGGGAGAAGACGGGCCTGATGCTCTTTGAGGACAAGAACGGCGACGGCATCGTGCAGTTCGACAACGACCGCGCGAAGAACGAGATCACCGTGAGCCCCGACATCATCGTGCTCTCGACCCCCGAGGTCGCGAAGCTCGCGCCGTGGGTGATCGCGCTCGTCGCGGCCGGCGGTCTCGCCGCCGCGCTCTCCACTGCATCGGGCCTGCTGCTCGTTGTCGCGAGCGCGATCTCGCACGACATCTTCTACAGGCTTATCAAGCCCACGGCCTCGGAGCAGCAGCAGGTGCTTGTCGGTCGCATCATGGTCATCGTCGCGATCCTTGTCGCAGGCTACATCGGCGTGAACCCGCCCGGATTCGTGGCGCAGGTCGTGGCGTTCGCCTTCGGCCTGGCGGCAGCGAGTTTCTTCCCGGTGATCTTGCTTGGCATCTTCGACAAGCGCACGAATCGCGAGGGCGCGATCGCCGGCATGTCGCTCGGCCTGCTCTTCACGCTCGCATACATCGTCGGCAACAAGTTCATGGGCATGCCCGCCTGGTGCTTCGGCATCTCGTCCGAGGGCATCGGCACGGTCGGCGCGATCCTCAATCTGGTCGTGACGTATGGCGTGTCGCGCATCACGCCGCCGCCGCCCGAGCACATCCAGCACCTCGTCGACAACCTGCGCAATCCCGCTGCAGCGATTGCTCCGGCAAGCGCGCATTGAGAGACGGCGTAGGGCAGGTCTTTGACCTGCCGAACGGTTCCTGCACGCAGGTGAGAGACCTACGCTACGGCGCGCCCCTCGGCCCGGCCCACCATGCTCGCATTGACGCACGCGCAACACCGGGGCCACCATCGCGCTGCATGAACCCGCGAAGCGCTTCGACCACCCGTTTCGCGATGAAGCTTGCGGCCGCCGTGTTGCTGACGCTCGCGAACGCGCTCACTGCCGCGCCGGTCGTGCTGTTGATCTCGCTCGACGGCTACCGGTGGGACTATCCGGAGCTGCATCCGACTCCTGCGATCCGCGCGATCATCGACCGCGGCGTGCGCGCCGAGGGTCTCGTGCCGTGCTATCCTAGCTACACGTTTCCCAACCACTACTCGATCGTCACCGGCCTGCGGCCCGAGTCGCACGGGATCATCGGCAACAACATGTTTGAGCCGGAGTGGAAGGCGTGGTTCGGCATCGGCTCGAATCCCGCCGCGCGTGAGGGACGCTGGTGGAGCGGCGAGCCAATCTGGCTGACGGCGACGCGGCAGGGCCGCAAGAGCGCATCGTATTTCTGGCCCGGATCCGAAGCCGACATCGGAGGCGAATATCCGACATGGTGGCATCACTTCGACTACAGCGTGCCCTTCGAAAACCGCCTGCAGGAGTTGATGCGCTGGCTCACGCTCCGCGAGCCTGAGCGGCCCGCAGTCGTCACGTTCTATTTTGAGGAAACCGACTCCGCCGGTCACCGATTCGGACCGCGAGATCCGCGCACGGGCGAGGCGGTCGCACTCGTGGACTCCATGATCGGCCGGATCGTCGATGCGATCGCCGCGGCGGGGCTCGAGGACGAAGTGAACCTCGTCCTCGTCTCCGACCACGGGATGACGGAAACCGCAGTCGAGCGCGTGTTCGTGCTCTCCGAGCATCTCGCGCCCGAAGACGCGCAGATCGACTTCACTGGGTCGTTCGCGGGCATCCGGCCCACGGCACTCGATGCGGACGCGATACTCGCGCGACTGCGCGACGCCAGCCCGCACATCAAGGCCTACCGCAAGGACGAAATCCCCGAGCGCCTTCACTATCGGAACAACCCCCGCATCCCCG
>DATKCJ010000269.1:0-39994 GCA_035513275.1 Opitutaceae bacterium
GGGCGGGCGGGGGTCAATGCTGACGACCTTCATCGGCGTGCTGATCATCGCGACGCTTGAGGCGGGCCTCGCGCACCTCGGCGTGTCAGAACCGATCAAGCGAGTCGTCACAGGCGCAGTGATCATCGGCGCCGTTGCGGCCGAAGGCGTGCGTGCGCGGTTTGCAGGACGCGCGCTGAAGTGGCGTGCGTAGATCAGCTTCGCATTCTCCATCTGACATGACCCGCACACGACGAAGACTCCTGACGCACGCCATCCTGGTGCCGTGTATCGCTGCACTTATCCTGTTCGTCTATGTCCTGGGTGTCTCACCCAACGAAAACTTCCGTTGGAGCGTGTCCACGGGTTACACGGGACTCGTGCTGCTTTCTGCGACGCTGTTGCTGGGTCCTTGGAATTTCCTGCGCCGGAAACCAACCCCTGTGTCGAGCGACCTGCGGCGCGACATCGGCGTCTGGGCCGCGCTCATCAGCATCTGGCACGTCTTTCTCGGCCTGCAATCCCACATGATCGGGAAGAAGTGGACCTATTTTTTCTACCATGACAATTTCGGGCCGGTTTCCGATCTGCGCCACGACCTGTTTGGCTGGGCAAATCACACCGGGCTTCTCGCTGCGTTGCTTGCGTTGCTCCTTGCGATGCTTTCCAATGACCAGTCCCTGCGAATGCTTGGCGCGACACAATGGAAGCGGCTTCAGCGGACCAACTACCTCCTGTTTGGCCTGACTGTGCTGCACACGCTCTTCTATCAAATGATCGAGAAGCGAATCCCGGTCTACGTGTTCGCGCTTGCGCTTATCGCGGCGGTGGTCGCGGGACTGCAGGTCGTGAGGATGGTCGGGTGGCGAACGAAAACTGTCGCCTGAACGCAGGCGCGCCTTCTGACCAGCGCCCAGCAGCGTTAATGGTTTCCGCTGGGCATGGGTTGCGACGAGCGGGTCGGGCCCCTGAGGCGGAGGTTTCCCTCGGCGTCGAAGAAGAGCCGGTCGATGCATACGACTCGGGGGCCGCGCGGTGCGGTTGGATCCTCATGCGCGTGGTAAATGATGAAAAGCTCCCGTCCGTCAGGCGAACGGATGATGGAGTTGTGCCCAGGCCCTGAAACGCCGGTCGAGAGATCCGTGGCGGCGATGGGATTTCCTTCGTATTTGGTCCACGGTCCGAGCGGACTCTTCGCGGTTGCGACGCCGATGCCGTAGTCGGCCGTGCTCGTCCTATTCGCGGAATACGTCATGAAATAGGTTTCGTTGTGCTTGATGACTGCGGGTGCCTCGTTGCACCGGTTCTCGGCCCAGCTGACGCGCTCCCACGGCTGGCTTGCCTCGAGGAGAGTGACCGGTTCTCCGAGCGGCCTCGAAAGATCGTCGGCAAGCGCCACGCCACAGATCACGCCGTAGCTGTAGCCGTCCTGCGAGCCGTTGCGGCTGAAGTAGAGATAGGGTTTGCCGTCGCCGTCGACGAAGATGTGGCCGTCGATCGCCGAGTAGCCGAAGTCAAACCACGGCGCGTGCAAATCGCGATACGGTCCCTCCGGTGCGTCGCTGACCGCGATACCCATGCGCATCTGCCACTTTTCACCACCGCGAACGCGCCCGCTGTAAACGAGGTAGAACCGTCCGCGATACTCGCAGACCTCCGGCGCCCAGAACAACGCAGTGGCCCAGGAGCCCTCGGTCTTGCGCCAGGCCCAGCCGCCATACGACCAATGCACGAGATCTTCGGAAGTGTAATACTCGAATCCTTCGCTGGTTTTCGTCGTGCCGAAAAGGTAATAGCGGCCGTCGTGCCTGAGCACCGCGGGGTCTCCCATCGCGACCGGCGGATCGCCGATTGGATTGGTGTAGGTGTTGGAGGAATCCTCGAGCACTGCCTGCACAACGTCTTCGAGCCAGCCGCCATCCCAGCGGTGTTGTCGGTTTGGTCCGTCTTGAAACTGGTGCGCCACACCTGCTGCGGTCAGGAACTCATGGGCGGCGAGCGTTTGCTCCCGGAAAATTCCGTGACCCGCGAGAACCACAGTGTGGTCGCGAAGCGCAGTGGTTGTGGGGATGGATCGTGTGAAACGATAGTCGTCGAAATTCTCCTGCGTGCCGAAAATCTCGTCCATGCCCCAGCGTTTGGGTGTGGACGTCATCAACGGTGCGTCCCAGGCGGCCGCGCCACGGAATACGTCCGGATGCCGGAACAGAAGCACCAAGGCACCCCAGCCAGACTTGCTGAAGCCGACGAGGTAACGCCGGACCGTCGCGTCGGTCCAGCCGAGTTCGCGCTCAACACCTTCGATCACGGCTTTCACGAGATGGCTCTCCTGCCGGATCTCGGGATCCGAGGGATGATCGGCATACCACGGAGTCTGGGCAAAGTCGGGCTCGACGAACACGACGCCGTATCGGTTCGCGAGATCGAGTTTCTTCACCTCGTCGAGCGCGTTGCCGAACGCGTGACTGCCTGCGGATTCCACCGGCAGCAGATAGACGATTCTCTTGCTGGCCGGCATGAGCGCGGGAGTGAGGATGCGTGCCGCGCGCGGGGACGGCTGGAACGGCGAGTCGATTTGAACCTTCCTTTCCCGCGCCGCCAGGCCGGGTCCGGCCGCGGGATCCACTGCGCCCGGCGATTCAGCACCGCCGGGGGCATTTTGCTTTGCGGCATCTTGCGCCGGGGCCTTGATGCCGATTCCTGCAACGAGCAGGAGGGTGACAAGGACATGCCGGAGGGAGTTCACAGGTGCCGGCGCGGTCATTGCATGTATTTCCCGCCGTCGACGACGAGGTTCTGACCCGAGATGCCGGCGGCGGCGGATGAAAGCAGGAACAAAGTCGCTGGAGTGACGTGCTGCTCCTCCATGAGCTGCTTGACGGCTGTGTCTCGAATGAGTTCCGCCTTCAATGGCTCGGTGACCTTCTCGGCGAGCTGGCGCTCGGTCATGATCCAGCCGGGCGAGACCATGTTGACGCGGATGCCGTGAGCGCCCGCGTCGTGCGCGAGCGAGCGCGAGAACCCAAGGATGCCGGACTTCGCCGCGGAATACGCCGTGTAGTTGGGCTGCCCGATCATCCAGTTCGTCGTGCCGATGTTCACGATCGCCTTTCCGACGCCTGCCTTGAGAAACGGGAGCGCGGCCTGCGCGGTTACAAAGTAGGAGCGAAGGTTGACCGCTAGAACCCGGTCGAACTCGTCCAGGGATGTTTCCTCGAACGGTATCGACGGATCGATCGCCGCGTTGTTCACGAGATAGTCGATGCTGCCGCGAAATGCGCCGGCTTGCTCGATGAACGCGCGCGTCTCCTGCGCGCTCTCGAGACTGCACGGGACGAAGTGCGCGAGTGGGCCCCAATCCGCTGCGAGCGTCCGGCCAAGCTCTGCTTTGCGTCCGCAGAAGAAGACTTCCGCGCCAAGCGAGACGAGAGTTCGCGCGAGGTGTCTGCCCAGACCGTTCGTGCCGCCGGTGACGACTGCGACGCGGCCGCGAAGCTCTTCAGCGGAAGAAAGCGGCGGGACGACTGTGCTCATGGACGGATGACCATCTTGATCGCATTCAGCTCGCCGCGGCCCATCCGTGTCATGACGTCCGGCGTCTCGGCGAGTGAACAGAAACCTGTGATGAGCCGACCCAGCGGAATCGACGGATCGCCGACGATCCCAACCGCGGTGGCAAAGTCCGACTTCGTGAATCCGTAGGAACCGCGGATCGTGGTCTCGTTGCTTGTGACTCCCTGGAGCGGGAGTGTGAACTCCTTGGCAAGGTTGCCGATGAGCACGAGCGTGCCACCCAAAGACGTGAGATCATAGGCGGTGCGAACTGTTGCCGCCGCGCCGACTGCTTCAAACACTCCGTCGGCGCCGCGCCCGTCTGTTGCAGCACGAACGACGGCGTTTGCATCCTCTGAATCGACGTTGATTGGGATCGCTCCGAACTCCGCGATGAGCGCGAGCTTCGCGGGAATTTTGTCCAACGCGAACAAGCGCTTCACGCAGCGCGCACGCAGAGCGACGGCGAGTCCGATGCCGATCGTGCCTGCGCCAACAATCGCCACGACATCGTCCGGTCGCGGGCGCATGAGGTTGATGGCGTGCAAGCCCACGGCGATCGGCTCGGTGAGAAGTCCGATCGCCGGCTCGAGCGAGCGGTCGAGTTGAAAGAGTCCGGACTCGGGGAACGCGAAATACTCCGCCATCGCTCCCCATTGCCCCGCGTTCACGCCGAGGATTCGCTTTTCGGGGCACAGTTGCTCCTGTCCCGCGAGACAGTGGACGCACCTGCCGCAAGCGTGGATGTTGTAGACCGCGACGCGGTCACCCACGCGGAGGCGCGCTACGCCCGGGCCTGTCGACACGACCTCGCCGACGGCTTCATGCCCCATGACCATGCCGGGCTTTCGCCTGCCGCTCTCGCCGGTGAATCCATGCACGTCGCTGCCACAGATTCCGACGGCCACCGAGCGCAGCAACACCTCGCCGTCTCCCGCTTGAGGTTGCGGCAGATCCTCAACGCTCATCTGCCACGGACCGTGATAGACGAGCGCCTTCATGCAATCTGGCGCCGGTGCGCTCCCAGTCCGTGTTCCGCCATCTTCCGCCGCAGAAAGAGAGCCGATTGCCGTATGTCCTCGAAGGTGGTGCCAGGATCGGCGCCGTCCTCGATCGAGATCCAGCCATCGAAACCCGCACCGTGCAGGATGGAAAAGATTCGATCATAGTCGTTGAGACCGCGACCGATCACACCGTGCTTGAGAATCGTCGCATAGCCGGCGCGCGGGTCCTGATCCAGGCGCTGAAGATCCGCGAGCGTGCCGCCTTCGAAGTATCGGTCGCTCGCGTGCATTGTGACGACGCGCCCCTTTACCGCTTCCAGCAACTCGATCGGATCCTCGCCGCACACGACGCAGTTGGAGGGATCGAAGTTCACACCGAAGTCGATGCCCTCGGGTATCTCGCGAAGCAGATCGAGAAAAACGTCAATCCTCTGCGCAAACTCGGGGTAGACCCAGAAGCCGTCCTTGTAGTGATTCTCGAGGATGAGAGTGACGCCGCGTTCGGCGGCGTGGCGGCGGCATTCCGCGATGGCGTCCGCCGCAAAACGTATGCCGTCTGCGCGCGATACGTCCGGGCGTCGCTGACCGGACAGCACGCGACAGAATTCCGCACCGAGGCCTGCGGCCATGTCGATCCATCGCTTTTCAAAATCGATCTGCTCCCTTCGGAAGAACGGATCCGGATGCGTGAAGTCCGGCGAGCAGCAGAGCATCGGGATGCAGAGCCCTTGATCCTCAACCTGCCGGCGGAATTCGCTCCACCGCGCGGCATCCGCGAGTTCGCGAAAGCCGGCGTAGAACTCCAGGCCATCGATGTCGAAGGCGCGCGACATCTCGATCCACTCTCGGAGCATCATCGTGCCGCCCGCACCGAGGTCGTTGAGCCACGCCTTGGGAAATGCTGCGAGTCTCGCCATGATTCTTCGGATTCAGGTTACCGTGGCGGAGTTGTTCTGCCGCGGGTTGGTCGGTCGCGTCAACGCCCCGAATGTTCACCTTGGTGACCGGCTGCGGTCCGGTAGCTGCAAAGCCTGACAGACTTCGCCTCGAGCGCGGCGCGCACCGAAGGACTCACTAGGCAATCCGTCGCGCCCTGCCGGTCGATGGCGACATCGTCGTAACCGCCATGGCCGGTTCCTCGGAGCTCCGGCGTGTCGAGTCCGGGGTGATCGATGAAGAGATAGCGCCCGCCCGGTTCGAGTGCCTCGACCATCCGCACGAATGACTGTGTCTTCTCGGCGGACGTTTGCTTGGGACCCGCATAGCTCGCGGGCCTGAGGCCGCGAAGCCTTTGCGCGGCGTCGATTCCGTAGGAGTCCGCGAGATGATCGACAAGCGCGGCGACGGACGGATCGAGCTCTCTGAATTCCATGTGCGTCGTCACGTGGCTGATTTGCGGGAGCATCGCTAGCGACAACTCGATCTGTGCGCGAAGCTCGCGCTCGATCTCGGCGAGGCTCCAGCGATTCTCCGCGTGTGACCTCCCGACGTAGTGCCTGTGAGGCGTGACCACCGGTCTGAAGCATCCGCTCTCATCGACGAGGCTCGGGCATGGCGTGAAGGGGTGCCATTTCATGTCGTCCCATTCACTTGTCAGCGCCAGGTGCACGCCGACGTCGAAGTCGGGAATCTCGCGAAGCAATCGAACCGCCTGCGGAAACCACGGTGTGACGGGCATGACCTCGACCGAGGTCATGACTCCTTCGCGTGCGCAACGCATGCACGCCTCGTTTGCCGCCTGGCTCGAGCCCATGTCGTCGCCGCGCACGATGAGCAAGGGCGGAAGGGCGATGTGTTGTTCTGTGGTGGTTTGAGGCATGTTGGTGGGCCGCGGTATCACGGGAGGGTGGGGCAACAGATGCACGCAACCATGACACAGTTTCCGGCGCAAACCGAAGCCCAGTCACCCTGTTGACGCCTCTCAGGTAATCGTGGTGAGCAAACCGGGAATTGGAGTCGAAGCGCGTTCGGCGACACTGGCTGCGCCCCGGTTTGCCATTCTTTCCATGAACCCTTGCCTTACCCCCTTCCTGCAAGCATGCGTGCGGACGCTTGGCTTTGTCCTTTTCGTCGGAGTGTGCCGGCTCGCGGCTGAAACTGAATTCATTCCTTCCGCCAATCCGCTTCCGACAGCCCGGGTGGAGTTCTCGTCTCTCGAGGGCCGACCGGGTATCGCGATGAGCATCACATCGCCGGTCGATCTGACAGAGCCCTTCTCGCCGTCAGTCACGGTCTCGAAGCCTGATGGAACTCTGCTTCCCGTGGCTTCCGATGGCGATGGCAGGTTCGTTGTCGATGCGCCGGATGCGACAGCGCTTCGCGTGACAGTCGCACCCGACGCAGCCAGTGCGGGAAAGGTGCGCACGCTCAATGTCGCGGTGTTCTGCGGCGACCTCGGCGCGGCGATGCGGCGGCTCCACGAACGCGCGCGAGCGCTTCCGCCCATCCAGGCGAAAGCCGGACTCGCGCACGCAATTGAGCGCGACATGCGCGCATGGATTTTGAACCGACTCGCGGGGATCGAAAGTGAACCTGTGGAGAATCCAGCCGGTCCCGCGTCCGGCAATCCGGCGAACGAATACCTCTATGCGAGCGAACTCATTGGATGGATGGAGAAGGGGAGCGACATCTTCACGCTCGCGCGTGGACGCCAGTTGCCGGCCCGCCACACGTTCGAAGTGAAGGACGGAGCGGAGGACCGCACGATGGCGTTCAACTTCATGATTCGTCTCCCCGAGACTGCATCCGAAGCGCCGTGGCCGTTGCTCGTCGTGATCCATGGCTTTTCCCCGAAGCCGACCATTTCAGGCGCCGTGCGCGAGGAGATCGAATCAGTCGCCGGTGGCGCGGCGTTTCCATTCCTGGTGGTGTCGCTTTCGTTCAATGGACCGATGCGCGGAAGCGGGGGCTGGAATCCCGCGGAGGTGACCGCGTTGATCGATTCGCTACATGCCGACTATCCGGCCGATCGCGATCGCACGTATCTCACCGGCTTCAGCATGGGCGGCATGGGGACGATCCGGGTCGTCGCGCACCGACCGGACATGTTCGCTGCGTATGCACCGCTTTGCCCGCGGGCCGATCCATCACTGGCGCCGAAGCTCGCGGATGTTCCAGCGTATTTCTACCACGGTGAGAACGACCCGACGATTTCGGTCGAGCAGTCCGTGGTGTTCTGCAAGGCGCTCGAGGCTGCCGGAGGAAAACCGCGGCTTCGAATCTATCAAGGCATGGGCCACGCGGTGTGGACGGACGTGTATCGCGAGCCGGCGTTCTACGAGAAGCTTCTGTCACACCGGCGCAGTCCTGCGCCTGTCGTGCACGAGTGAGCGGGTCCCGCGTCAGCGCGGCTTGAGTGAACGATTGGCCCGGATGAGGGCGAGCCGCTGGTCAACGCTCACGCGAGTGGTCGGCGCTTCCTCCGGGGTGTTGAGGCACCAGTCGACGAGCTTCGCGGTCGTCGAGCGGGCGACGTAGCATCGCGTGTCCGAGCCGCCGTAGTAGATGAGGACGGTCTTCGCGCGATCGGGCATCTGGATCCAGCCGTTCGAGAACGTGACATTCGAGACGTCGCCAGTTCCCTCGCCGCCCCATGGCGCGAGGAAGTGTCCGCCTGGTCTCGCGATGACGCGCGAGGGATCGTCGAGCGCGGTCATGAACATGTAGAGCACATAGCGCAGGCCCGCGGCACATCCACGCACGCCGTGCGCGAGATGCAGCCAGCCCTGAGGTGTCTTGATCGGCGCGGGACCGAGGCCGTTCTTCACTTCCTTGATCGTGTGGTAGGCGCGCGCGTCGATGATCTTCTCCGGCCCGGTGACACCGGTTGTGATGTCGCGGCAAAGCGTCCAACCGATGCCGCCGCCCGAGCCGACGTCGATGAAGCCGTCCATCGGCCGCGTGTAGAAGGCAAACTGCCCGCCGACGAACTCCGGGTGCAGGACGACGTTGCGCTGCTGCGACGCTGGCGTCTTCAGGTTCGGCAGGCGCTCCCAGCGCCGGAAGTCGCGCGTGCGAACGATGCCGGCCTGCGCCACAGCGCTCGAGAGGTCGCCGGTCGCGGCATCGGGGTTCTTCGATTCCGAGCAGAAGACGCCGTAGATCCAGCCGTCCTCGTGGAAGACGATCCGCATGTCGTAGACATTCGTCTCGGGTGCGAGCTCCGGAATGTCGCACGGTTCGTCCCAGAAGCGCCAGCGGTCGATCCCGTTCGGGCTCTCCGCGACGCCGAAGAAGCTCTTGCGATCATAGCCCTCGATGCGGACGACCATGTGCGCCTTGCCGCGCCAGAGGAACGCGCCGGGGTTGTAGGTGCCGTTGGCGCCGAGCCGCTCCATGAGAAAGGGGTTGGTGCGGGGATTCAGATCGTATCGCCACTCGATCGGAATGTGGCGGTAAGTGATCGCGGGAGACTTGAATCGCTCGAAGACGCCATTGTTCCATTCCCGGTCGACGGGATTGCGCGTGTCGAGGAATCGCTCGTGCCTCGTCCGCAGCGCACGCAGTCGCCGCGACCATTCGCGCGCTGCGCCAGAGCTGGCGGCGACCGCACTCTTCAGTCGGGTCTTCTTCTTTTCGTTCTTCATGGAGTCGGCGGGTCGAAGGTTCTGCGGAAGCAATTGCGGGAGGGCAAGGCGGCCTACATTTCCGCGCCGTTCCCTGCGCGGGGCAAACTTTCGATCGTTCCAGGTCCGCCACGCGATGAGCGACTCTCGCAAACAGAAGACGGCGAAGCCGTCGTGTTGCGCTGTGACGACTGGGTCGGCTCTTTGTTCATCGCCACGAGATGTAGTCAGCGCCGATGAATTTCCCGTCGGCGGGATAATCGAAGGTCACTTCTTCTCCAGCAGTTCGATACCTACAAGCGAGGTAATAGTGCTTCCCGGACTCGATCCGGCGGGAAGATACTCCAACAACCTCGAAGCTCATGCCGGGCTCCAACGAGAGCTTCACTTCCTCCTTCTTGGAGATGTGCCATTCGCCAGCAGGCACGCCGAGCCTGCCAAAGGCACCGCGATCATAGATGACGATCTTCTTTCTTACTTCTGCATGTCGACCGACATACTGTGCGAGCGGCGAATCAGCGCCTTCCATCGATCGCATGTGACAGCCAGAGAGAAGGAACGCGAGGAACAGGAGCGAGAGGAGTGATCTCATGTTTCCGTTGGCAGCCGGGTGAACTACTCCCGGTCGACAGGCACGTCGCCATGGCCGTGAACCTTCTCGCAGATGAGGCGAAGCGATCCCTCGATGTCGCCATCTGCCGTCCTGAACGCATCTGCGTCGATCGTCAGCGGCGCGCCAAGCACGACAAGCGGCGCGCCGTAGGCGGGCGTCTGCACGGCCTGCTCGATCGTCAGTCCGCCGACAGCTTGCACGGGCACGCTCACAGCCGCTACGATTTCGCGGAGCTGGTCGAGCGGGCTCGGCATCCGACCGCCCGCCGCGGCGATGCCGCGGCGCTCGTCGTAGCCGATGTGATGGATGACGTAGTCGCATCCGAGATCCTCGATCAACTTTGCACCGGCGACCATGTCGGGGCAGCCGAGATTGTCGCCCATGACCTTCACGTTGAGATCGCGTCCGGCCTTCACGACGCATTTGAGTGTCTCCTCGTGTGCACGGGCCATGACGACGACGTGGGTCGCGCCCGCCTTTGCCATGAGCTCGGCCTCGAGCCAGCCGCCGTCCATCGTCTTGAGATCGGCCACGATCGGAATGCCGGGAAACTCGCTGCGCAGCGCGCGCACGCCGTTCATTCCCTCGGCGATGATGAGCGGCGTGCCGGCCTCGAGCCAGTCGACACCGGCGCGCAGTGCGACTCGGGCGGTCGCGACGGCTTCGGCGACGCTAATCACGTCCAGCGAGATTTGGACAACAGGTTTCACAGTCCTCAATTTGAGCCAAGAATCGTGGGCTGGCGAGAATGGGTGCCGGCTTCAGCAGCGCGTGAGTTCGAGGACGACACAGTAAGGGCCGCTGAGAACTTGTAGCTCCCTGGTCCCGCTTCGAGGATGAGCCGGCCGGATTCGAAGGCGACTCGCTCGAGCTGCGGCACCTGACCGTGCTCACGGACCGAGTCCGGGTCGTCTGTCGGAATGTGCACTGTCGCGCGAGTGTTGGGCGGCACGATCAAATCGAGTTCGAAGTTTTGATCATGCCACTTCCAGTCGACGGAGATTCGTCCGCGGATCGAGTCGTAGTGACCGGACGCCGAGGTAAGCTGCGGCGGACGCACCAGTCCGGGTCGAATCACGAACTCACTAAAGCCGGGGTGCCTCGGATGCGGCTGGATGCCGAGGACGCCGTTGATGAACCACGCGCCCACATAGATGAACGAGCTGTGCAGGAGGCTGTCCGAATCGACCCACGCCTCCCAGAGCGTTGTGGCCCCGTTTCGGAGCATGTGTCCCCAGCTCGGGAAGTCTTCCTTGTCGACCATCTCGTAGATCAGGTCGTCGCGCCCGGCTTCCATGAGCATCTTGAAGAGCATCGCGCCGCCGGTGATCCCGGCGTGGATGTGCCCACGGCGCACGACGAGGATTTCATGCTCGAGCCGCTTCCAGACTTTTTCGCGAAGCTCCAGAGGCGGCACGTCTGCCAGGAGCGCGAGGGCGAGCTTCGCCTGGAATCCGTTCACGTAGCTGTGATCGGCTGGATTGTAGAACTCATGGTGAACCGTCGTGCGAATCGTTGCCGCGTGCTCGCGCCAGCGGATTGCATCACTCCCATGGCCCAGAATGTCGGCGATCTCCGAGGCGACATTCAGGATGTAGATCCAGTAACAGTTGTTGAGAAACAAAGACTCGCGCGTGTCGCCATTCACGCCGGCGGACTCGGGCCACAGCCAGTCGCCGAGGAAATCCCACTCGCCACCCCAGCGCCGTAGAAGATTGTCGCGCGCCTTGTTCTCGAGGAATCCGAGCCACGCGCGGATCAGCGGGAAGTTCGCCCGAAGTATGTCCTTGTCGCCGTATCGGCGGTAGGTCTCCCACGGAAGATGCACGCAGAAGCCGCTCCAGATCGGGCCGCCGCCGCCCCAGTAGGTCGGCGCGGTGTAGGGCACGTTTCCTTCCTCCAATGCTCCACCGCCGGCCTCTGTCGGTTGTCGCATGTGCCCCCAAATCGGGGCGCGACCTTCGACATCGCGCCAATCTTCGGACCATTTCGTGCAGAACGCCCCGAAGTCGAACAGGCTCAGTGCCGTGGTGATCGTGGCGTGTCCGTCGCCGCCGTAGCCCATGCGCTCGCGTTGCGGACAGTCGACGATGTAGCCGCCGAGCGTGAGGTTCTCGAGCGTCCAGCGCGTCGCTTCATGGATGCGGTTGAACAGCGCGTGCGAACAGGTGAAGGATGCGCTCGAAGCGAAATCGCTCCGCACCAGCCAGCCGCGGATGTCGCTCGCTTCGGGCTTTTGCCGGAGTCCGCGAATCTGAATCCAGCGACCCGAGCTGTAGTTGAAGCGATTCCGAAACACACCGCGACCGTTCGCGTCGAGAACCAGGCTGCTTCGTATCCGGTAGGTGATCGGCTCCTCGGGCCGCTCGGAGAACTTGAACTCGATCTCGTCGCCGGGCTGGCCCGAGACCTTGATCTCCGTCCATCCCGCGAAGTTGCGCCCCATGTCGACGCGATACTCGCCGGTGCTGGTCTCCTTGATTTCGACGGGTGAGAGCTCCGTCAAAAGGCGGTTCGGCTCCACCTTGTCTGCGGAGACGATGAGCTCGGGGCTGAACTCCACGGCGGGTCTCCAGCCGGCATCGTCGAAGCCCGGCTCCGCCCAATGCGGGAGTTCGCGCGCCGCGTCGATCCGCTCTCCGCCGAAGTTCATGAAATACCAGATCCCGAGCAGCCGGCTCGAACTGGCATGAGTGAGCCACTGCCGGTCCGTCTCCAGTCTTCGGACACCACCATCGGCGAATTCGAAATGGAACTGGCCCATCACCAGCGGTGCGCGAGGCTTGTCCGGAGTTTCGAAGACCGGAAAGAGCGACCATCCCGGGCCGAGCCACAAGCCGATCACGTTCTCTCCGGGTCGCAGCAGTCCGGTGATGTCGTAGGTGACGTAGCGTGCACGCTGCGAATTGTCGGTGACGCTTGGCATAAGCACAGCGTCGCCCACCTTGTTTCCGTTCACGTGCAGCTCGTGGAAGCCGACCGAAGCCACAAAGGCGGTCGCGCGCCTCGGTGCGGATTCAAGAACGAACGACCGGCGAAACCAAGGGTCGGGCAGTGGGTTGTCCGGCGGCGCTATCTTGTCGACGGCACTCAGGTCCGCATCGCACGAGAAGGATTCACCGGTGCCGATCCACCGCGCGGTCCAGTCCGACGGAGCAAGGAGACCCATCGTGAAGTGTGCGGGAGAACTCCATTCGGACCACTTGCCGTTGGCATCGCGCACGCGGACGCTCCAGTGGCACGCCAGTCCGGAAACAAGCCGGCGGCCTCCATACGTGATAAACGTGGTTTCGCTCGATTCGACTTCGCCGGAGTCCCACACCTCTGCGTCAGAACGCGACGCGACGTGCGCCGTGCTCACGACCCGGATTTGGTAGCCGGACTGGTGCGCACCGTCCGCAGAGTTGCTTGAAAGCCGAAGCTTCCAACTGAAGCGCGGGTGCGGGACATCCAACCCCATCGGATTCTCCAGATACTCGGTGCGCAGTTCCTCGGGGGCGATGGACGCGAGAGAGGCGTTGATTGGAAGAACTGCCGACATGGCGCACCTGGGCGACGAAAGGCGCCGCCTCAAAGACCCGGCCGCTCCGAGCGGGCCCGGTGATACGGGGACAGTGTGTGAGACACTGCTCGCGTGGATCGATAGGGAGAGACTCGAGATAAGATACGCACAGGACGGGACGAGTTCGCCGACTTGATGTCGACGTGGGAGCGAAATGTTCGCGCTTCGGCAGAATCGTCGGCAATCGGGCGGGCAATCACCTCGTTGACCGATGTTCTGTGCGCGCGCAGGGTGATCGTGAAGGGAATCGCGCGCGTAGATTGGGCTGCGACGCAGGGTCAACGAGGTGATTCTCGCGAACGAGCTCCGGCCGTTGCACGACGGCGACGAGCCGGCACAATGTTAGGTCCCATGTTCCCGCCTGAATCGACTGTCGCCTCCCTGGGCCGGCGTCCGAAGAGCGCGCTGATACTTGCGCCTGAAACCGCTCTCCTCCTCTACGGCGAAGCGGGCCTCGCGGAGATCCGAAGTGCAAGTGAGCTCGTCGTCACGATCGACGATCCCTCCTCGCTCGCTGCGCGGCCCGCGATACTCGCCGAGGTCGAGGTGCTCTTCACGGGCTGGGGTTGCCCGCGAATCGACGGGAGCGTCCTGGCGGCGGCTCCGCAACTGCGCGCAGTGTTCTTTGCAGGCGGCACGCTCCGGTATTGGATTTCCGATGCCGTCTGGGAGCGGGGCCTCATCGTCGTCGGTGCTTATTCGGTGAACGCCATCCCCGTTGCGGAGTTTACGCTCGCGGCGGTGCTGCTCTCGCTTAAGCGGACGTGGCACTACTTGGGGCAGCACAAGTCGACAGCGGCGTATCCCTTGCCGAAGGTTCCGTCTCCCGGGGCACATCACTCGACCGTCGGGCTGATCGGCCTCGGCGAGATCGGCCGGCTGGTCCGCGAGCGCCTGCGGCCCTTCGAACTCGATATCCTTGCGTTCGATCCGTATGCGGACACGACCGTCGCCAAGGAACTCGGAGTCACTCTCGCATCCTTGGAGGAAGTTTTTCGGAGGAGCGACGTCGTCTCGCTCCATGCGCCTCATCTGCCGAGCACAGAGGGCATGATCACCGGCGCACATCTCGCGAGCATGCGGCCGGGCGCGACGTTCATCAACACGGCGCGAGGACAGATCGTGCGTGAGGCAGAGATGGCGGAGGTCCTCCGCGCGCGCGAGGACCTGACGGCATTGCTCGACGTGCTCGCAGAGGAACCGCCCGCGCCTGACAATCCGCTGCTTGGGCTGCCGAACGTCTTCATCACGCCGCACATCGCGGGCTCGCTTGATCGCGAGTGCCTGCGGATGGGGGAGCTGGTGCTCGCCGAATTCGCTCGGTGGGTTCGCGGCGAACCGCTGCGGCATCAGATAACGCGCGAGAAGGCGGCGACGCTTGCCTGAGGGAGCGACGCAACCGCTCAGCTCACGTCATACTCCGGCGCGACGTAGTTTGCCTGACCGCCAAGCCTCTTGAAGCGCACATAAACATACGCCGCGGAAGCGAGGGCCAGCGCCGCGAGAAAGGCGGAGATCACAAAAGTGTAGCGATAGTTTCCGCCCGTCGCATCGATGAGCGAACCCATGAGCGGTGCGAGGCAGAATGTCGCGACCGAGGCGAAGATGAGCGAGGCCGAGGAAAACTGCGCGAAGTTTTTTCGCGGAAAGAGGTGCTGCTGCAGCGTCGACGCAGCACTCGTGTAGTAGGAGCCCGAGATCACGCCGTGAAGCACGAGCGCGATGAGGAAGTTCTCCGATGTGTTGGCGAACATGCCAGCCCAGATGCTCAGCGCGATGTAGCAGCCGAGCCAGACCATGCCGACGCGCAGGGGATGAAATTTGTCAGCGAGCCACCCCAGCGGAAACGCCAGGCACAGCGAGATGAAGTAGGTGAGGGCGAGGGCCTTCCCGTAGGCATCCATGCTCAGTCCGATGTTTCGTGCATACGGAATCGAGAAGATGTTCACGGGCATGAAGCAGAGCCCCGCCACCATGATAAGCGTAAAGACCGAAAGGTAATAGGAGTGGGAAAAGCACTCCTTGCAGTAGAGCCGCACGGAGTTCGTCATGCCCCGGAACGGACTCGTCGCCGCGGCCAGCGGCGGTGGCGGCGGATACTCGCCTTCCTTGACCTTGAAACAGACCCAGATGAATGCGACTCCGTAGAAAATTCCCGCGACGGACAGGATCAGTGTGAAGTGACTGGGCACGAGTCCCATGATCCAGTAGTTGAACACCATCCCGTCGAGCAGGCCGACCGCGCGGAAGAGACCGAAGAACCTGCCGAGCAACGGGCGCGGCACGACATCGTTCACGAGGCCGTCGAATAGCGGCTTGCTTGCCAGGGCCGCTACCTCGAAGGCCGTCCAGAACACCGTAAAGCAGGCGACCGCGATCACGCGCTCGCTCAGGACGGAGATGTGCAGCGACGAATCCGGGCCGACGATGTCGTGGACCCACGCGGCGATGTAGGGAGTCACCGCGAGCCCGAGCATGCCGAGCATCGAGATGAAGGTCGTCACGATGAGGAACGGGATCCGTCGGCCGAGACGGCTCCGATAGCGGTCCGACTTCACACTCACGATCGGCGCGACGACCAGTTGGATGAGTGCCGGCAGCGAAGTGATCATCAGACCGAAAACGATGTTCGGCACCTCGATATGCGTCAGATACCACGACGCCATCGGAGTGACCGAGCGCTCCCGCATCCACCACGCGAAATCGCCGAGGACGAGCCAGGCAAAGAGCACGATGATCCCGCTCGTCGTGTAAACGAGCGTGCCCACAGTCCAGATACCCTTTTGCGACGCGCCCGGAGATGTTCTCGTGTCCGTCATGGCAGGGTCGCTTGTCGAGCCGTGGCGGGACTGCGACTTTCCGACGGCTCAGGGGGTGGGGTTTGAAGTCCGGGCATGATCCAGATTGGATGCATGCCTGTGGAAACCGTGAAGTCGAAAGCAGCGGTTTTCACCCCGATGATTAGGGGAGAGCCAGAACAAGGAATTGAGGTGGGAGTGCAGCGCCGGCGGCCTGCATCGAATCTCCAGATTCAGCCGCGTTCATTCACCGGGGGGACAAAGGCCGCTGTCGTTGCACTCACCGAAAGACTCAAAATCAGTTTCATTCCATCGAGCCGCAGCCCCCGCGCGAAGGTGCCTTCGCCCCGCGAACTTCGATTCACTGCAATGATGCCCATTCTCAAATGAAGACCGCACCGAAATGCCCCCGCTCCAGTTACGAGCTGTTGAGCCTGGGGTTTGCCGCGATTCGGAGCCGATCGGCTTTTGGCTGCCGGCATGGAAACTTCGTCTCAAAGCAATGAGCGATCGAACACGTGTCACCAACCAGCGATGCGAATACCTTATTGATCCTGTCGGGATCGATGAGGTGGAGCCGAGATTGAGCTGGGAACTCGTATCGAAGCGCGCGGGTGCGCGACAGAAGGCGTGGCACGTGCGGGTCTCCTCGCGTCGCGGCGGACGTGGCGATCTCTGGGATTCCGGTCGCGTGGAAAGCGACCGTTCGTCGCAGATCGCCTATGCCGGCGTGAAGTTGCAATCCCGCCAGCGCGCGTGGTGGCGCGTGGAGATTTGGGACGAGCGAGGGCGGCGCGCCCAGAGCAACGAGGCATTCTGGGAGATGGGGTTGCTCGATCGCGAAGACTGGCAGGCGAAATGGATCGGCTCCGATGTCGTGGGCGGTCCGCGATCGTTCGTGCCTGCGCCGTATTTGCGGAGGTCGTTTACGCTTCCGGCGCGGCCGGTGCTCGCGCGTCTCTACGTGACGGCCCTCGGTCTTTACGAGTGCGAATTGAACGGAGCCGCAGTCGGCGACGACGTGTTCGCGCCGGGATGGACCGACTATCGGAAGCGCGTCTATTATCGCGTGCATGATGTCACGCGTCTGCTGAAGAAGGGGCGCAATGCGATTGGCGCGATGCTCGGCAGCGGCTGGTATTGCGGCCTCGTCTCGGCCGGGCACAGGCAGAACTACGGCGATCGTCCGCGTCTCCTGCTTCAACTGGAAGTGACCTGCGCGGATGGCACGCGCCATGTGATTTCCAGCGATGAGGCCTGGCGTTTCTCAATAGGGCCGATCCTCGATGAGGACTTGATCAATGGCGAGAGCCACGACGCGCGCCGCGAACTCGGCAACTGGTCGTCGCCCGGCCACGCGGCGAGCAATTGGAAGTTGGTGGTGGTTTTCGATGACCCGGGGATTGCAGTCGAAGCGTTGCCCGCGCCGCCGGTCCGGCGGCAACAGAAACTGCGGCCGGTGGCCCCGCCTGTCGATGCCGACTCATACCGGCACAACCGGTTCATTTTCGATCTCGGGCAGAACATGGTTGGACGCATCCGGCTGCGCGTGCGCGCACCCGCCGGGACGACGATCCGGATCCGGCACGCGGAGATGCTCAAGTCGCCAGAGGAACTTTACATCGCGAACCTGCGTGCCGCTCGAGCCACCGATTACTACACGTGCCGGGGCGGCGGATACGAAGAGTGGGAGCCGCGTTTCACTTTCCACGGGTTTCGCTACGTCGAGCTGGCCGGAGTGATGGAGCCGCCGGGAGCTGATGCCATCACAGGAATCGTGCTGCATTCTGACCTCCCGCACGTGGGCGGGTTCTCCTGCTCGGACCCGCTCATCAACCAGCTTCAGCAAAACATCGACTGGGGGCTACGAGGCAATTTCGTCGACGTTCCCACGGACTGCCCGCAGCGAGACGAACGGTGTGGATGGACGGGCGACGCACAAGTGTTCATCCGGACAGCGACGTTGAACCGCGATGTCGCGGCCTTCTTCACCAAATGGCAGCGCGACCTGGCCGACTCGCAAAACTCGGAAGGCGCCGTGGCCAACTATGCGCCGACCTGGGAGGATGTCTCCCGCGACTCGGGTCCTGCATGGTCGGACGCGATCGTCATCTGCCCCACAGTGGTTCATGAGCGCTACGGGGACGAGCGGCTTCTGGAGCGGCACTTCGAGTCGCTGGCGAAGTTCGTCGATCAGTGCGAGGGGCGCTCCGTCGATCTGATCAGGAGCCATCCGGATTCCGGTGAGTGGGGCGGCTTCGGAGACTGGCTCGCGCTCGACGGCAGCGGCACCCACGACGCCGGCACGCCGAAGGATTTGATCGGCACCGCGTTCTTCGCTCACAGCGCAGAGCTGGTCGCCCGCGCGTCGCGCTTGATCGGGCGAAAGCGCGAAGCGGCACGCTACTCGCGGCTCGCCGCACGGGTGAAGCGCGCCTTCCAGCGCCGCTTTCTCTCGGATGACGGATTGCTCGCGAGTCGCACACAGACGTCGCACGTGCTCGCGCTTCAATTCGACCTGGCGCCGATGCGACTGCGCCCGCGGCTGGTCGCACAACTCGTGCGCATGATCGAGGCAAACGGCGACCGGCTCGCGACCGGGTTTGTCGGATCGCCCTACCTGCCGCACGTGTTGACGCGATTCGGCCGCGTCGATGTCGCCTACCGCTTGTTGCACCAGAAGCGATGGCCGTCGTGGCTCTACGCTGTCACGCAAGGTGCGACGACGATCTGGGAGCGATGGGACGGCTGGACGCAGGAGAACGGGTTTCAGAATCCAGAGATGAACTCTTTCAACCACTATGCCTACGGAGCGATCGGCGACTGGCTCGTGGGTGTGGTCGCCGGGCTCGACTACGACGCTGCGCACCCCGGTGGGAAGCGTCTTCTGATCCGTCCGCGACCGGGAGGAGAACTGCGCTGGGCGAAAGCTCGACTCCACACGACTTGCGGACTTGCGGAGTCGGGCTGGCGCCGCCGAGGAAACAAACTGGATGTGAAGACGGTCATCCCACCTAATTCGACCGGCTTGGTCACGCTACCGTTTGGGAGCGACACCGCGGTGCGCGTGAACGGCAAACCGCTGCGCGCGGCAAAGCTCGCTCGGATCGTGCGTCGCACGCGCGCGGAACTTGTGCTCGAGGTCGGCTCGGGTGTGTGGGAATTCGCAGGCGACTGGAGTGCAGCGCCGCATTGAGCCGGACTCATGCAACTGAACTTCGCTTAGTCCTGAGGCTCTCAATTCCAGTGTTGCCGAGAGGTAGGAGCCCGCTTGCGGGCGATGGCTGCGTGGTAGAGGCCCTGAACAAAGTCTGTCATGGCGAGGAGCGGAGCGACGTGGCCATCCATCTGAGATTCAAGCTGGATTGCCACGGTCGGCTTCGCCTCCCTCGCAATCACAGAAAGAGGTGTGATGGCAGCCGGCTAGGTGCTGCGCCTCACGTTCACCGTGCGGCCGCTGCTGTCTGACTCGAAGGCGGCATCGAGCACGGCTTGGGCCGCGGCGCCGTCGGAGAAGTCGGGCCGCTCCGGCTTGCCTGTGCGGATGCTCGTGATGAAGCGACGATGGACGTTCGGCACCTTCGGCGCCTTCACCTTGCGCCAGGTGGTGGTCTTCAAGTCCGGGCCGCGGCAGATGCGGTAGTGCTCGGTGCTCAGGTCGGGATCGATCTCGATCGATCCGCGCGTCCCAGAAATGCGGATGAAGAGCCGGTTGTGGTGTCCTCCCGACCAACGCGTCGTGTGTAGCGTGCCGAGGGCGCCGTTGGCAAACTCGGCCGAGATAATGGCGGAGTCGTTCGCATCGAGGACATAGGGTCCGATCCTTCCGCGCGGAGCCTTCGGGAAGACCTTGAGGCGCGCGCTGACGGACGTGATCGGGCCGGCCGGAAACATCGCGTAATCGACGAGGTGCACGCCGATGTCGCCGAGTGCGCCCTTGCTTCCGTGCCGCTTCGAAAGCCGCCAGAGCCAGCCCGGCTGCGTGTGCCAGTCACCCCATGCATCTTGAAGGAGCCACGACTGGAGGTAGCTCGCCTCAACGTGTCGCAATTCGCCAAGGCCGCCCTTCGCGATGAGCTTCGCAGCGGCGTGGAGCGCGGGGATGTTGCGGTAGGAGAGATTCACCATGTGCACCCGGCCGGACTCGCGGGCCGCAGCAAGCATTCGCCGGGCGCCCGCGTGGTCCAAGGCGAGGGGCTTCTCACAGAGCACATGCTTTCCCGCGCGAAGAAAGCGGATCGAAAGCGGCTCGTGCGTCGCATCGGTCGTTACGATCGACACGGCGTCGAACTCGACGGTTGCGAGCAACTCGCCGACGTCCGTGAACGCGTTTGCGATCGTGTGGCGTTCGCAGAAATCCGCGACTCGCTTCGGGTCGACGTCGACCGCCGCGACGATCACGCAGCCGGGGACATCGCGAAACAATTTCACGTGGGTGTTTGCCATGCCGCCCGCGCCGATGATGGCGAGACGGACGCGGCGAAGTGTCTTTCTCATGGATCGATTCTGGGGAGGTGTGAGGTAAGCAGCCGATTCGGCTCCGGAATGCGGAAGTATCAACTCATTCGGACGAGGCTTCGCGGGAAACATCCCCGGTGGGAAGGTTTCGCACTTGCAGGGCCATCAGCTTCGCGAACGGCCCGTTGCGATTCTTCAACAGCTCCTCCACGGGACCATCCTCGATGATCCGGCCTTGGTGGAAGAACAACACCCGTTGCACGGAGCGGAGCGTCGAGAGCCGGTGTGCGACGATGAATGTGGTGCGGCCCTGACAGATCGCATCGAGGTCCTCCTGGAGCCGCGACTCGGTCTCGAGATCCAGCGCACTCGTCGGCTCGTCGAGGATCACGATCGCCGGATCGCGCAGGAAGACGCGCGCGAGTGCGATGCGCTGGCGTTGTCCGCCGGAAAGGAAACCGCCCCGCTCGCCGCAACGCGTGTCATAGCCGGCGGGAAGGCCCGCGATGAACTCGTGAACCTGCGCTCGCGTGGCGGCCGCCTCGACCTCGGCGTCCGTCGCTGAGGGCCGGCCGACGCGGATGTTCTCGCGAATCGTGGTGTTCCAGAGAAACGAATCCTGGCTCATGATGGCGATCGCGCGCCGTAGATTGAGCAGTCCGATTTCGCTCAACGGCCTGTCGTCGTAGCGGATCTCTCCCTTCTGCGGAGTGTAGAAACCGAGAAGGAGATCGAGCATCGTGCTCTTTCCGGCCCCGGTTTCGCCAACGAGCCCGACGCGCTGGCCTGGCGGGACGTGGATGTTGATATCGCTGAGTGCGGGTTGCCCGGCGTCGCCCGCGTGGCTGAACGTGACGTTGGAAAACCGCACATCACCCTGAAGCGCGACACGACCGGGCCCGATTCGAAACTCCTCGAGTTCCTTCGAATCGAGAATGTCGAGAATCGCCTCGAGACCGGGTCGCGCCTGCGCCCAGACATCGTAGGCGGTGAAGAACGCGGTGAATCCGGACCGCGTGAATGCAAGCAGCGCCGTGAATGCCACGAGCCTGCCGAGAGGTAGATCGCCCATGACGAAGAACACGCCGCCGACGCACCACACGATCACAGTGAGATACTCGCCGATCATCTGGACGAACATCATCACCCAGCGCATCGCGACGCTTGCATCGAGGCCGGACGTGCGCACCCGCTCGATCACGCTTCCCATCTGTGCGGCGGCGATTCCCTCGTTGCCGAAGCTTCGCGTCACGCGCATGCCGCTGATGAACTCGACGACCTGCGCGGAAAAATCCTCACCGGTCTCCTGCACGCGCTTGTTGAGAGTGCGCACGCGCCCCGAGACCTTCCGGATGATCAGCACCTGCAAAGGCACCGCCACGAGCGTGATCGTGGCGAGCGTGGCGTTCATCCAAAAGAGAGTCGCAAGAGCGCCGGTCGCGATTGCGATTTGCACGACCAGATTCCCGACGACATTGGACAGGAAGGCCTCGATTCGGCCCAGGTCGACCGTCACCTGGTTTGCGAGCGCGCCGGAGCCGCGCCGGGTGAAGAAGCCGATCGACATGTGTTGAAGATGGTCCACCACGAGGCGCCTGAGTCGCGCGGTCGACGAGCGCACGACCTGTTGGCTCGCCGCAAACGCGCGGACGGTGAACCACGAGTGAACCGGCCAGAGCAGCAGGTTCGCGGCGGCGTAGATTCCGATCCGGAAGAACTTCTCTTCGGGCGCCAGCGCGTCGTTCTGCAGGATGTTGTCGATGAGGATGCTGACGCCGACGTAGAACGGCAGGTAACTCAGCGACTGCAGCGCCTGGAAGAGTGCGGCCCACTTGAGCAGCCGGCGCTCATAGAGGATGATCGACCAGAGCCGGCGGAGCGGTTGATTCATCGCATGCGGACGCGTCGTATCGCCTCTTTGCCGGGAATGAGGATCAGAAGTCCGCCTTGACCGTGTAGACGGCTTCGGGTCCGTCGCCGGTCTTGCTGCCGCCGTTTGCCAGGATCTCCTTCTCGGCGATGGCGAGAATGCGGTCCACGATGTCGCTGATGCGGTTGAAATTCGGCAACCCGTCGCGCGAGTAGTTGATGTAGGTGTTGTTGAAAGGCTGCGTCCACCGGCCGCGGCTCGGCATCTCCAGGGTCAGCCTCTCCGGAATGCTGCCCGGTCCCAGGACCATTGCCATGATCGCGCCGCAGGTCGCGGCCTGGTTGTCGCAATCGTATCCCATCGACGTGGCTATGCCGACCGTCTTCATCCAGTCGCCGTCGCCGTGCAGCAGCGCGGCCACGGCGCACAGGCCGTTGACGACAGATCCGGCGAAGGGATCCGGGACGACAAAGTCGCGAACGCGGAGATAGTATTTGTCGTGAATCTGGGCACGCGTCGCCCGCCAGTCGTCAGGATGTTCGCCGTGCCAGCGGATGACATCGGCTATGCCCTCGCGGAAAGGACTGTCTTTCGCGAGGCCATCCATGCCCATCGTGACCAGCGTGGGCACGTCCTTTTCGAAGTAGGCGGCGCTGCAAAGGATGCCGAAGAAGACCGTCGGGTCAGTCGCCCAATCATCCGTCAGGATTCGTGCTCCCCACAATGATCGCTCGGCCGCGCGTCCGGTCATACCCGGGTTGATGACGCCAAAGATCTCGTTCATCAGCTGCGCGGTGATTCGATACCAAAACGGGTTGTGTTCCTTGCTTCCCGTCGCGGGAGGCACGAGGCCTTCCTCCATCAAGTCGCGGGCGCGGCGTGCGGCGGACCAGATGTAGCGGTTGATGTGCGCGCGCCACATAGCGGCGATCTGCTCGTAGGTCACGTCCGTCCCGTGGAGTTCCATCGCGTGAAGATAGACGAACTCGATGTCGGAATCGTCGTCGCTCCACGAGCCGCCAAGCGCGTCCGCCATGATGCGGATGTAGCCCCGCCGATCGTTGAGCTGGATCTTCAGGTCCGAGCCTTCCGCATCCTTGAACGTGTAGTAGCGATCGACGAGAATCGGCAGCGGCTCCTCCTGGTAGAGATTCTCGAACGGAAAGCCGACGTAGTTTCCTGCGAGCTGGCCGATCCAGTAGCCCTCGATCGCGGTGCGAAGCTCGGCGGCTGTGATGGAGCGCTCGGCAGCGCCTGCAGGTGTCGTGAACAGTGCGAGGACGAACGGAACGGTCACCCGAATGAGTGCCTGGCGCAAAGTGGCTGTAGTGGTGAAAATGGCTGATCGGCTCATGGGAGAATGCGGGCGCGAGAGCGCCCCTGTTGCCAGAAGTTTCCCGACGACCGGTGGCGCGATCAACGGCTCCCCCGGTTTCCCCGCTGACCCTCGCCGGGCGCGGCGAGCACGCGCCTGCGGCAGGGATGCCGCACCACGGTCACCGGTATGACCGGGTTGCGAGTTGAAGCCGCGCCCGCGGGATCGCAAAGCCATGGTGGTTCCCGGCTTCGACCATGCGCCTTGTTGAGTATGCGTCCCGGTGAGTCTTTCGAAAACATCCACCCAACTACCCCGATGAACTCGAGCGCGCCGCACGCGCAGCCCACGCCTTTGTTCAACGCCTCCGACTTCGGTGCGATTCCCGACGGCACCACGGACAATGCACCGATGCTCCAACGCGCTCTCGATGCGTGCGGCGCTGCGGGAGGAGGCACGGTCTTCGTCGGCCCGGGTGTTTATTTGACGGGGCCGATTTCGATGCGGAGCCACACCGTGCTCTACCTTTCGGCGGGCGCGCGGCTGCTCGGGTCGCCGCGGCTGGAGGACTATCGCTCGGAAGGCGTGGACGCGGGCGGCGAGTCCGTGCGTGCCGGACTTGTGACGGTTCACAAAGCGGTGAATGTCGCGATCGTGGGCTCCGGCGAGATCGATGGAAACGGGTTTGCTTTTGTCGACGCCGGCCGGCTTCACCTTGGAAGCGGAGGAGAATCCGCATTCACACGACAGAAGGCGGACTACGGCCACGAACGTTTCGGCACGGCTGACTCGCCGCTCGCCCATGGCGAGCGCCCCGGAAACCTGATCCGCTTTTTCGACTGCCGGCGGGTGCGGCTCGAGGGAGTGACGATCTCCAACTCCCCGACATGGACGATCCATTTCCGACGCTGCGACGATGTCTCGATCCGCGGGCTCACGATCCACAGTCACGCGAGTGGGAATCGCGTGCCGAACGACGACGGCATCGACATCGCCGACTCGACCCGCGTTCGCATCGAAGGGTGTACCATCGACACGGGCGACGACTGCATCGCCATCTTTGGAAGCCGCGAAGTCATCGTTTCCAACTGTCACTTCCGCTCCCGCTCGGCGGCCGTGCGAATCGGCTACGACCTCGGGCTCACGCGCGGCTGTGTGTTCAGCAACCTGACGATCGAGGCGCACCGCGGCTTCATGGTGAACAGCCGTGCCTCCGGGTGTGTGGAGGACGTCTTGATCTCGAACGTGGTGATCCGCACGCGGCTGATGACCGGCGGATGGTGGGGCCACGGAGAGCCGGTGCAGATATCTGTGCTTCCCGAGTCGGAAGGAGCGGAGATCGGTCACATCCGCGGTATTCACATTCGTGACCTCGTGGCGGATGCGGAGAGCGGAATCGTCGTCCATGGATCGAGCGAGAGCGTGATCGAGGACGTGAGCTTCGAGAACGTGCGGCTCCGGATGCACAACGGTCCGCTGCAACAGGCCTACGGAGGCAACTTCGATCTTCGCGGACGCGTCCCGCCTGCGTTCTTGATTTTCGCGCATGACATTCCTGCGCTTTTCTTCCGGCATGTGCGCAACCTGCGCGTCGACGGACTCGAGGTCGCTTGGGATGGGAACGTGCCGGACTTCTTCAGCCACGCGATCGAGGGAGAGGAGTTTGACGGAGTGGAGATCGCGCGCTTCTGCGGCCGGCAGGCGCATGCCGGCTCGGAGCTTCCCGCGATTTCGCTGAAGCGTGGTTCAAGAGTCGTCGTGCGCGACAGTCGCGCCGCCGCGGGCTGCGCAGCGTTTCTCGGATGGAGCGATGTGAAGGGTTTTCGAAACGTCGCGAACAACGACCTGAACGATGCGCGCATCCACTTCGACCCGGCGTTGCCGGATTCGGCACTCGCAACGGCATCCCGGACGAGGTGAACGTGACAACTGTTTCCACCTCGCCAATCTGACAACCTGAATGGCAATCCCGATTCGCATGCGACTCACAGTGGTGCTGATGCTGTTGGTTGCCGTCGTCGCAAGCTCCGGGTCGGCAGCCGCGCAGCCCAAGGAAAAACGCGGGAAGAAGGGACCGGCCGTGCTCGTTGTTTCCGAAGCGACCACGGGGCATGTCGATGCCCTGCGCCCGACGCCGGAGACGCCGGTCTATTACGTAGTGGGCAGTGCCATGGAGCGGCCCATCGGGGGGAACTTCGGGCTGAATATGCCCACTCAAAAGGAGGTGGAGGAAGCCATCGATGCGATGCTGGCGCGCGAGGGATTCGTTCGCACACAGGTCGGTGGGCCGATGCCCTCGATCGTCCTTTTCCTTTCATGGGGCGAGGCGAGACTCGAGACATGGGAATACGAGGAGATGGATCCCCAGACGGGCGAGAGCCGGTCAGTCATCGGCGCCTACAATCGGGAGGATATCATGCGCCTGATCGGCGCCGACAAGAGCCGCGGATGGTTCCACTCCACAAGTGAAGCGGACGCCATGAACTCGGCAGGCCAGGCGGCAAGGTTCTACGTCGTCGTCGCGGCACTCGATGCCGGCAAACTGCGAAAGGGCGGGAAGAGCCTTGTATGGCGCGTGCGGATGAGCATCCCGGGTGAGCGCACCTCGCTCAAGGCATCCATGCACGCCATGCTCGAAAGCGGGGCCCCGTTCATCGGGCGTGCAGAAGAGAAGCCGGTTTTCGTCGACGGCGTGGTGCGGCGTCCGCACGTGGACCTTGGCGAGGCCAAGGTCATCGAGTTCGACGCAAAGCGTCAGGATCAAACGGATCAGCCGGTGCCGCCGAAGAGGAAATGATCGGCACAGGAAGGCTCCCACCGCGATGAAACCAATTGAGACACACAAGCCCAAGGTCCCTTGGAGTTGGGTGGCATGGATGGTGTTTCCCTGGGTCTCATACAACTACATCGAGATGTGCAGTGGCGCGCCGCTGCTCTTCACGATCCGGAAGTTCGTCGAGGATCCCGCACTTATCGGCCTGCTCAGCAGCCTCAACATCACATTCAACTTCGCGGTTGGAACGGTGATCAGCTACATGAGCGACCGCATCTGGACGCGCTTCGGCAGGCGGCGGCCGTTTCTCATCATCGGCTGGACGGGGCTCGCGCTGACGCTGGTGGCGATGCCGTTCGCAAACGGAGTTGGTTCGCTCGTGGTGTTGATCGTCCTCTACCAACTTTTCCAGGACATCGCGAAACCGTATGAGCCGCTCTACAACGAGGTCATCCCACCGCCGCAGCGCGGGCGCGCGGGCATGATTCGCAACCTCGCTCAGAATCTCACCGGCATCTTCTTCAACGCGATGTTGATCGCCCAGTTCGACCGGTCCTACGACCTGGAAGCACTCGGCACGCGCTTCGCGATCACGGGCGAGATGGTCCTATACTGGACGGTCGCGGCTCTGGTGGCGCTCGTCGTCCTCTTCCTGATCTTTAAGGTGAAGGAGACGCCTCCCTCGCACGGCATCCGCCACGAGCGGTTTGAACTCAGGAAATTTCTGCGCGACGTATTCGGCCACCGTCAGTGGTGGATGGTTTACATTCTCTACGCATGCCCGGTGCTCGCCACGGCCGGCGGCAGCGGCGGCTTTTCGACTTTCATGCCACTGTTCCAGGCGGAGCAACTGCACTTCACAAAGCAACAGATCGGTTGGTCGATGGGAGCCGTCATGGTTTTCAACACAATCCTCATCGTCCCAATGGCCGGCATGCTCGCCGACCGGCTGCCGCGGCTTCGTCTCTTCCAGATCGGCCTGATCGGTCAGGCGGTCGTGGTCTTCTCGTTCTACGTTTTTGCGCGATACGTCGCACACTACGACATGTCGCTCGTCACGTGCACCGCGTTCATGGTCGCGAACAACGTGTTCCTCTACCTCGTCTACGTCCTGTGGGGCCCGCTTGTCTATGACTACATTCCAAGCGACCAGTTCGGGACGGTGAGCGCGGGCTTTTCGTTCATCGGCGGCGTCGCGGGATTTTTTGTTATCAACGCGTCCGGCCTTTGGGTGAAAGGCTTCACCGCTCTCTTCGGAACAGAGGGCAACGGGAGCGACTACTCGAGCGCGTTCATTTTTCAATCGATGGCAGGAGTCGCGGCGCTCCTGATCGCCCTGTATTTCGGCCGTCAGGTGAAGCGTGGTCGTGTGCGGGCGCTTGGAATCCTGGAACTTGAGGAAGAGCAGAAGCGTGCCGCGGCCGCCGGGAGCGCACCTTGATCTTTCACATGCAATGAATTCGTCGAACCGATTGTTCTCTTCGCGCAGCGCTCTCGCCGCGATTCTGTTGGGTATTGTGATCTGCCTGTTGCCACTCGCGCGGGCGGCTTCCGTGGAACCGGGGAGCGAGCCGGACAGCCGGCATCCGTTCCTGTTTTTCTCGGCCGCGGACATCCCGGAGATTCGGGCGCGGATGGAGCTTCCGGCTTTCGCGGATCGTAGGGCGCTCTTGTTTTCTTACGTGGACAAACTCCTGGGCGAACCGCCCAGCGACATCGTTCGCGTGAACCATGGGAACTGCGTGCTGCTCGCGTTTGCCTACATCGTCTCCGGAGACCCCCGCTATGCGGAGCGCGCGATCGCGGAGGCGCTCGCCTCGGCCGCGGTGCCGGAGTGGGGCAGCGGATTTCATTTCAACCGTGGCGCGGACCTGCGGACCTCCGAGCGCAGCCTCGGACTGGCTGTAGTCTACGACTGGTGTCATGACAGGCTGAGCGCGGGAGTTCGCGCGACGATTCGCGAGGCACTCATCACGAAGGGACTCGAGCCGTATTTCTCGTCGATCGACCCGGCCTTGAAACCGAACTGGTGGGTGCACGATTCCGTGAACAACTGGCGGGGCGTCTGCCATGGCGGAAACAGCGTCGCGGCGCTCGTGCTCTACCACGAGTCGGAGCTCGCGCGCACGTGTGCCGAAATGTCAAACCGGCACGTCATGAGCGCCCTTCGCGAACACATCCTGATCGACAGCGGCGGACACGAGGGCGTCGAATACAACAACTACGGCGTCGAATACGCGCTCATCGGCGCCGCAGCGCTCCAGCGGTTCTTCGGTGGCTACGAGGAATTGTTTCGCGAACTCGCCGACACGCGCCTCGGCAACTACTGGTCGATCTACATGTGCGCGCCGGACCGGCGTTTCGCGAACATCGGGCGGATGAACTACATTTGGAGCGAAGGTGTCTACGGCATCGACGGCGATCCGGCTGGCGGTCCGTCTAGCATGCGCTCGGCGCTCTTCGACGCGCTCGTGCCCGGTGGAGACCGCTTGCTGCGCTGGGCCTCGGACAACGGCGGGCAGCGTTTCTACTGGGAAGGCGCAAATCCGTTCCAACTGCTCTGGAGGCGCGCAGATGCCCCATCGCTGTTGCACGCGCCGATGCCGGAGTTGCAGGAGGCCGTCTTGTTCCGCGGCGCGGGACACGCGATCCTGCAGTCGGACAGACTCTGGCTCGCCTACAGCGGCGGGGCGGCGTTCAACCGCGGTGACGTGGGCGCGTTTGTGCTCGTGTCCAAGGCGAACGAGGATTGGGAGCGCTTGATCTGGATCGATCCGCCGATCCAGAAGGAGAACTTCGGAAGCGGCCGACAATCGACCTATCTGATCGGCGGCGCAGAACAGGTGACGGGCGAAAGCACATTGGAGAATCGCGGGCGATACCTGCGATTTGGCTCCGCCCAGGGCTTTCACTATCTCGCGAACGACATTCGCGCGCTCTACGCGGATCCGGCGCTCACGCGGCTGGTGCGGCACATGGTGATGGTGCGCGGAACATACATCGTCCTGCTCGACGACATCGCCGCGTCAAAGCCTCTCGATCTCGAGGCGAGGTTCCAGACGGCGGTTTCCAAGGAGATCGAGCTGCGCGATACTGGAGCGAAGATCGCCGGCGCTCAGCGCGACCTGCACCTCGTCTTCAGCGGCTCGGTTCCAATCACGCTCGGTGAAGGCAGCGGCGGCGCGCTGCGACACGTGAGTGCTTCGGCAAACGCGGAGCGGGCCACGCTCGTCTCCGTGCTTTTCCCGACGGCGAAAGACGGCGATGCGCCGGAAGTGGAGACGGCGGGCGGCGTTGTGACGATCACGCATGACGGGGAGCGCGACCTCATCGTCTTCGTGGACGACACTGCCGGCTGGCGGCTGCACGAGGTGAACGGCGTGAGCGCCGATGAAATTCCCACAGGCTCGGAGCGAACCGTTCACACAATGCGAGAGGGCCGCTCCGACGCGGACGAAGTGCCGCCGTGGATCCTTCGGAGTGGATCGCGTCGCTGAAGGACTCCGCTCTGCGCACCGAAATCGACGGGATGACGGACGGCGGGTTTGTGCGATCACTCCGCCGGCGCCGACGCCACTGCACCCGTTCGGCTTTGGACTGAGCTATACGCAGTTCGAATGCCGGAAGCTCAAACTAAGCGCGCCGAAGATCGCGCCCGACGGCCAGATCAGCGTCACAGCGGTCGTGCGGAACACCGGCCGGCGTAGCGGCGTCGAGGTGGCGCAACTTTACATCCAAGATGTGATCGGGAGCATTACGCGCCCCGTGAAGGAACTTCGCGGTTTCCACCGCGTCGCCCTCGAACCAGGCTGGGAATCCCTCGTCCGATTCACGCTCGGGCCGGGCGAACTCGGGTTCTTCAAAATGCGCAACGAGTTCGTCGTCGAGCCGGGGCTCTTCCGGGTCTGGGTCGGCCCCGACTCTACCCGCGGACTCGAGGCTGCTTTCGAGGTGGTTGGGTGAGGGGCACTTCGCCGGGGCGTTCCCGGGGAGAATTAGTCGTGACAGGGCGCGGTGCGATCGCTGAATTGGGGCGCTCTGCCCCTCACTCGATGACTGAATTTGTTCGAGTTACCCATCGGAACATCGCGGAAAAGTTCGGCTGCTCGCGTTCGACCGTCTCGCTTGCACTAAGCGGACACCCTCGAATCCGCGAAAGTGTCCGCCGGGAGATTCGCGAACTCGCGGACAAGATGGGCTACCACGAGGACCCCAGCCTCGCGATGCTCGCACGGAATCGTTTCGCCGCCCGGTCGGCGGCGTTCCGCGCGAGTCTGGCCTATGTGGTCAACTCCCGCGATGAGAACTATGGCTCGCAGAAGCGGCACCTCGCTGCTGCGAAGGCGAGGGCCGAGGCGCGCGGATACCAGGTGTTCGAGTTCGACCTTGCGGCCTACCCGTCGGGCGACGCCGCCTGCAACGTGCTCTACAACCGCGGGGTGCAGGGCGTGATGGTTTCGGACATGCCGCTCACCACAAAGCCGTTCTTCACTTGCGGAAAGTGGGACCGCTTCAGCGTTGTCTGCTGCGCGCTCGGCTGGCTGCGCGTGCCCTACCATGTCGTGAACAAGGATGTGTTCGAGGGCACGCGCCTGGTCTGGCAGGAAGTGGCGCGGCGGGGCTATCGCCGGATCGGCGGCGCGATGTTTCGACACGATCCGATCGCCGAGGACGATTTCCCGCGGTATGGCGCATCACTCGCGCAGCAGGAGGAACTGCTCCCGAGCGACGAACGGATTCCAATTCTGCGTTGTCATGTGCACGATCGAAAGGGGTTCCTCAAATGGTTCGAGCGATTCCGGCCGGAGGTGATCATCTCGTTCATCAGTTCGCCCTACGACTGGCTCCTCGAGGAAGGCTATCGTGTGCCCGAGGACGTGGCGTTCACGTGCATGCTGGTGAACCCCGGGGAGCAATACACCGGACTGCTCAGTCCTGACAAGGAACTCGCGGAAGCCGCGGTGGATTTTCTAATTGCCCAGATCCACAGCAATCAGCACGGCGTGCCGGAAATCCAACAGGCAGTGTTGCTGGAACCTGTGTGGACCGAGGGTTCAACCCTTCCGAAGACGCCGCCCAAGTCTTCACGCTCCGAGAGGCCGGCATTGAAATCGAGGAAGGCCGCGAAGCCGCGCGCGAAGGCCACAGTCTGAATCGGACGCGCGCACAAGCGCGGTCAGCGGCTTGCGGCGTCCGGTTCGAAATCGCGGCTCGCACCCGGAGCCACCACAGGCAGGACGATGCGTGACGCGTGCGACGCGGACAGGTGAATCGCCTGACGCGCACGCTTTGCCTCCGAGTAAGAGCTGATGGCGTCCCATGTGTTTGGATGCACCGGATAGGTCGGGTAGCTGCTGCTCATCACTTGCACACCGAGGCGATGCCCCTTCGCGACGACGAGCGCCGTCGCCGCGAGTGGAACCTTGACCAGGTAGGTCTTTCCCGGCTCAAGCGGCTGTGGAGACTCATCGCCATCGCGGAAACGCGTCGAGACGATGTTCTCGCGAACCGGCCACTTGTATCCGTCCGGGTAGATGTCGAGCAACTGCACCACGAAATCCGTGTCGGGTGCGTCGGAGGATATGTGGAGTTCCGCCCAGGCCTCGCCGGTGATCTCGATCGGCTCGTCGAGCACTTCGGATGTGAACAGGAGCACATCGTCGCGCCCATCGAGAGGCCGCTGGTCGCGCGGACCGTATTGCGACGATGGCATGTGGTTTCCGTTCAGCGTCTGGACGGGATTGGCAGGGTCATGCACGTATTCGACCTTGGCGGTGGCCGTGTCAGGCCTTTCGCGGCGTAAAACGCGATCGGCGTGGAGATACCACGCCACAGGCTCGCTCGCGACAGGCCATTGGTCGGTGACTTTCCACACATTTCCCGGCGCCGCCGGATCGGTCGCATCTCCCATGAGGAAGTAGTAGACAAGTGAGCGGGATGGTTTCGGCTCATTCTCGCGGAGGCGTTCAAACGCGTCGATCTGCGGGAATAGCAAGTCGGCGTCGCCGTAGTCAGGCGGCATCCGGGCCTCGCTTGAAACGCGCCCGTGTCCTCCGATTCCCATGATCAAGGTCGACTTGCCGTTTGAGCGCATCTTCACCCATTCGTCGATCACTCCCTGCGTCGCGAAATCGAACCAGCCCGTCCGGTCGTCGTAGTAAACATCCGGAACCACCTTCGCCGCGACGAGCGCTCCGGTCACCGTGCCGGGACTGCGCGCAGGAGGCTGCCATCCTCCGGTTCCGGGCGGTGCGTATTCGCCAGTCCTCCAGTTGACGCTGACGCCGCCTTGTCGCCCGAAGTTGTTGAAGCGCTGCGAGAGCGTGCCGATCGCCATGACGACGACGTCGAGTTCCGGTGGGTTGACGGAGAGAGCATTCTTCGTTTGCCCCGATGCCTCCGAGTAGCCGGTCATTCCGATGCGGCCGTTGCTCCACGGTTGCTGTGCGATCCACGCGATCGTGTCTGCGCCGTCGAGCGCGGGCTTGCGGCTGCTTCGGCGTGCGTTGAACTCTGCGCGCTCCTCGCGGCTCATTTCCGGGCTGCCAGGCGCGAGCCGACCGAGTTCGTCGGCGTTGATGAAATCGCCCTCGGGCGTGAGGTCTCCGCCGACGGTTGCGTAGCCGAGGCGCAGCAGTTCGTTGGCATAGTCGAGCGCACTGTCGATTCGACCCCGTGTCGTGCGGATGAGAACGACCGGCCACGGACCGGCGCCTCCGGGAAGATAGACCTCGGCGGGAAGCTTCGCGCCATCCCGCATCGGCACATGTTCGGTCCAGTGGCTGACGGCGGCGGGCAGGTATTCGATTTCTCCGCCTTGCGGCGTGAACCGTCTCACATGCGTGAGATGATACTGGATCGCCTCGGCCTCGGACAGCGCACCATCGCCATCTGAATCTGATGCGGGAAACTGGCGGAGCATTTTCTGTCTCCATCCCGCGTTCTGATACGTCTTTTGAGGGGTGATGTCTTTCGTGATTGTCGGACCCGACTTCAATCCCGCGGCGACCATGACGTCGTCACGGTCGAAGAAGACTTGTGACTGAAGCGATGGAACGAGAGGCGACAGCAGGACGGCGGCCGCTATGGCAAGGCGAACCATTGGGCTCATAGTGTTGGCAGGGGTTGTCTCCGCAACGTGAGTTGCGAGGGGGAAGGTTGGAAGTGCACTTGGAAGGCCGTCACACGGATGCGCAATCGCTGCAGGGGTGACCCCGGTGAACAGAGTCGTCCTGCGCGAGCCTCGCGAGCAAGCGTTCGCATGCGCTCCCTGGCCGTCTGCTCAACGGGGTGAACACTCGTTCGTTTGCGCGGCTCCGTCGTGCAATTTCGACTTCAGGCGCCCGGGTGTGAGGCTCTCAGTCGGCGCGAGCATGGGACTGGTGACAGGGGCGTCACCGGCAGTTGGCTCCGTGAGGGATTCACACCCGGTCCCCCTTCTTTCTCACTCAATGAGTCATGTGCCTGTGCGATTCTCGGGGCATCGCGGCGCGCACGTGGGACGAAATCTTCAGGCTGCTCAGGGTTTGGCTGGCTGTTGCCAATCGAGGATCTGGCCGGCGCGTTGGAGTTGCTCGCGCAGGGTCGGGTAATCGACCCGCTGCACGGTCACGCCGTTGTCGATAGCGAGAGAGGCGGCTGTGGCCGCCGACTGGCCGAGCATCATGAAGACCGGCTCCATGCGAATGCTGCCATAGGCGATATGGGTGCTGGAGACGCAGACGCCCACCAGCAGGTTTTCGCATTCCTCCTCGCGTGGAACCAGACTGCGGTAGCTGACCGGATAAGGCGCTGGCACGCCATATTGGGCATCACCCTCGGCCCGCACCTTGCCATCGACGACGACGCGGCTCGTGTGATGTGAGTCCATCCCGTAGCTGGCGAGGCAGACGCTGTCTGGTGCGACGCGTCGCCCCTTGCATTCGTGCTCGGTCATCACGTAGTCGGAGACCATCCGCCTGCCTTCGCGCACGTAGAGTTCGTGAGGCCATCCGTTGGTCTCCACAAATTGATCGCGGGGAAGGCCAAACTTCTTGATGTGGGTGCGTATCTTCTCCGGCACCTCCTCGTCGTTGGCCAAAAACCAAACGAGGCCTTGCTGGTAGGTTACATGGGCTTGAAAGATTTTCTCCCGCGTGGGGTAGTCCGCCTCGGGCCACTCGTTGCTGCCGCCGATGAAGTCGGTCGAGAACGGGCCGGCGTTGTTGCAGTCGCCGAGCTGCAGCCTGATGGGCCCGTGGCGATAGGTCCAATCCCACTCAAAGCCGGCGGGCGCCGTGGTCAGGTAACGTTGCAGGAGGGCGTATGTGTCTCGGTCGTAACCGGCAGGTTTGGGAAACGGGAGCCCGGCTTCGGCCGTGGTGAGCCACATGCGGAAATTGTAAGCTTGGACCCATTTGTCGCCGCTACCATCGGGGCGGGGCGGCTCGGGGGAAATTCCAGGCAGCAGTCCACTCTTCGGATCCCCGGGCGTGCGATAGGGGTCTACGGGAAACCTGAACTGATGCGCGGGCGCCATGTGATAGCCATTGTAGGTCTCGCCGTAGTCCGAATTTGACTCGCGGCCGACGACAAAGGTAACCCCGGCCATGGCGAGGAGATCGCCCTCGTAGGTCGCATCGATGAACATCCTGGCCTCGATCCGGTTGCCGTTTTCGAACTCGAGGGCGACGATGCGACGACCGCGTTTCTCCACGCGCGCGAGCCGGTGCTCATAGTAGACCGGAACTTCCGCCTCATCCAGCATCGCGCGGAATGTGCTCTCGGCATCGCCCGAGCGAAAGTTGCTCCACTGGCCCATGCGGTTGAGAAACTCGGCCGCGAGACCGCCGATGGATTCCTTCTTTCCCAGGTCGACCGCGGTGAGTCCCGCCGACGTGAGTCCGCCGACGTGCCTTCGGAAGACCGCGAGCGCGGCGGTCTTGCCCAGCCGGCGAGCCTGGATCGCTGCACCGACCCCGGCGGGTGAGCCGCCGTATACGCACACGTCAACGCTCAGTGTTTGCGGAGACTGCGCGGGCGGAAGTTCGTAGAAGTGGCGGAGTCCGGGATTCGGCGAGGAGAGTCCATCCGCGAGGGCGAGGGTCGGGAGCACGAGGAAGAGAACAGGAAATCGCATAAAGGTTGTTGTGGGTCAGGTAGGTTTGCAGTTGTTGATCATTCAAGATCCGGAGGGCGGAGCGACGTCCTCCATCAGGAAGCGCACGACCTGCTCGCCAGTCAGACTGTAATAGAGTCCCAGATTGTGGGGCACATCTTCCAATGTGCGATAAGTGAAAGGATACTTCGCGTCGGTGAGCGCCTTGAGCGTCGGGCCGTAGCCGGCGAGACCGGGATCTTCGAGCCCGATGATCATCAGGATGCGCACACGGTCTTTACTGCGGTTGAGCGCCTCGGGTTTGAACTCGTCGCGCAGCGGCTGGTCGACGTTGCGCCCTGTGAACGAGAGTCCCCAGCCTGCGGTGGCGCAAAAGAGTTCCGGATACACGAGCGCGAGCCGCGCGCTTCCGCCGGAGCCCATCGAGTAGCCGGCGATCATGCGCGAGTCGCGATTCGCGCGTGTGCGGTAGGTTGAGTCGATCAGTGGAATCAGCTCCTTGATGATCATCGTCTCAACCATGATCTTCGTCTCCGGGTGATCGCGGTATCCGCTTGCGCCGCCGTTCGGGAACACGCAGATGACCGGCGGCACCTCGCCGGACTCGATGAGCTTCGAGACATAGCCGCAGAAACCCGGGCCGTCGGAGTTCTCATTGCCACCCATTCCGTGGAGAAAATAGAGAACGGGGTAGCGCAGTTCGCCGGTCTCGTAGCCGGGCGGCAGGTAAACGTTGTATCCCACCTCGCGTTCCATTGCCGCACTTTCGAGCACGTGATGCGTGATGCCGGGACGCGCTTTTCCGTCGGCGTTGTTCCACACGACTTCGCGGCGAGGACGGGGAGCGGGGGCGGTGGCCTCGTCGGTCGCAACTGGAGCGGGCTGCGCGGAAAGGCCGAAGTTCAACATGAGAACAAGCGCGGCGAAGCCGGCTGCATGAGAGGGGAAACGGTGCATCATCGTTATCGGGGGTCTGGAGTCGCGGGGTGGCGGCCCGTTCGAGGCGGGACAGTTGGGTCGATGGGATCGGCGAACAAGGTCCGTTCGGTTCACCGCGGTGACAACGGATCGACCAAAGGAGCGGCGCCAAGGCGATATCATCGGGGTGAACTTGCGGATGTTCGAAGCGGGGCGACGTCGCTGCGAGACTCGCATCCCCTCAAAAGATGCCCCTGCTTGCCAAAATTGCCGGCGAACTCGCTGTCGCCGAGCGGCCACACAGAATCGTCCACCCATGAGAACCTCAGTCACGCGGCCCATCCTCGCAATGTGCGCGGCGACGTTTGCCGGCGCGCAAGCCTCGACCGCGCCGGCAACAGATCGACCCAACATCCTGTGGGTCGTCACCGAGGACAACTCGGCCTATACCGTCGGTGCCTACGGTGATCCACTCGCGCGCACCCCGAACATCGACCGGCTCGCGCGCGACGGCATTGTGTTCGAGCTCGCCTATGCGCCGGCGCCGGTTTGCGCGCCGTGCCGATCGAGCATCATCACCGGACGATACGCGTCGGGTATGGGCACGCAGCACATGCGGAGCCGGCGGCCGCTCCCCGAGGGTGTGAGGTTCTTCCCGGAGTATCTTCGTGAGGCGGGCTACTACACGACCAACAACGCGAAGACCGACTACAACACGTCATCGGACTGGTCGGAAGCGTGGGACGAGAACAGTCGCACGGCGCATTGGCGGAACCGTCGCACGGGACAGCCGTTCTTCGCTGTCTTCAATTTCCACGAGAGCCACGAGAGTTCGCTCCACAAGCGGCAGACGCTCATTACCGATCCCGCTCACGTCCGCGTGCCTGCGTATCTGCCCGATACGCCGGATGTCCGCGCCGATCTCGCGCAATACTACGACAACGTGTCGCGAGCGGACGAGGCGATCGGTGGCCTGCTCGCGCAGCTCGCCGAGGACGGACTCGTCGAGGACACCATCATTGTTTACTACGGCGACCACGGCGGCGCCGTCTCACGCAGCAAACGGTTCCTCTCCGAGAACAGCACGCACGTGCCGTTCATCGTCAAGATACCCGTGAAATACCGGCACCTTGCGCCCGCTGCCCCCGGCACGCGCTCGGACGAGCTCGTCAACCTTGTCGACCTCGCGCCCACCGTGCTGAGCCTCGCAGGCATTCCGATCGAGGATCGCTTTCACGGCCGCGCGCTTCTCGGCGCCGCTCGCACGGAGGCGCCTTCGATCACGTTCATGTTTCGCGACCGGATGGACGAGCGCTACGACCTCTCTCGCGCCGCCACTGATGGACGTTTTCGCTACATCCGAAACTACCACCCCGAGCGGCCGTGGGGACAACACCTCCAGTATCTCTGGCGTCAGGCATCGATGGCGGAATGGGAGACCTTGCACCGCGAGGGACGGCTGGACGCCACGCAGCGCCAGTTCTTCGAACCAAAGGCGCCGGAGGAACTCTACGACCGCCAGGCCGATCCCGACAACGTGCGCAATCTCGCCTCTGATCCCGCACACAAGGAAACGCTCGCGCGCTTCAGGAGCGCACTTCGCGACCACCTGCTCGCGATCCGCGACACGGGATTCATTCCTGAGCCCATGATGATCGAACTCGCCGGCGCCGGTTCGCCTGCCGCAGTCGCGGCGGACGATCGCACATATCCGATCGAGAGGATCCTCGACTTCATCGACTCGCAGCAGATTGGCTCGGGGGCGAATCCGGAGAAGCTCCGCCTGGCATTCGACGCGCCCGAGCCGGTAGTGAGATACTGGGCCGCGGTGCTTGCGGCGCGCGCGCCCGATTCGCTGGACTCCTCGATGCTACTGAAGGATCCGCACGCCTCGGTGCGACTCACGGCCGCGGAGGCGATGCTCCGGCACGATAGCGATAGCCACGATGCGTGGGCGGCGATCGAGTCCGCGCTCGGCGAGTCGTCGAGCCGGGAGACGCAGCTCTTTGCACTAAACGCGATCGAGCGGTTGGGGCATGCGATTCCTGGCAGCCTGAGTTCTGCGTTGGTGCTGCTCGCTGAAGATCCGAAACCAAACGAATACGTCGCAAGTGCCGTCAAGCGCCTGCTCGCTGCGCGGTGAGCTGCGATCCGGAGACGCGAATGATCCTCAGGCCGCAATCAACCTCTGGAAGTCCACGGCCATGAAAACGCATCGCACTGCGCTCTATCCGGGCGACGGGATCGGCGTCGACGTCGTCGATGCCGCGGTGGCGGTGCTCGACGTTGCACAAAAGGCCGACAGTGGATTCCGACTCGACTACGAGCGGTTCGACTGGGGTATCACCCATTTCGAGAAACACGGGAAAGTGATGCCCGACGATTTTCTCGAGACGCTGAAAAAGTTCGACGCGATCTTCCTCGGCGCCGTCGGCTGGCCGGCGCGGCTGCCCGACCACGTGACGCTTACGCCGCTCATTCGCATGCGCCAGGCGTTCGACCTTTACGCGTGCGTGCGTCCGGCGCGGACGTTTCCCGGTGTGCGCGGACCGCTGCGCAGCGAGAAGCCGATCGACCTGGTCGTCGTGCGCGAGAACTCCGAAGGGGAATACGTGGACAATGGCGGATTCTTCGCGAAGGGCACGCCAAACGAGATCGCACTGCAGACAGCGGTGCACACGCGCCGCGGCGTCGAGCGCATCCTGCGTTTCTCGTTCGACCTCGCGCGCAAGCGGCGCAGGCGCCTCACGATGATTACCAAGTCCAACGCGCAAAAATATTCCTACGTGCTTTGGGACCGCGTGCTCGAGGAGCTGAAGCCGGAATATGCGGACGTGGAGACGGAGAAACTTCACATCGACGCCGCGTCGCTCGAGATGGTGCGGCGGCCCGACTCGTTTGACGTCATCGCGTCGTCGAATCTGTTCGGCGACATCCTCAGCGATCTCACCGGCGGCGTAACCGGCAGCCTTGGGCTCAATCCGTCAGCCAACCTGAATCCCGAGCGGACGTTTCCCTCGCTGTTCGAGCCTGTCCACGGGTCCGCGCCGGACATCGCCGGCAAGGGAATCGCGAATCCTGCGGGTGCAATCTTCAGCGCCGCGATGATGCTGGAGTGGCTCGGGGAGAAGCCCACGGCGGATCGGATCACCGGGGCAGTCGAGCGCGCGCTCGCCGCGGGAAACCTCACGCCCGACCTCGGTGGCACGCAGACTACCGCGCAGTTCACGGCCGCCGTCGTCGAGCAACTCGGCTAGCCCACGCGATCGCCGCGGGTCGTTTACCTCATGTCCATCGAGCTGGCTTTTCTCATCGGTCTCGCGGTCCTTCTGATCCTTGCGATTCCGCTCAAGGTAAACGCGTTTGTCAGCCTTCTCCTGTCGGCGGTCACGATCGGTCTCCTTTCCGGTCTCGGTGCCACGACGACGATGGACGTGATCGTGAAGGGCTTCGGGTCCACTGTCGGGAAGATCGGGATCATTATCATCTT
>DATKCJ010000270.1:0-12481 GCA_035513275.1 Opitutaceae bacterium
CTCGCGTTTCCGGGGCTCGGCGACTTCTACCTCGGGCACAAGGGCTTCGCCACGCTCGAGCTGCTTGGAGGCATCTTTGGGTGGCTGGTCCTTGTGATCATTCCTCTTCTCTCTGGCGAGATTGTCGACGCTGAGACCGGCGAGGTCCTGACCCTCAACGCCAGCTACTGGATCACAGTCGCAATCTTCATCGGCTTCATGCACGGCATGGACGCGATCATGACCCATCATTTCGCCCAGAAGGGGCATCATCCACAGTGAGGCGAATTCGCCACCATGGCTCCAACCGAATCTCAACCACCCGCTCGCTCGCTCGACCAGCAGCGGGAAGACTTCAGACGTCGCCGCTTTCTCGCCATGCCACTCTCAGGCACGATTGCGTGGAGCGTCGTGGGCGTTGCGGCGCTCTTCTTGAAGCCGTTCGCGATTTCGATGACCCTCTTCGCCTGCGTGGGGGCGATCGCCTACCTCGGCATGTTCCTCTCGAAGTTCACCGGTGAGAACTTCCTCGACAAAACCCGCCCGAGGAACGAATTCGATCGCCTGTTCTTTTCCGCGGTCGCGCAGGCGCTTCTCGTGTTTGCGATCGCGATTCCGTTCTTCAATCACGACTACACGTCCCTTCCGTTGAGCGTCGGCATTCTGACCGGGTTGATGTGGTTTCCGGTTTCGTGGATCATTGGCCACTGGATTGGGATTTTCCACGCTGTCGCGCGCACGGCGCTGGTGCTCGCTGTATGGCTGGCATTTCCAGAATCGCGGTTTCTCGCCGTGCCGATCGTGATCGTGGCGATCTACGCCGTGACGATCGTCGTTCTCGAGGCGCGCTGGCGAGCATTTCAAAGCGCGGGTTGACGCGGACCACACGCATCGGCAGCGTCCGTGCCTCTTCTGCGAACGACACAAGAACTCCCGCAGTCATGACCACTCCGCCCTCCCCGACCGGCACCACCGCACCCGTGCATCTCTCACGAGCCGAGCTCGAGAACAACTTTGGAAGCCTCCCGCCTGCGCCGAAGAACACGGGGCGAGTCGCCTTGATTGTCCGTCGGCCCGCGACCGACTTGCGTGAGCTGCCCGACCGCGTCGAGCTTTCACCCGAGCACGGCGTGCCCGGCGATGGATGGGGCCGCAACACGCACCGGATCACCGATAACCAGGTCACCGTCATGCGGCACGACGTGGCATCGCTTCTCGCCAACGGCCAGCCGCCCGAGATCGCGGGCGACAATCTCTTCGTCGACCTCGATCTCTCCGACGCGAACCTCCCCGCTGGCACGCGGCTGCGCGTGGGCGCGGCGCTCGTCGAGGTGACTCCCGAGCCGCACAACGGCTGCTCGAAATTTCGCGCGCGCTTCGGCGCAGACGGGCTCGCATTTGTGCAGGCGAAGGAGACGCGTCACCTCAATCTGCGCGGCATACACTTCCGGGTAATCGAGGCAGGCGAAGTCGCGGTGGGATCGGAGATCACGGTGCTGTCGCGGCCGTGAGGCGGTGACATGGCGAAATCACGCCGCACGCTCCTCGCGATCCTGATCACCGCGTTCGTCGTTGCAGTCCTCGACGGCGCCGATGCGGTGATCTTCACCGTCGCACGCGGCGGTTCGGGCGAGCGCGTGTTTCAATTCATCGCGAGCGTCGTCCTCGGCAAGGAGTCCTACAACATGGCGCCGTGGTCGACGGTTCTCGGAATCCTGATGCACTGCTCGATCGCGCTCATTCTCACTTCGACTTACTTCGCCCTCGCCGTTCCGATCGAGAAGGTCACGCGGAACTGGTTCCTCGCGGGTTCTCTCTACGGCCTGGCGACCTACCTCTTCATCAACCATGTCATGTTCATGCTGGTCGGGCTGCGCAGCTCCTTCACCGCGATCCCCCCGTGGCCGGGCCTGTTGAACGGAGTCGCGGCGCACATCTTCCTCGTCGGCATTCCGATCGCGATCGGCGCTGCGAGGCATCGCGCCCGCGTGAAGAGCGCCACAGTCGGGTAAAGCATCATCCCGACTTCACTTCGAGAGGCGCTTGCGAATCAAACGCAACTCCCGCCGGTGCTTCGCGCCGAGATTTGGAAATGACATCTTCAGACCCCTGAAGACATCGAGGATGATCTCGGAAATGATCAGCCGGGCGTTCTCCTTGTCGTCGGCGGGCACAACGTGCCACGGAGCTTCCGCGATGCTTGTGGCACCCAGGCACGCTTCGTAGGCGCTCTTGTAGTCATTCCAGAGTTTCCTCTCGTCCACATCGGCCGTGCTGAACTTCCAGTTCTTGTCGGGATCATCGATGCGGGCGACGAACCGTCGGCGCTGCTCCTCCTTCGAAATGTGGAGGAAGAACTTGATGATGCGCGTGCCGTTGCGGTGCAGGTGCTTCTCCAGGTCGATGATGGAACGATAGCGCCCCTGCCAGATCGTCTTCTCATCGACCAGCTTCCCGGGCAGTCCCTGGTTGAGGAGCAGTTCCGGATGCACGCGCACGATGAGAACTTCCTCGTAATAGGAGCGATTGAAGATACCGATGCGCCCGCGCTCGGGCAGGCGACGGGTCGTGCGCCAGAGAAAGTCGTGATCAAGCTCCTCTGCGGACGGCTGTTTGAAACTGAAGACCTGGCAGCCTTGCGGATTCACGCCGGACATGACGTGCCGGATCGCGCCGTCCTTTCCGGCCGCGTCCATCGCCTGGAAAATCAGCAGCACGGCATACCGGTTGGATGCATACAGGAGCCGTTGCAGATCGCTCAGGTCTTCCACCTGATGCTCCAAGTTTTTCTCGTAGTGCTTTTTCGACTTGTAGAGCGGCTCCACGCGGGTCGGCCACTTTCTCAAGTCGACCTTCTTTCCCGGAGGCACACGGTAATCCTTGGATCGGATCTTCATGGCCGTGTTAGAGCCGATGGAACACGCCGTGGTTCCGCCCCGATTTCGCGCGAGAGGTGTCGCTCACCAGAAGCTCGAACGGCCGGGACTTCAACCTGTGTCCCAAAAATCGCTCCACGCCGACAATCAACACCACCGCGAGCCCGCCCCAGAAGCGAGCCGCCGGTCGTGCTGCCGCCGTCACTCGCACGGCCGGGATTTCCTACGCCCCGCGTCAGTTCTTCCCGCGAAACCCACCCATCAGATAAATGATGAGAATGATCAATAGAACCAGGCCGAGGCCGCCGCCGGCAAATGCAGGACCACCGAAGTAGAAGCCGCCACCGCCAAACACGAGAAGCAAGACCACAATTAGGAGAATGAGGTTCATGCCGGCAGAATACTCGCTACGCGTGGCACTCTCGATGGGGCATTACCCACCCCCCGTTGGCGAGCGCACCGCTCCGGCAGCCAAATTCGCCGATTTAGCGATTCGCGCGATCTTCCGGCCGATCTCCTCAGGGGAGAGGATGAAGTCCACAAACCCGCTCGCGATCGCTGTCTCGGGCATGTCGGGCTGCACCGCGGTCTCGGGCTTCTGCGCGATGGTGATGCCCCCGACTTCCTTGATGCCCCGAAGCGCGTCCGCCCCGTCGCCATCGTATCCTGATACGATCACAGCGACGAGCTTCCCGTGCCAGTGCTCGGTCAATGAGCGGAGGAAGACGGTGATTACATCGGGCCATCCCCGGGGCTTGGAAATTGGTTCCAGCCGGAACTCTCCGTCGCGAACATGCAGGTCGCGCTGTTCCGGGATGATGAACACACGATTCGGGAGGATCTCCAACCGATCGGAGATCAACTCGACCGGCATCGAGGTGAACTTCGGGAGAATCACGTGCAGTTGGGTGGCGACAGTCCTCAGGTGATTCACGATGACAAGGGCGAAGCCCGAGTCGGAGGGCAATTGAGCGAGCAAACGTGTGTACGCGTCGAGGCCACCGGCCGAACCACCGATGCAAACAACCGGAACATCTCCGGCACCCTCGTCCGCTTTCTTTGGCATGCTGCGCACGATTCTACACCGCCTTTCACGTGGATCGCACTGGGGTGATCCCAGTAATACATCCGCGAGCGATTTCCACACGAAGCCTCTTGTCCCGCGGCCTCGCTCAGTCCTCGAGGGCGAAGCCGATCTTGAGGGTCACCTGCCAGTGCAGCACCTTGCCCTTGCTGATGTTGCCGCGGGTCTCGACGATCTGAAACCAGCTCAGGTGCTTGACGGTGAGGTGCGCGCGGGCGATGGCTTTGGCGACTGCGTCTTCGACTGTCTTGGTCGAAGTGCCAGTGATCTCTATTTGTTTGTAGACTTGATCTTTCATGATTGTTCAGTGCGGTTTCGCGACGCCGCATGCCCGGGCGTTCGATTGCGTGCGGAACTCCGTGTGGAGCCGGACTTCGTGGTTGATTTCACGCTCTCGGCGCGCGTCGCGGCAGAACGTTTCTGGATCCGACCGATCGCCTCGTCCTGCTTGCCCTCGATCAGTTGGAAGTTGTCGCCCGTGAGCTTGGCCCATTTCTGCTTCAGCTTGCCCTTGGCGATGTTCAGGTGGCCTTTGAGTTTGAGTGAGTCCATTTGGGTTCGGTCGGATGGCTGTGAATGTTCGACGCCTACATGACGGAGGCCCGCTTCATTGACGGGCTGTCGGAACATGAACTACGCGTCCCCCACCGTTTCGCCGGGGCACGACATTGCGACACCTCGCAGACTCGGATGTTGCACGATCGCGGTTCAATTTTTGGTTCCTGGATACCGGGTAAGACCCCATTGCTGGCGATGCCGATAAGGGCGACCATTCCGAAACGCGGCGAAGGTGTCCTATCTTTCACGCCATTTGCCCCAAAGCACCCACCCGCAAGCCACGACTCTCGCTTTCTCGATAGGCACAAATGAATCGGACCCACTTCGATCAACTCGTCCCTACCGACAACTACGCAGATTCCACTCCCGCGGTCCGTGACCTCGTGCACGCGCGCACCGAGGAACTCGCCGTGATGGCGGGACGCTCGCCGCAAGACGTGTCGCTCGATGACTATGCGCAGGCAAAACGCGAACTGACGGGCCAGTCGGACAGGATGCTGCAGGATGCCGTGCTCGGGTTGCCAGTCGCCTACTCCGCCACGAGACACGAGAGTCAGCCAGAACCGAAGCCGAATTCCGGAGTCGCGGCATAGGGCCGCTCTGGTCAATTCAGTCAGCTCTGCTCCAATTGTAGGAGCGGCTTTATGCCGCGACTCTGTGGCGACGACTGTCGTCCGTTCCTATCGGCGATGCACAACGCAGGCGTCTGGCGTGTTCAAAGCAAATGCCGCTTGAGGAATGTTCTCCCAGAACCGCTCTTCAGGTATTTCTCGAACGCAATCGCCTTCTGCTCGTTCGCGAACGCAAAGTAGCTCGCAAGCACCCAAGGACGACCAGCAACCGTTGATTTGTTTTGACCAGCATTATGGTATGCCAGCCGCGCTTTGAGGTTGTGAGTGAACCCCACGTAATGTCGGCGTGGGTCCGAAAGGCTCTCAATCACGTAGACGTAGTGCACGTCCGCGAGCGAAACGCGAATGCCCTCCTCCGCCAAGCCTACGGCGGGCAGCCTCCGCCCAATAGTGAAGGCGCACACAACGAAATTCCGAACGTTCAGCTGGCCTGCCAGCCGTAGGCTCGGCGGAGGCTGGCGGAGAGGGAGGGATTCGAACCCCCGGAACCCTTGCGGGCTCACCTGATTTCGAGTCAGGCGCGATCGACCACTCTGCCACCTCTCCTTAGCCGAAGGGCGAGAACGTGTCCGATGACCCGCGAAAATGAAAGCAGAAAAACCTCCGCGGATGCGTGCGCGCCTGATTCGGCCTGTCGTTCCAACCTCATGTCCCCGTAGCACTTGCCCCGGGCATCTCGGGCATTGACGGGGCTTTCGCGCCGCGGTTTGATCGCGCGGAATGAAAGATCCCGCCGGCAAATCTCCGCTCAAATACAAGCGGATCGTTCTCAAGCTGAGCGGCGAGGTGCTCCGCGGCAAAAAGTCCGGCGATGCGATCGACCCCGAGATACTCACCCGGATCTGCTCTCAAGTGAAGGAGGTCCACGACCTCGGCGTGCAGGTGTGCGTGGTGATCGGCGGCGGAAACATCTTCCGTGGCCTCGCCGGCGAGATGCGCGGTGTCGATCGCACCACGGGCGACTACATGGGCATGCTCGCGACCGTCATCAACGGCCTGGCACTCATGGACTGCCTCGAGAAGATGGGCGTGCTCACGCGCGTGCAGAGTTCGATCCCGATGAACCAGATCGCCGAGCCGTTCATCCTGCGTCGCGCGATGCGCCATCTCGAAAAGCGGCGCGTCGTGATTTTCGTGGCCGGCACGGGCAACCCGTATTTTTCCACCGACACCACGGCCGCGCTCCGCGCGAGCGAGATCCACGCCGACATCCTGATGAAGGCCACAAAGGTCGACGGCGTTTACGACAAGGACCCCGTGAAATTCCCCGACGCCGTGAAGTTCGAGGAGCTCACGTTCATCGATGCACTGCGCCAGCGCATCAACGTCATGGACTCGACCGCGTTCTCGCTCTGCCTCGACAACAACGTCCCTGTTCTCGTCTTCAACCTGAACGAGCCGCACGTCTTCAAACGCGCCGTCATGGGCGAGAAGGTGGGCACGCTCGTCCACGGCTGAGGCGCCGCCAGGGACCTTCGATCCCCCAACTCGTTGTGAACCGATCTAACTCTTTCATCTACTTTCCTCCGGCAGCCGCGCAAGACCACGGACCACTGACCACTGACAACGGACTTCCGGAACGAGCTTCGGTCATCGGGTCGGTGGTCTCGTGGTCCGTAGTCCTGTGGTCTGAGGCGAAGCCTCGCTAGTTTTCAACCCCATACTGCCATGCATGAGCACCCCCTGGTCCGAGAGACCTCCGCCAAGATGCAGAAGAGTCTCGATCACACTGTGAGCGAGCTGAACGCCATCCACACCGGCAAGGCATCGCCCTCGATGGTCGAGGGCATCATGGTCGAAGCCTACGGCAGCCACATGCGCCTCAAGGAAGTCGGCGCGATCACCACGCCCGATTCCCGCATGATCGTCATCCAGCCGTGGGACAAATCGATTCTCAAGGCCGTCGAAAAAGCCATCCAGATGGCGAACATCGGCATCAACCCGTCGATCGACGGCTCGATCATCCGCCTCCCGCTTCCCGACATGAGCAAGGATCGCCGGCTCGAGCTCGTGAAGGTCGCACATCGCCTCGCCGAAGAAGGGCGCGTGAGCATCCGCACAGTTCGTCGCGACGGATTCGATCACGTGAAGCGCGCCGATCTCTCCGACGACCAAAAGCGCCGCCTCGAGAAGGACATCCAGGCGCACACCGACCGGATGATGAAAGAGATCGGCGAGCACCTCGTGAACAAAGAGGCGGAGTTGATGAAGATCTGAATCCGGAGTGTAGCCCTGTCCGTGAGGACAGGGACCTCGAGGGTTGATCGCACTGCAATCACCAGAATGTCCCGCCGCTCACGCGGCGGGCTACAATTGCGTCCTTCCGATCGCGACGCGCAGTCCCGCCGCTCACGCGGCGGGCTACATGACACCGCGGCCCTCCCCTCTTCACTTCCAATCGTATCGCACGCGGTAGGTGATCACGCGCTCTTCGCCGGCCTCCAGCGCGATTCGGAATTCGCCATCCTGCGCGGCCGTCTTCACGAACGGATCGGACTGCTCGACGATACTCCAGTTCAGCCAGCGATACATCCGCTCGGCCACGCGCACCTCGACCGCTTCCTTCTTTCGGTTGCGCAGCCGGATCTCAAAGGCCTCCTCCATCGATGACCCGCTGCTGTTGAGAACGTAGTCCGTGCGCTTGCGCTCGCCCACGATGTCAAATGCGTCGCCCGTGTAGATCCGCACCGTCTCGCCCTCGGGCGTGTGGTCGATCGTGTTCTCGCCGGTGAATTCCGGCCGTCCGTCCGCCTCGTCGCTGCGATAGAAACGCGTGCGGCCCTTTGGCAGCGGCACACCGAGGCCATTGGCCTTCGTGTTTTCAAACTCGCGCATCACCCAGATCTTCGGGTTCGAGACCGTGCCGTAGTCTCGATCGTTGCGCACCGACTCGGCGTTCCACCCCCGGTAACGGCGACGATCGATCGCGGCGCCGTTGTAGATGTAGAGCACGCGGCTCTGCACGCCCTCGGCGCGCAGAAACTCGACCTGCTTCATCTCGCGGTTTCGCAACGTGACTGCGCGCGGAAGCGTGTAGAGGTGGAACTCGTCGAACGCTTTCTCGGTCACGCCGTCCTGACGCATGCTATCCATCTCCGCCCGCGCCGCTTTCGCGTAGCCGACGTCGTTGCCATCGGGCTGCAGTTTGCTGACGTCGCCCGCCATGAGTTTCACCGCCGCGTCTTCAAACGTGCGCCCGCTCTGGTTGTCGAGCGTCACCCATCCGACGAGTGAAATCGTGTCGCCCTTCTCGGGCGAGACGAGGTTGTAGGCCGCCTCCCAGGCCATGCCGCCGGTCACATAGCTGAGCTCGGCGTCGAGCTTCGCATCGCGGTCGGAGCGAAGTTGCCACGTGAGCGTCGGATAGAGGATCGCGTCGTTCGTGAGCGAGGGAAACAACGGCTCGCCCGGCAGGCTGAAGCGCAACAGCCCACCGACTTCGATGATCGGCTGCCCCGAGCCGGTGTTGTGGTTGCCGAGGTTGTATTGGCGTTGTGCGAACTGGTTGCCGTAGCGATTCATCGCGGCGGTGTTCGGCACGTAGCCGCTGCGGATGACCTTGCCGCGCACGATGGTCTCCTTGCCGTCCTGCCACGTGCGGAAGTCGATCACCTTGCCCTCGCTCAGGTAAAGCAGGAGTCCCTGGTTGATCGTGTCGGCGCGAAAACTCTGCTCGAGCACATTGAGATTCACGAGACCCGTCGGGTCGCGAAGAATCACCGAGTCGGGCTCGAGGTGGACAGTCGCGCCGGAAAACCTGACGGAGTTCACCCCCCGCGTGAGATCGAGGGGGATGGTCTCGCGAACGACGCCGAAGCCTTGGTTGTAGATCGTGAGAGCAGCGCCCGAAGGCTCCGCGGTCTGGGCCGCGACCGTGGCCGCGGCGGCAATGAGCAGGATGGATGTTTTCATGGTGTTTCAAGAACACCACGCGCGAACCGGCGATTTCTTAGGCTTCTCTCCGGGCCCGGCTACGGTTTCGGGAGCGTCCGGCATTTTTGCTTTGCCCCGTCCGCATCCCGCCCGCCCACTCTCTGGCTCCCGAATGGATTTCAATCTCGCGAGCGAAGGGGCCATCCCCGACATCGATTTCCGCGCCGAGCTAAACGACGAGCAATACAACGCCGTCACTGCGCCGGACGGCCCCGTGCTTGTGCTCGCCGGCGCCGGCTCGGGCAAGACGCGCACCCTCACCTATCGCGTCGCCTACCTTCTCAAGCAGGGCGTGCAACCGTGGGAGATTCTCCTGCTCACGTTCACGAACAAGGCCGCGAAGGAAATGCTCCACCGCGTCGAGGATCTCACCGGCGTGCCCGGCCACAAATTCTGGGGCGGCACCTTCCACCACATCGGCCACAAGATTCTTCGCTCCAACGCCGGCGTCGTCGGCCTCGATCGCGGATTCACGATTCTCGACGCCGACGAGTCCGAGAAGCTCCTGCGCGACGTCGTCGACGAGAAGCACAAGGGCTTCTTCAAGGACAAGACCCACCCGAAGGCAGGCGTGATCTTCACGATGAACAGCCTCGCGCGAAATACTTGCGCGCCGCTCTCCGAAACCGTGTCGCGCCTCTTCCCGCAGCACGAATATCTCCTCGACCAGCTCGAGCCTTTCGCCGCGGCCTACAAGGCGAAGAAACTCGCGCTCCAAGTCGTCGACTACGACGACCTCCTCGAGTTCTGGCTCGAGATCCTGCAGAAGGCGCCGCACGCAGCGGAATATTACCAGCAGCGTTTCAAGCACACGCTCGTCGACGAATACCAGGACACCAACGCGCTCCAGTCGCGCGTCGTCGACCTCATGGGCGCGAACCACCAGGTCATGGCCGTTGGCGACGACGCGCAGTGCATCTACTCTTGGCGCGGCGCCGACGTGGAAAACATCCTCACGTTTCCTGACCGGCACGAGGGCACCGTGATACACCGCATCGAGACCAACTACCGCAGCACGCCCGAGATTCTCGCGCTCGCTAACGGCGTCCTCCAGAACCAGCCACGCGGCCGCGGCTTCGAGAAGGAGCTGCGCGCCGCGCGCCCGTCGAACATGAAGCCGTTCCTCGTGCCGTCGATGGACACGAACCAACAGGCCGCGTTCATCATCCGTCGCCTGCGCGGCTTGCAGGACGAGGGCGTGCGCTTGAGCGAAGTCGCCGTGCTCTACCGAGCGCATTACCACGCGCTCGATCTGCAGCTCGAGCTCACGCGCGCCAACATTCCCTACCAGATCACCAGCGGCGTGCGTTTCTTCGAGCAGGCGCACGTGAAGGATCTCACCGCGATGCTGCGCTTCGTCTTCAATCCGAAGGACACGCTCGCGTTTCACCGCTTCTGCATCCTCCTCCCGAAGGTTGGCGAGAAAGGCGCGGAGAAAATCCACGCCACCGCAGCCGAGTGCGTCGCGCAGCGCGGCGTCGACTTCATGGAGGCGCTCCTCATGCCCGATGTCGTCGAGAAAGTCGCGCGCGACTCGCGCGAGGAGTGGCCGAAGCTCGCGCACTCGCTGCGCGACATGGCCGACGCCATGCGCCACCGCAAGCCGCACGATGTCGTCGAGGTCGGCATCGAGGGCTGGTATGGCGACTACCTGAAGGGCGCGTATCCCGACTACACCAACCGCCTCGACGACCTGCGCTCGCTCATCGGTTTCGCCGCGCGGTTCGACGACATGCAGGATCTGCTTTCGCAGATCGTCCTGCTCACTTCCGAGACAGGCGATCGCAAGGTCGATCCCGATGAGGACGCCGTCCGCCTCACCACGGTCCACCAGGCCAAGGGACTCGAGTTCGCCGCCGTTTTCCTCATCGGCCTCGCCGACGGCATGTTTCCGCTGCGCCGCGCGATCGAGGAGGACGGGCTCGAGGAGGAGCGGCGGTTGTTCTACGTCGCCGTCACGCGCGCGCGCGACGAACTCTACCTGATGTATCCACGCGTCACCGCACGCGGCGGCCCGGCGATGCTGCTCACTCCGAGTCGTTTCGTGGAGGAACTCGATCCGGAGCTCTACGAGAAAATGCGCAACCAGCGTCCGCAGAGCTCGTGGGGGTGGTGAAGGGGGTGCCTCCTTGTTGGAGACAAGCCCGCTCTTGTCGCGCCATGGCCAGGCGACGGCGGCTGCGGGCGATTTTGAGTGGCGGCGGCTTCCAGCCGCAGATCTGCTCCTGTAGGTTGCGCGCTCGCCGCGCAACGTGGCGCGGCAAGCGCGCCATCTACACTAATCCATTGCCCGCAAGCGGGCTCCTACTTCGAACCAATCAACCATCTTGCCCGCTGCCACCTTCCCCGTTACCACTCCACTCATGTCGGTCCGTTTCATCATCCTCGCACTCGCCCTCCTCGCCTCGACCGTCGTGGTGCACGCGACGGAAATCGTTCGCGTGTGGCCCGAGTGGCGGACCGATGAATCGTTTGTGCGCCTCTCCGAGCTCCTCGGTAAAGGTGAGAAACCAGGTTCCCAGATTTTCATCCGCACAAACCCCGAGAAGCGCGACGGACTCTATTTCCTCGTGCGGCTCGCGCACGCTTCTGCCATCGAAGGCACGCTAGAGCTCAGCTTGATTCGGCCCGGCAAGATGGAGTCGGAAGTTTTCAAGTTTCCTGCATCTGTGCCGTCGGGCTCGTCAGTTTTTCAACTTGGCCTGACCGGTGGCGACTGGCCCGACCCGAAGACCGAACCAGTCGCATGGCGGATCGCGCTCGTCGATTCGAGCGGTGCCGAGCAGGCCGCTGCGGAGAGTTTCCTTTGGAGCACGCCGCAATAGGCGCACACGTTCGATGACCCGCAGTGGATGGTCGCGGTGGACCGCGCTCAATTGGTCGCCGACGGGCGAAGTGCTCGCCGAGATCCTCGACGGCGGACCGGCGTTTCGATGGACGCGCTCCGATGACGGCACATGGACCGGAGTGTGGGCGAACAACGTTGCGCGCTTGCGCCTGGGCGCGCGTGGTCGCGTCGAATGGTCCTCGCCCACGGCGATTTCAAAGCGCGTGGCTGCTTCGCTGCCGCACTACCTCGCGCTCGATCGCGACTGGGATGCGCTGGCGGCGACGCTGCCGACGACGCGCGATCCGCACCTTGCACTCTGCGTGCGCGAATTTCCCGGGCTGCGCCTGCTCGCGCAGCCATTCGGCGAGACACTGCTCGCGTTCATCTGCAGCGCGACAAAACAGATCGTGCAGATCCGCCGGATGCTCGAGGCACTCGCGCTGCGTTTCGGCGATCCGATCGCGGAAGGCTATCACACGTTGCCCGACTGGGAACGGCTCGCGACGATCAGCGATGCGGAGCTGCGCGCATGCCAGCTCGGATTTCGCGCGAAGCATGTGCGCGGCACGGCAGAGGTTCTCGCGGCGCG
>DATKCJ010000271.1:0-22011 GCA_035513275.1 Opitutaceae bacterium
GCAGGTGGCGGAGAACTTGAGATTCGGAAGAGCCATGATCTTGCGGCTCTCGTTCATCATCTTCGACTCCTCGCCGGTGTAGCCGTCGAGGCCGAAGGTGTCGACCTGCGGGATGCAGTTGAACGCGATCTGGTGCGGATAGACGCGACGCTCGATCGGCTTGCCCGCGACCGATGCGCGCACCTGCGAATCGAGTTCGACCACCGCTGCGGCGCCGGAGCCGGACACCGACTGGAATGTGGAAACGACGACGCGCTTCACGCCGAACGCGACATGCAGCGGCCACAGGCCCATCAGCATGACCGCAGTCGAGCAATTCGGGTTTGCGACGATGCCCTTATGGCGCGCGAGCTGGTCGGCGTTGATCTCGGGGATCACGAGCGGCACGGCCGGGTCCATGCGGAGCGCCGAGCTCTTGTCGATCACGACGCAGCCGGCCTCGACCGCAGCTTTGGCGAGCGCGCGCGTAACCGAGCCACCGGCGGCGAAGAACGCGAGGTCGAGGCCCTTGAACGCCTCAGGCGTCGCCTCGACGACCGTGTGTTCTGTCCCGTCGATCTCGACCGTCTTGCCGGCCGAGCGCGCGGAGGCGAGCAAGCGAAGCTCGCCAACAGGGAAATTCCGGAGGCCGAGCAGGCGGATCAACTCTTGACCCACTGCTCCGGTGGCCCCGACGATGCCGACATTGAAGGTCTTGCTCATGGAACTGGATTCAAAGCTCAAACGAGTCATCGATAGGTGCGCCGCGGCGGGGATCAAGCCCGCAAACCGGGCACTGCATGTTTCCATCGCGAGCCAGACGATGCAGTTTTTCGAAGACGGGCGACTGGTAAAGGCTTACGTCATTTCCACCGGGCGGAATCCGGCGTCTTGCAAGAAGGGCTCCATGGGCACTCCGACCGGTCTCCACGCGATTGCGGAGAAGATTGGCGCGGGCACGCCGCCGGGAATCGTGTTCGTGAGCCGCGCCTCAACCGGCTTCCATTTCTCCGAAGGCCGCGCCACTCCGGGTGGCGACAACCTAGTCACGACCCGCATCCTCTGGCTGCGCGGACTCGAGCCCGGCGTGAACGCCGGGGGCGACGTCGATACGCACGATCGCTACGTCTACATCCACGGCACGAATCACGAGGACCGGCTGGGCACGCCGCAAAGCGCTGGCTGCGTGCTGATGAACAACCTCGAGATCATCGAGCTTTTCGACCGCGTGCGGACGGGCGATCCGGTGTTGATTGAGCTGGAGTGAGGAATCGGGCAACCCGATTCCTAAGTATCCCGCACTCCGGTCCGAGGTGGGGCGCGTTGTCCCTAACGCGCCCAAACCGATAGCAAAGGCCTGGGCGTCTTGAGGACAAGCCGCCCCACCTCGGAGATTTGATGCCAAGTCACCTGTCTCTCCCAAACAACAGTCGCAGACTGTTCAAACACACCAGCACCGTGCTGCCTTCGTGTGCGAACACGCCGATCGTCAGCGGCACCACGCCGCCGAGCGCGCCGGCGACCATCACGACAACCGTGCCGAGCGAGATGATGAGGTTCTGTCGGATCACGCGGCGCGCGCGATGACTCAGACGATACGCCGAAAGGAAATTCTCAATCCGGTCGTTCATCAGGATCACTTCGCTTTGCTCGAGCGCCGCATCGCTTCCACGCGCGCCCATCGCGACTGAAACGTAGGCTGCGGCGAGGCTCGGTGCGTCGTTCACTCCGTCGCCGACCATGGCCACCTTGTTGCCGTCCTTGCCGAGCGCGACGACCGCCTCGACTTTTTGCTCCGGCGAGAGACCTGCGCGCACCTCGGTGAGCCCGAGTTCGCGCGCGACGGCCTCGGCCGCCTGCCGGCGGTCGCCAGTGAGCATCACGGTGCGCAGCCCGAGTTCGCGCAATTGCAGCAGCACGGCCTTCGACTGGATTCGAATCACGTCGCGCAAGAGGATCCGCCCGAGCAGCCCTTTGCCGATCACCCACACTTCCGAGAGATCGGGTGCAGCGTGCGGGATGTCCTTGATCCATTCCGCGAGCGGGCCCTCGTGAAGCAGTTCGCGCCGGCCGATGACCACCGTTGCGTCACCCGCGACGCCTTTCACACCCTGACCGGTGATCGACTGGAAGTCGCGCACGTCAATCTCCTTCACGCCTGCCTTTCGGCCGTGTTGCGCGATCGCGCGCGCAATCGGGTGTTGCGACTTCGACTCGAGCGCGCATGCGAGTTCGAGCACCTCCTGCTCGCGACCCTTCGGGAAACTTTCGGTGCCGATCACGTCGAGTTCGCCCGTGGTGAGTGTGCCGGTCTTGTCGAGCGCGACGACGTTCACATCGGCCATGCGCTCGATCGCCGCGCCGCCGCGGAACAGGATTCCGTGCCGCGCGCCCCACGCGATCGCAGCGAGGATGGCAGACGGAATCGAGAGAACGAGTGCACACGGGCTCGCGACGACGAGGAGCGTCATCGCGCGGTAGAACGCCGAGGTCGTCTCGATCGTGTTTTCAAACGCCGGCAGCCTGAAGGCGAGCCACCACACGAGGAACATCACAGCCGTCAAACCGAGAATCGCGTAGGTGTATCGGACGCCAAACTTGTCGGTGAAGCGCTCGCTCGGCGCCTTGAGCTTCTGCGCGGTCTGGATGAGCCGGATGATTTTCTGCAGCGTGCTCTCAGCGGGAAGCCGTTGCACCGAGACCTCGGCGACTCCCCAAAGGTTGATCGTGCCACTGAAAACCGGATCGCCTTCGTCCTTGTCGACCGGGCGCGCTTCGCCCGTGAGATTCGATTCGTCGACCGCCGTGCGACCCTTGGTCACGATGGCGTCGACGGGAAACAGCTCGCCGGGCTTCACCATCACTGTGTCACCGACGCGGAGTTCTTCGACCGGAACCATCCGCTCCTTGCCGTCAGGTCCGATCACGGTCGCCTGTTTCGGAGCGGACTTCAGGAGCGAGTCCACGGCGCGGTGCGTGCGCGCGAGCGCATACTCCTCCATCGCGCCCGAGGCGGAGAAGAGGAACAGCAGCAGCGCGCCCTCGCCCCAGGCGCCGATCGACATCGCGCCGATGGCGACTGCGAGCATCAGGAAGTGGATGTCGATCTCGCGCTTCTTCAGCTTCGCAACGACGTCGATCGCGGCGTCCCAGCCGCCCGCGGCGATCGAGATCAGATAGAGTCCCTTCACGACGGCCTCGGAAGCGCTGCCCGTGCGCGCGACGACATATGCCAGCAAGCCAAACACGCCACACACGCCCGCGAGAGTCGCGAGCACGCGCCAGTCCTCGGGCTTCTCGGCCTCGCGCACGCCCACCTCGGGCCACTGAAACTCACGCCACTTCCAGAATGTCGGCGCGGTTTCGCAGGACTCTTTCGACAGCACAGCCGAGTCGCCCTCGCGCCGCAGGACAAAGCCCGCGGGCGCCGCTCCCGAGCCAGGCGCACCGCCGAGCCGCGACTCGATCGCCGCGACCACACCGGCGAGGCGCGCATCAAGAAGCACGGTGTCGACCGAGCCGAGCGTCGCCACCGAGACCTTCCGGTCCGCCGGATTGAGCCGCACGGCCTCGACGCCGGGCTCGGATCGCAGGAACCGCGCGAGGTCTTCGACCCACTTGTCAGGACTCGGACTGGAAGGGCGTGTCATCGGAGAGTTTTTCACCCTTCAACGTAGGTCGCGCAAAAGCGCTTGCCAGAAAAAAGCCCGGAACCGTTATTCGTTCGAATGATTGGCCTGCGCGAAAACGATGCCGGACCCGCTGGCGGCGAGTGGGTTGGCCTTGTCGGGGAAACTTTTGAGGAAGGCGGCTGGGTGCACGACGCGCTCGAGCTGGAGCATCGCCCCGAGCAGGAGCAGATGGCGCTCGAGGTGGCGGAGGCGTTTGCGGCAAACGAGCCGCTGCTCTTCGAGGCGGGCACAGGCGTGGGCAAGAGCCTCGCCTACCTTGTGCCGGGCTTGATGCACGCGGTTTCGACGAACCGGCCGATGCTCGTGTCGACACACACGATTTCACTGCAGGAGCAGATCCAGCAAAAGGACCTTGAGCTGTGCCGCCGGTTGTTTCGCGCGGTGCCGAGGTTGAATCGTTTTGCGGACTTCAAGTCAGCCGTGCTCGTCGGCAAAGCAAACTACCTCTGCACGACGCGACTCGCACAGGCGGTCGAAGCGAAGACAGAGCTCTTCCAATCCGCCGCGCAGACGGAGCTGCAACGAATCGCCGCGTGGGTCGCCACTGCGAAGGACGGCTTGCGGCAGGAGCTCACGCCGGCGCCCGACCCGGAGGTATGGGACTGGGTGCATGCTGACTCGGCAGTCTGCAGCCGCAAGAACTGCAACGCCGACACGTGTTTCTATCGCCGCGCGCGCGCGCGGATCGAGAAGGCGAACCTCATCATCGTGAACCACAGCCTGCTCTTCGCGCACATTGCGGCGGGCGGCGCCGGAGAGAAAGGAGCGTCGCGCGGGATACTGTTTCCCGACGACTTCCTCGTGCTCGATGAGGCGCACACGGCGGCGGAGGTCGCGACGGAGCACTTCGGATTGCGCATTTCCAGCTACGGCATCGATCACTTTCTGAAGACGCTCTACAATCCGGCGCGCAAGCGCGGCTTGCTCAAGCGCCATGGCACGACGCGCGAGCAGATGCTCGTGGCCGACTGCATCGACTCGGCGTCGCTCTTCTTCGGCTTCATTCGCGAGCGGCTCCTCACCGAGCAGCCGGTCGTGCGCGTGCGCGAGGCATCGGTGCTGCCGGAGTTCGACGACGAGCCGTTCAAGATTCTCATCCAGCTCATCGGCGGTCTCGCCGACCGGCAGAAGGAAGGTCCGGCGCACGACGAGCTCGACGAAGCGCGCGCGCGGCTCACGACCTATCACTCCGGCATCCGGCAGTTCTTGAAGCTCTCGGCCGACGGGCACGTGCACTGGGTCGAGCGCTCAGGGCGCGAAGGCCGCGTGGTGGCAGTGCGCAGCGCACCGGTCGATCCCGCACCGCAAATCCGCGAGGTGCTGTTCGAACGCGACACGGCCGCGGTGCTCACGAGCGCCACGCTGACAGCAGGCGGCGACATCGAGCCGTTGCGTCGGCGCGTCGGTGCTGAGGGCTTGCGCGCGATCGTCGTCGATTCGCCGTTCGACTTCGAAAACAACATGCGCGTGTTCGTCGCGTCCGACGTGCCGATGCCGACGCCCGGCGAGGCGCGTCTCTCGATCGACGCGCTCGCCGACTACATCGAGTGGTGCGCCACGCGAGTCGCGGGCGGATCGCTCGTGCTCTTCACGAGCTACACCGACATGAACCAGGTCGCCGCGAAGATCGGCGGCGCGCTCGAGAAGGCGGGACGTCCGATTCTCATTCAAGGCGGGTCGACGTCGCGCACCGAGCTCACGCGGCAGTTCAAACACGCGCGAAACGGCGTGTTGTTCGGCACCGACAGTTTCTGGACGGGTGTCGACGTGCCGGGCGACGCACTAGCGCAGGTGATCATCACGCGTCTGCCGTTCGACGTGCCCTCCCACCCTGTCGCCGAGGCGCGCGCCGAGTGGGTGCGCGAGCAAGGGGGCAATCCGTTCAACGACATCACGCTGCCCGATGCGCTCATGCAGTTCCGCCAGGGTGCCGGGCGGCTGATTCGCACAAAGACCGACCGCGGTGTAATTACGGTGCTCGATTCGCGTATACTCCACAAAGCCTACGGCCGGCTGTTTCTCGATTGCCTTCCGAAGAAAACGTTCGAGCGGATGACGGTCGAAAACCGGGAGACGGTGTTCAAGCCGTTCAACGGATAGGGACAAGAAGTGAGACACGAATCGCACGAATTTCCACGAACGTCCGCCCTCAACTCCATCTTTTGAAACCATTCGAGCCAATTCGTGTAATTCGTGTCCACCCTCCGAGCCAGGTTCCGTTCTTCCATCCAAGCAAATCTGTGGTTTCCTGAGCAATCCGGTGTAATCTCTATCAATCCATGACGCCGCAGATCACATGGGCCGCGAAGACTGACATCGGTCGCGTGCGCAGCGAGAATCAGGATCGCTGGCTTGCGCGGCCCGAGGATGGACTCTTCGCCGTCGCCGACGGGATGGGCGGCATGCGCGGCGGTGCCGAGGCTGCGGCGACTGCGCTCGCGACGCTTGAACAAGAATTCGCCCGCAACACGCCTGCCACTCCGGAGTCTTGGGAGGCGCTCGTGCGAAAGGTGAACGACCGCGTGTGGCAGCGCGGCTTGGTTGTCAGTCCGAACGGAGGCATCGGCACCACGCTCACTTTGCTGCACTTCACGGCGGACGGTGTGACGGTCGTCCACGTCGGCGACTCGGCGTGCTTCCTCGTGCGTGCCGGCAAACTCACGCAGTTGACCAACGATCACACCGTCGCCGCAGAAGCCGAGCGACGGATCGCGCGAGGGCTCCCGGCCGAACCGCAGCCTTGGGCGGAGCACATTCTCACACGCTGCATTGGCCAGCCGTTTCTTGACGGCATCGACGTCTCGGCCGTGACGGTTCAGCCCGGCGACCGTTTCCTGCTCTGCACAGACGGCATCACAAAAGTGCTCGACGACCGGACAATCGCCTCGTGCCTCAAGTCGCCCGCGACTCCCGACGAAACGACAAACCTCCTCATCGCCGCAGCACTCGCCGCCGGCGCCCCCGACAACGCGACGGGGATTGCGGTATTTGCAGGAAGCGCCTGAGCCTGATTGCCTACCCCACAATTCGAAACTCAGGCCCCGAGTTGAACCGCAGAAACTTCCCATGGAATCCCTGATCGGCGTTGGCCTTGCGCTAGCCGTCTCAGTTTTTGCCCGGATCGTCGGGCTCGACCGGGACAGGGCGTTCTACCCGACGGTGATGATCGTCATCGCCATGCTCTACGGGCTGTTCGCCGCGATCGGCGGCTTGCCGGCGGGGCTGACGTTGGAGTGGATCGCAATGGGCGTGTTCATCCTGGTCGCGACGCTTGGCTTCAAGTTCAACCTTTGGCTCGTCGCCGCGGCGCTGTTCGCGCACGGAGTTTTCGATTTCTTCCACCCTCACCTGATCTCCAATCCCGGCGTGCCCGTCTGGTGGCCTGGGTTTTGTATGGCATACGATGTCACGGCTGCCGCCTTCCTGGCGTGGCTGCTGTGGAGCGGAATCGGAAGCGCGCCTCGCCCAATCAATCCTCGATAAAGGAAGAGCTGCCGTGGCGGTGCGCCGCGGCAGCTCGGGTGCAGTCGATCGAGGAAGAGATTACTTGCGGCTCGCGACCATGACTCCTTCCGGCGTCGCCTTCGGCTCCAGCATTGCGGTCTCAACGGCCCGGGTGACGAGCGACATCCCGCTCACGCGACCTTCGTCGAAGCGCACAACAAGTGTGCCGTGCGCACTGCTGCCCTTGATCTCGTAGTTCCGGTAGAGCCAGGTGCCATCGGGCATACGCACGCTTGGCTTGCCAAGCTTGGCCTCAGCCCAGATGCGGAATGTGCCAACCTGCACGTAGGGACCGGCGGCCTTGAGATGCACGGTGCCGTGCTGGGCGAGCAACTCGGCGGCGCGATCGGCGGGAGTATTGCTCCTGGCGGAGACGATGGCGGTCGCGAAGGTCAACGATGCGACGATGGCAGCGATACGGAGAACTGAGGCGATGTTGGTATTCATGGCGGATGTTTTTTTGGGTTCTGAAGTTTTGCGAACTGAGTCACCGCTGGGTGACGTGTGCGAAGTTGCGCGAGGCTCGCGCGCGTCTCGAAACTCCGAGGGTCAACGGCTCGACCGCCCGGCGAATTGCGCAGTCGAGGCGGGTGAACGGCTCGACACGTGTGTGAACCGCTCGGGAATCGCGTGGACGCGTCAGCACCTGTCGATTACTTCTCCGGCATGCGGCGGTTTCTCTCGTGGTTGCTCGTTGCGTTGGCGGCCTGCTGGCTGCCAGAGGCCGAAGCACAGCCTGCGGACATCCGCCTGATGCACGGCGACGATCCGCGCTGGTCGGCGCCTGATTGGGACGACTCGGACTGGACAAGAATCAAGTTCTCCGAGTTTCCCGCGCACCGCGGCGTCTTTTGGGTGCGGATCCGGATGGCGCCACTCGCCCGCGAGGCGTCCACCACAGTGCCCGACCGCTATTCCTACCTCTGGCCAAGCGACACGCGCGAATCCCCGATCGACGCGCTGTTCGTGTCCTCGGTCTACAGCTTCGAGCTGTTTCTCGACGGGCACCGTCTGGCTGCCGGTGGCGTGGTGGGCTCGGACCGCGAAAGCGAGCGGACTGGACCGCTCGACCACCTCATCCGGATCCCTGACGCGCTCCTCGGCAAGGGCCGCCCGCCGGTGCTTGCGGTGCGTATGTCGAGCTACCACTACAATTTTCCCGCGACGCAGTTCAGCACTGGTTTCCAGCCTGTGAACTTCGCGCAGCGCTTGAGGCATGAGACGCTCCAGCCGGTTTTCCCCCTGGTCGGCGCGGTGGGCTCGCTGCTGATGGCAGCGACCGGCGCCGTGTTGTTTTGGTTCATCGAGCGAAGACAGGCTCTCGCGCTCGTGACCACGGTGAGCGTGGTGCTCGCCGTTTTCTACGGGTTGATAGCACTCCGCTGGCTTCAACCCTACACCTACGACTGGCACTACCCGCGGTTGCTCACGATCACCTGGGTGCTCACCGTGGCGAGCGGACTGATCGTGTGGCTTCTGCTCGAGTTGTTCGCGGTGCCGCGGAAGATCGTGTGGCTCGTGCTACTCGTGCCGATTCTCGCGCTGGCATGGCAGGTGTCGTCGATCTACGAACTTAAGGTGCTCTGGATCTGCAGGTCCATGCTGCTGGCGTCGCTCGCCATCGCAGCCTGGGCGTGCTGGAAGCGCCGGCGCGGCGCTTGGATCGCGCTCACGGGCGTCGTGGTGGCGCTTCTGGTCGTCCGCACGGAGCGCCGGGTGTTTCTCGACCCGACGTTCTTCATGATGATCGAGGGGCTGGTGCTTTTCGTGTTTGCCGCGCTTGGCGCGCAGGTGCAGGCCGAGCGCAAGCGGGCGCGTGAGGCGCAGCTCACGGCGGCGCGGATGGAGGTCGAACTGCTGAAGAAGAACCTGCAACCGCACTTCCTGCTCAACACGCTCGCAGTGCTCACAGAGATCGTAGAGCAGGACCCTCGCAACGCGGTGAAGCTCATCAACGACCTGGCGGACGAGTTGCGGTCGCTGTCTCGCATCTCCGCGGAGAAGCTCATTCCCCTGGCGCAGGAGCTCGAGCTCTGTCGCGCGCACCTGAGGGTGATGAGCGTGCGCACGGGGAGCCAATGGAGTCTCGACACGACAGGCGTCGACGAGTCCACACCCGTGCCGCCCGCGCTCTTTCTCACGCTCATCGAGAATGGAATGGTGCACCAGAAGGCGGACTGCGGAGCGGTCTTCCGCCTGAAGCCGACGGATGATCGCGCGGGCTTCTCGTTTGTCTCGCCCGGCCGCACGCGCGAATCGACCGGCCGTCCAATCGGCGGCACCGGGCTGCGCTACGTGAAGGCGCGGCTCGAGGAAAGTTTCCCCGGGAGCTGGACCCTCGACCAAGGCGCGGTGGACGACGGATGGGAAACGGTCATTCGATGGAAGGCTGGATCTAGCGAGGGAGGAAGATCATGAAGCTGGTCGTGATCGAGGACGAGCCACTCGTGGCACAGCGCCTGGTGCGCTTCTGCCGCGAGATTCTCGGGAGCGAGTTGGAGAATCTGCATTCGGCCGCGTCGTTCAGCGAGGCGGGTGCATGGCTCGCGGAGAACTCCGTCGACGTCGCGCTGCTCGACCTGAACCTCGAGGGGCAGGACGGGATGGACCTCCTGCGGCGCAGCGTGGCCTCGTCGTTTCACACCATCATCGTGTCCGCAAACACGGACCGCGCGCTGGAGGCATTTCAATACGGCGTCATCGACTTTGTCCCGAAGCCGTTCACGCGCGAGAGACTCGCACAGGCGCTGGAGCGCGTTCGCCGCCCCGGGGCACGCGCGGCTTTCACGGCGCGAAACCTTGCAGTGAAAAAGTCGGGACGCGTGGAAATCGTGGCGATCGACGACGTGCTCTACGCGCAGGGCGCAGGCAACTATTCGGAACTCGTGCTGGCAAACGGCCGCCGCGAACTGCACGACAAGACCCTCGAGAAACTGGCGGCGATTCTGCCCGAGGATTTCGAGCGGATCCACAAGAGCTACCTTGTGCGGATGAGCGAAGTGAAGGCGCTACACGCGGCCGAGGGCAGCCACTACGAGGCTGAGCTGAAGAATGGCGTGCGCATTCCGATCGGACGGACCCGTTATAAAGAGATTCGCGAGAAGCTGCAGTGAAGAACGACGACACATTTTCAACCTGCGACCATGATTGCCATCGTTGCCGCGCCTTCGGCAGATTGAGGAAATGAGATCGCAGCAGTTCGAAGCGCTGGTTCGCGCGAATCCGAAGAACGAGTTGTATCGCTTCAGTCTCGCGCAGGCGCTTGAACTCGAGGGCCGCGGTGCCGAGGCGATTCCGCACTACGAGTGGTGCTGCGCGCGGAAGAGCGATTGGATGGTGCCGCGGATCCTGCTCGGGAAGCTGCTCATCGCGGCCGGCCGACGCGACGGCGCGAAAGTTGTCCTGCGCGAGGCGCTCGCGCTCGCAGTCGAGCAACAGCATGAGGATCCCGAGTCGGAAGTGCGCGGATTGCTGGCGGACTTGGGGTGAGAATCGGGTCAGAGGATCACCACGAAATACACAAAACACACGAAAGCCGGATCTCGGAGTAGGAAAAATTGCCCACGGAATACTCGGATGACGCGGATTAGAGGAAATCAGAATCGGAAGAGAGCCTACTGGTTCTCAGACGTCGGTCGGATTCGTGTATTCCGCGAGTTCCGTGGGCAGAATGGTTCTACCTCCGACTTTCGTGTATTTCGTGTGTTTCGTGGTTCCCTACTCCGCGTGATCACCCGATCAACTTCTCGTAGTCCTCGGGCGAGAGGAGCGCGTCGAGGTCGGCGGCGGTGGCGGGCTGCAGCTTGAGCATCCAGCCGTCGTCGTGCGGTGCGCGGTTCACTGTCTCCGGAGCCGCATCGAGCGCGCCGTTCACTGCTGTGACGGTGCCGGAGATGGGCGCGTAGAGATCGGAGGCCGCTTTCACGGACTCGACGACGCCGAAAGTCTCGCCGGCCTTGAGCGCGGCGCCGACTTTTGGCACTTGCACGTAGGTGATGTCGCCAAGGCTGCTTTGCGCGTAGTCGGAGATTCCGATAAGCACATTGCCATCGGGCAGCAGTTTCGCCCACTCGTGGGACTTGGCGTAACGACAGTCGGAACGAACACTCATGGTAAATCGGCTCAGGGTTTCGGAGGAAGCGGAACGAAGGGCGGCTTCACGACGGTGAGATTGATGGCGTCGCCCCGCACGTCAACCGAGAGGTCGGCGGCGCCTGCGCGCACGAGCGCGGAGCCAATCGCCTCGTTGAGGATCGGAGACAGCGTGCCGGAGACAACCTCCCCCACCTGCTCGCCGCCGGAGAGCACCGGCGTGCCGGCGCGCACGATACGGCGGTCGCCCGTGCGGAAGAACATGATGCGGCTCGGCATCCCACCGGTCTTCTGCGTGAGCAGCGCATCGCGCCCGATGAAGTCGCCCTTGTCGAGCTTCACCGTCCAGCCGAGTCCGGCCTGGAGTGGCGTGATCTTCTCGCTGATCTCATGACCGTAGAGCGAATAGCCCGCTTCGAGCCGGAGGCTATCACGCGCGCCGAGACCGGCGACATCGACGCCGTGTGCGGCGCCGGCTTCGAGGAGTTTCGTCGCGAGCGAAGCGGCGTCGGCTGGTTTGCAGAAAAGTTCGAAGCCGTCCTCACCGGTGTAGCCAGTGCGTGCGATGAGGCAGTCGGCGACCGCGACCTCGCCGGGCGCGAAGTGGTAATACTTGAGTGCCGCGAGATCGACGCCAGTAAGCTGCGCGAGGGTCGCGGCGGCGGCGGGACCTTGCAGCGCGAGCAGCGCGAAGTCGTCGCTGCGATTCTCGATCGTGCATTCGCCGGGGCGCGCCGATGCGAGAATCCACGCGACGTCCTTGTCGATGTTGCCGGCATTGATGCAGAGCAGGAAATCTTCCTCGCCGCGGCGGTAGATGAGCAGGTCGTCGACGACTCCGCCGTCGGGCTGGCACATTGGCGTGTAGAGCACGCGACCGGGAAAGAGTTTGGAGACGTCGTTTGTGACGAGCCGGTTCAGGAATCCGAGCGCGCCCGGTCCCTTCACCTCGACCTCGCCCATGTGACTCACGTCGAAGAGACCGGCGGCGCGGCGAACGAGGCGATGCTCGTCGAGGATGCTCTTGTATTGAACCGGCATCTCCCATCCGCCGAAGTCGACAAATCGCGCACCGTGCGCGTGGTGAAATTCAAAAAGCGGAGTTCGTTTCAGGTCAGCCATCCCAACCGATTAGGGACCGGCGATTCGCGCGTGCAAGGAGGATGTGGAAAGTGGGCGCTGTGCGGCGGACGGAAGGATTGTGTAGCCCTGTTCGTGAGGACAGGGATCCGAAGTTGGCACGGAGCCTCCCTAAGAGATCCCGCCGCTCACGCGGCGGGCTACATCCGGAAAGGGGCCCTGCGCGGAAGCGCAGGGATGAAAAGCCGTCCGCGCTTTCGAGCAAGGTCGCGCTCCTCCCTCCTTCGCTCTGCAAGGCACGGAGGCACGGCACGGTGTGGGCTACGCTCAATCCTGCTCATAGAACTCGACGATCTTCCGGACAATGTATCGGTGGTCGCGGCGTGAGATCTCGCCGCGGTCGCGCATTGAGTCGGCCTCGAGCATGAGCGATGTCATTTCGTAATACGGATCGGATCCCTTTGCCTCGGGCAGGATCGCGGGGCGCAACTCGAAGCGGAAGGACGAGGGCACGAGGTCGTTCATCGCGCCGGTCGCGTAGTCGGCGCCGAGACGGAAGAACTTCGCGTCGTATTCATTGGCGACGGTGCGCACAAAGTCCGTCGCGTCGGCAAAACCGTGCTTTCGGACGGTGATCTGGTAGCCGTTCATACGCGGGAGCCACAGCGCCTTGGGCGTGCGGCCGACTTCGCGGCCATCGACGAGAATCGTGGCCCCAGCCGGCACTGACTCGACGACGATCCGCTGGTCGCGCCCCTTGTTGGCGGTCGCGCATCCGACGAGGAGAAATGCGATGGCACACAGCGACGCCGCGATGTCTGCGATGATGCTTCTCTCCATTGCCACGCGGCTTAGGGCGTGCCGCCGCTCAATAATCCGGTCAAGCGGGAAACTGTGTTATTGTGGGTCGGGCTCTACGCCCGACAGGAGGGCCATCGGAGTTGGGCATTTAGCCCGAGCCACAATCGGAGCCTTCGAAGGTGAAGCGGCCTGTCGCCACGAGATGCTTGCGTCGCAATGCCACGAGAGCAGACGATTCAGCAGGCCCATGACTCTCTTCGTTCTCGCAATCATGTTCACCCTCGGGGTGTCGTTCTGCTGTTCGTTTCTCGAGGCGATGGTCCTGAGCACGACGGTGGCGGAGATCGAATCCTTGAAACGCACGCGCCCGAAGCGCGGCGCACTCTGGGAAGACCACAGGGCCAACCTTGAGGACACGATCTCGACGATCCTCACCGTCAACACGATCGCCAACACACTCGGCTCTATCATAGTCGGCGGTCTTGCAATCAAACTCTTCGGCGAAGCGGTCCTCGGCATCATCTCCGCGGTGATGACCTTCGGCATCCTGGTGTTTTCGGAAGTCATTCCGAAAAACCTCGGCGTCGTCTATCGCGTGCCGATGCAGGCGGCCATGGCGCCGGTCATCTGGTCGATGCGGCGGGCGCTGGCTCCGATAACCTACCTTTGCAGCGTGGCCGTGCGATTCATCATTCCCAAGCAGCCCAAACTGGAGAACTCCGACGAGGAAATCATACTGCTTGCGGAAAAAGGCGCGAAGGACGGCACCATCACCCGCGACGAGTCGCGCATCATCGCCAACGCCCTCTCGCTGGGCGACGTGCGCGTGGGAAAGATCATGACGCCGCGCACGGTCGTCTTCGCGCTCAATGCAGCGTCGACAATCGGCGAGGTCTTCAAGCAATACCCCAACCTCCCCTTCGGCCGGATGCCCGTCTACCAAAAAACGCTGGACAACGTGGTCGGGCTCGTGCGTCGGCGCGACCTGCTCAAGGCCAAGGCCAACGACCAGGACTCGGTCGTCGTCGGCACACTGATGCAAGAAGTGAACTTCATCCCCGAGACCGTGACCGCGGCCGATGCGCTCCAGCTCTTCATGAAGTCGCACCAGCAACTCGCGGTCGCCGTCGACGAATACGGATCGGTCTCCGGAGTCGTGACGCTCGAGGATGTCTTTGAACACATCCTCGGCGGCGAGATTTTCGAGAAGGACGACGTGGCCGTGGACATGCGCGAACTCGCGCGATCACGGACGACAAAGGCCACAAAAGTCGGCCGCAAGCCCGCCGATGGAAAGCCGGCCTGACGCGTCGCGATGAACTCCGGCTCCCTGCCCGACCGCTACTGGGTCCACGACCTCGATCCATTCGTGGTCAAGTTCACCGAGACAATCGGCATCCGTTATTACGGGTTGTCCTACATGCTCGGTTTCCTTGCGGGGTTCCTGCTCCTGCATCTCGCGTCGAAACGCGGACGCTCGCCGCTCGGCGTCGGGCAGAATGCGGATTACCTCTTCGCGCTCGTAATCGGCGTGCTCGCCGGAGGGCGTTTTGGCTACTTCCTGCTCTACGAAACAGGATCAGTCGCGCGCGATCCACTCATGCTGCTGCGCGTGTGGGAGGGCGGGATGGCGAGCCACGGCGGTTTCATCGGCGTGCTGCTCGCGATGATGTGGTTTGCTCGCTCGCGCAAAGTGTCGTTCTGGCGGTTGGCAGATCTCACGTGCATGATCACGCCGCCGGGCCTCTTCTTCGGGCGGATCGCCAATTTCATTAACGGCGAGCTCTGGGGCCGCGTGTCCGACGTGCCTTGGGCGGTGATCTTTCCCGGAAGCGAACCGGCGGGCACTCCGTTGGAGCGGATACAGCCGCGACATCCTTCGCAACTCTACGAAGCAGGGTTGGAAGGCGCGTTGCTCTTCGCGTTTGTCGCACTGCGCTATTGGCGCGGCAAGACTGCAGCGATCGCGCCTGGGCGGATCGTGGGCGAGTTTCTCGTCGTCTACTCCGTGCTTCGAATCATCGGCGAACTGTTCCGTGAGCCGGACGCGTCGCTGATTTTCGGAATGAGCCGCGGCGTATTTTACTCGATCGTGATGGGAGTCGCGGGAATTGCGGTCGCGGTCGTGGCGCAGAGAAGGGCGGCGAGGGCGAAGGCCCACTCGTAGCCGCCGGGACCCGTAGCCACCGAGGTCACGAGGTGGTCTGTGGCCGCCGAACTCACGAGGCTGGAAGATCGTCCGCCTCCTTACGTCGGCAGCTAAACGTCGGATCGAAGTCCGTAGCCAGCGAGGTCACGAGGTGGACATCAGCCTCGCTCGTCTGCACCCGCGCCGGGTTCGTCTCGCAGGGCAACCGACTTGCCCACTCTTTCGCGCGCAACTGCTTCGTTGTAGATTCGCCAAAACAAATCCCAAAAGCCTTCAGAGTTTGGGTTCAAGCTTGGGTATCCCGGGACGACGCATCCGGTGAAAGGCCAGTCTCCGGCCTTCTCGACGAGTCCTTTCCTGACCGGATTCTCCGCAACATACGCACAAGTTGCAGCGAAGGCTCCCGTGCCCTCTCGTCCTCTCGCAACAAGTGATCGAAAGGCTGGCGTTGCCACTTCGCCGGGGCGAGAGGGCGTTCAAACTGACGACGAAGAAACGATGTGCCGGCGCGTTGGTCCGACTCGGGAGCGACTCCCATCCAAATGAGATGAACATGGTCACGCATCATGGTGTATATCGGACAAACAAGATCCTCACGAATGGCCGCGTGGAGGCCGATCTCCCGGAACGCACTGTGCCTCGCAGCATCAAGCCACCCGGTCGCCCGGTCCTGCGTCGTGTGTGTCCAGAAGACAACTGCATTGCCACGGTAGTATTCGGGCGGAAGGCGCGGGAGATGACGCCGGGGCATGACAGCCTCGTTACCTCGGCTGCTACGGGGAGCAAGCTTGTATCGCTTGAGTTTGGCACCCACCGAACTCCGTAGCCATCGAGGTAACGAGGTGGTCTGTGGACGCCGAGGTCACGGGGCTGAAGGATACTCCGCCTCCTTACGTCGGCAGCTACGGGGCCGGTATCCCTCCGCTCGTTCTCGTAATCCTAATCGTTCTCTCGAATCCGAAAATGTCCCAAATCGAATACGAGAACGATTAGGAGAACGAGAACGATGAAAGCGCCAACGTGGACTGCGCCCCACCCTACCTGAACAACAGCACCGGCACGCGGCACTGGCGCATCATCTCGGCTGTCGTGCTGCCGATCACTAGGTGGCGGATGCGGCTGTGACCGTAGGCGCCCATGATGATCAGGTTGATCGCCTTGGCTTCGATGTAGTCGGCGATCTCGTCCTCGGGGATGCCATGCATCATCTGGCAAACGGGATTGAAGCCGGCTGCAGTCAGCCGCTCCTCGGCTTCACGCAGCGTGGCGAGCGAAGCTTCCTCCGTCTCGCGTGCGGCGACGATGACGACGTGCAGTTCCAGTCCGCGCAGCGTGTCATCCTTCTCGAGAAACTCGAGCGCGCGCCGGCCGCTCTTGCCGCCGTCAAATGCGAGCAGCACGCGCTCGATGGGCTTGAAGGCACGCGAGGTGACGAGGCATGGTTTCTTCGATGCCCGCACGACGCGCTCCATCGTGGAACCGAGGTGCTCCGTGGCGAAGTTCGCGTTTTCGCCACGCTTGCCGAGCATCACGAGGTCGGCGTCTTTCTCATAATCGCTGAGGCAATCGACGAGAAACCCGGTTCGGTGGGTCGTCGTGACCTCGACCGACGGCGCGCGCTCTGCGAAGAAACGTGCGGCCTCTTCCAACACGACCCTGGCCTTTTCCTGCTCGAGCTCCTGCAGCTTGCCGAGGATCGCCTGGTAGGGCTGCACGCCGAGGCTGCCGCTCAAGTCGGCGATCATCGGCACCTCGAATTGCCGGAGGTCCGTGACGTAGAGAACCTCGAAACGACATGCCGTCCTGCCCGCGAGCCACGCGGCATACTCGCAACACACCTGGGAGTAGGCCGAGCCGTCCGAGCAGATGAGCACGCGTTTCATCTCATATGATCGTTCCCGAGGGCACTGTCGCGCCCTTTGATATGATCAGGATACCATCAACGATGGAGATGCCATCCGCAATCACACCACTGGGTTTTCCAGCGGGATCGAGCCGGACGTTGTCGCCGATGCGCGTGTTCTTGTCGATGATCGCGGTGCGGATGTGGCAGTCGCGGCCGATACCGATGTCAGGGCGGCCAAGGGTTTCGTTGCGCGCGATGTCGTCGGCTTCCTCGTAGGTGTCAGCGCCCATCATGATGACATCCTCGAGGCTGGCGCCATCGCCGATGACGGAACGGACTCCGATCACGCAGCGCTTGAGGCTGACGTTGGTGATGATCGATCCATCGCCGATCACGACGTGGTCCATTCTGCACTGATTGAGCTTCGAGGGCGGAAGAAACCGCGGGTGCGTGTAGATCGGGTTGGCCGAGTCGAAGAAATCAAACTGCGGCAGAGGGTGCGCGAGGCTGAGATTGGCCTCGAAGAAGGAGCGGACGGTGCCGATGTCCTCCCAGTAACCTTCGAAAATGTAGGCATAGAGGCCCATGTTTCCGAGCAGGCCTGGTATGACCTCCTTGCCGAAGTCTGTCATCGTGTTGTTCAACGCCGCCTCGAGGACTGAGCGCTTGAAAACATAAATGCCCATCGACGCGAGGCACTGCTTCTCGGTGACTTTCGCCTTGAGCGCGGACTCGATCTTCGCACTGAGCGCAAGGCCGGCAATCACCGCGGGGTCCTTCGGCTTCTCGACGAATCGCTCGATTGAAAGATCGTCGCGCACCTGCATCACGCCGAGCCCCTCGACGGCTGAGAGCGGCACGGGTTTGGCGGCAATCGTCACGTCGGCGTTCGTCGCGATGTGCTGGTCGATCATGTTCTGGCAATCCATCCGGTAAAGCTGGTCGCCGGAGAGGATGATCACGTGGTCGTGCGCGTGGTTTCGGAAGTGCACTAAATTGCGGCGGACGGCGTCGGCCGTGCCCTGATACCAGTCGCTCGTCTGCTCGGTCTGTTCGGCGGACAGGATATCGACGAAGCCTGCGCCGAATGCATCGAACTTGTATGTGCTCTGCACATGCCTGTGAAGCGACGCGGTGTGGAACTGCGTAAGCAGGAAGATGCGGTTGATTCCCGAGTTCAGGCAGTTGCTGATCGGGATGTCCACGAGGCGGTATTTCCCGCCCAGCGGAACGGCAGGTTTGCACCGCTCCTTCGTTAATGGGTAGAGGCGTGTGCCACGCCCGCCGCCCATGATCACCGCTAAAGTTTGGGGTTTGGTAGCCATGCGAATCGAAAGCGCCTATTGCCTTTTCCAAGGTTATCGGCGAGACAAGCAGCGTAAACTCAAAAAACCAGAACCATGTGCGGAATCGTCGGATACGTAGGAAAACAGAAGGCAGCTTCGATCCTCATGGAGGGTCTGAAACGGCTGGAATATCGCGGGTATGATTCCGCTGGCATAGCGGTTTTCGAGGACTCGGTGCTTGCGGTGGTCAAGCAGGTCGGAAGGGTCGGCCCGCTCGCCAAGAAAGTCGCCGCGCGGCACTTCAAGAGCACGACCGGCATTTGTCACACGCGGTGGGCCACACACGGCGGCGTCACCGACTCCAACGCACACCCTCATGTGAGCTCGGACGGACTTTTTGCCCTGGTCCACAACGGAGTCATCGAGAACTTCGGGGCGATCAAGAAGTTCCTCTTGGGGAAGGGCTACACGTTCACTTCCGAGACCGACACGGAGGTCCTGACCAACCTGATCGCCTACCACTACGCCAAGGAGCGGCCCGATGGCGACGCGAGCCGCTTCTTCGCAAGCGTCCGCAAGGCGCTCTACCACATCGAGGGCGCGTATGGCATCGCCGTCCTTTGCACCGACGCTCCCAACGAGATCGTCGCCGCCCGAAAAGGTTCGCCCCTCATCCTTGGTGTCGGCGAGGGCGAGTTCATCCTCGCGAGCGATGTGGCCGCACTGGTGAGCCGCACCCAGAACGTCGTCTATCTCAAGGACGGCGAGATGCTGCACATTACGCCGACGAATTTCGCGCTCTCGAACGTCGACCAGGAAGACGTGGAGCCCGTGATCGACAAGGTGACATGGAACGTCGAGGACTCCGAGCTCGGCGACTTCTCCCACTTCATGGAGAAAGAAATCTTCGAGCAGCCCGCGGCGCTCGAGAACACCATGCGCGGCCGTTTCAGCGACGACGGGAGCACCGCGAAGTTCGGCGGCCTGAACATTTCAGCCGGGGAATTCCGCCAGATCGACCGCCTGCTCTTCTGCGGGTGCGGCACGGCGTGGCACGCGTGCCTCGTGGCCGAGCACTTGATCGAGCGCTATGCCCGGATCCCGGTCGAGGTCGAGTATGCCTCGGAGTTCCGCTACCGGAACTCGCCGCTCGACAAAAACACACTCGTATTCGTCTTCACCCAGTCCGGCGAGACGATCGACACGCTCGCCGCGGTGCGGGAGGCCAAGCGCAAGGGTTTCCGCGTGATGGCCATCATCAACGTCGTCGGCTCGACGATCGCCCGCGAGGCGGACGGCGGCATCTACCAGCACGTCGGCCCGGAGATCGGAGTCGCTTCGACGAAGGCGTTTACTTCCCAACTCGCCCTCGCTGCGATGGTCGCGCTCTACCTCGGGCGCATGCGCGACATGAGCTTCACCGACGGCACGGAGATCGTGCAGGCCCTCAAGGGCGTGCCGGCGCTCGTGCAGCGCGTCCTTGGCCAGGCCGACCGCATCCGCGAGATTGCGAAGAAATACGCACGCAGCTCCGATTTTCTTTTCCTCGGACGGCTGTCGATGTTCCCAGTGGCGCTCGAGGGTGCGCTCAAGTTGAAGGAAATTTCCTACATCCACGCCGAGGGTTATCCGGCTGCCGAGATGAAGCACGGGCCCATCGCGCTGATCTCCGAGAGCTGCCCCACCCTGTTTCTCGCGCCGTCCGGTGAGCTGTTCAACAAGGTCGTCGCCAACATCCAGGAGATCAAGGCGCGCCGCGGCCCGTGCATCGTCATCACGACCGAGGGCGCCGAGCTGCCCGATGGACTCGCGGACGACGTCATCACGATCCCTCCCTGCCACGAGGCCGTGCTCCCAATCCTCGCTACGATTCCCGTCCAGCTCCTGAGCTACTTCATTGCCGTCGAGCGGGAATGCGATGTGGACAAGCCGCGGAACCTGGCGAAATCGGTCACGGTCGAGTAACCTGCGGGCGGATGGCCCCGTCTAGTCAGGGGATCAGAATTTTGGTTCACCCTGTCGTCAGGTTTTGGATAGAAACCTGACCTATCGGCGGAACCTAATTCGAGCGATGGAATCACATTCCTACGGGCGAAACCATGAATCCGCTGGGCAATACAAGATTCGAAACCGACGGCACTCGCTTCTCAGGGGCGAGGCCGAGGAAAGGTGTTTCCGCCGATGATGAGTCTGTCGAGTCGACGGCGCCCGATTCCGGCCGCGGTCGCGTTGCCCCTCCAAGCCCGCCGGTCGTCGGCGAGCGGAGCACGATCAAGCAATACCTGCAGGAGATTGGCCAGGTCCCGCTCCTGACCCCCGAGCAGGAAGTGCAACTTGCCAAGCGCATCCACCGCGGCGACCGAAGCGCGCGCGACTTGATGATCAAGTCGAACCTGCGGCTCGTCGTGAAGATCGCCCACGACTACAAGGATTTCGGCCTCCCCCTGCTCGACCTGATCAGCGAGGGCAACATCGGCCTCATCAAGGCCGTCGAGCGCTTCGATCCCGCCAAGGGCGGCAAGCTCTCCACCTACGCGGCGTGGTGGATCAAGCAGTCGATCAAGCGCGCGCTCGCGAACCAATCGAAGACGATCCGGCTGCCTGTCCACCTCGTGGACAAGATTTCAAAAATGCGCCGCGTCGCAAACGCCCTCACCGAGGAGCTCGGCCGCGAGCCGACCGAAGAGGAGATCGCGATCGAGCTGCAAATACCGACCGCGAAGGTCGCCCATCTCAAATCGGTGAGCACGCGCCCGGCCTCGCTCGACGCGCCCATCAGCGACGAGGACGGCGGCACACCGTTCGGCGAGATCGTCGGCGACGAGAACGCGATCGATCCCTACGAAAACCTTCGCGAGAAAAACCTGCAGGCGGATCTTCGCGCGCTACTCGACGGACTCGACGAGCGCGAATCGGAGATCATCAAGCTGCGCTTCGGCCTCGAGGGGAAGGACGAGCTCACGCTCGAGGAAGTCGGGAAGAAATTCAACGTCACGCGCGAGCGCGTGCGCCAGCTCCAGAACATCGCAATCACGAAGATGCGCCGCGCGATGGCCAATATCGAGCACCAGCGCACGCAGGATGAGATCGACGAGGAGGACCGCCTCCAGAAGCGGATGGATGTGCTCCGCGAGTTCTTCGAGTCGCGCTCACGGCGCCCCGCGCCGATCCGTAAGTCGGCGTGAGGTTCCCTCGACCGAGTTTCAGCGCTTTCGCGCGGAGAGCAGCAGCAGTCCGATCCCGACTGCGATGGCTGCATAGGGCCAGAGATCGAAGGCGATCCTGAGGTAGAACTTCAGGTCAGGGTGGAAGAGCTGCGTTAGTCCCACAAGCACGAGCGCGCCACCTGGTATCATCGCCCACGTGTCCCGTCGCTTGAATCCGACTGCGGAGAGGATCCAAAGGAGAAACCAACCAGCACCGAAACAGACGAAAAATATCCCGGCGCGCCCCGCGCGGTCGAAATCAACCAGGGCCCGGGCAACAACTCCGGACCCGAGCCCGGTTAGCACGCAACCTGCAACGAGCATCCCCCCAGTCCGCGACGCGAACGCAGCGACAATGAGTGCCACGCCGATCGCT